>CBFGOM010000020.1:0-47599 GCA_965650385.1 uncultured Oscillatoriaceae bacterium
CTTGGATGTACTGTTTGATGATGAACCGTCCCCGCCGATCCCAGATCTTGACCTACTGGCAGAGTCGGATTTAGATTCTGACCTGTTTGCGGATGAGCTTGCCCAAGGTGATGATAACTCCAACCTGTTTGAGGAGGGGGAAAATAACCTTGACGCTGAGGAGTGGAATTGGGACGCGCAGAGTTCGGATGACAAGGAAGATACCAGTGACTTTTATCAAAACTTAGAGTCGCTGTTCGATGAACCGACGGAGCGATCGCCCACCCTGGATGTCAACCAAACGGCTCGGCCTGCCCAAGGGCCATCCAAGGCAGCCCTCTCCGGGTCTGGATTTTCTTCGTCTACCGAGCCTAATTTAGACTTTGAGGCACTATTTGGAGAAAGTCAGTCCGTCTCAGCAATGAGTGACTCGGGCCAAGCCCCACCGGTTGCTATATCCGCCCCCATCCGAGAGCGCCTGGATTTGCCCCCGGAACCCAAACTGACCCAGGGCGCCGATGTTTTTACCGAATTAGACTATTTGTTAGCAATGGGGCCGCTCAAAGCGAGTTTTGAGGAGTTAGAACTCCTATTAAACCCGGTGAGTAGCCAAAAGCCAGGGACAACCAGCCCTGCCACGGCTCTCGCTGCTTTGCCGACGAATTCCAACGCCGCATCCTCATCGGGCTTCCCGGAATCGGATTTAGATTCCACCGCTTCTGATGATTGGGCCACTTTGACGAAGTTGATTGAAACTCCAGGTACAGGCTCCCATGACTCCGGGGGCAGAACCCCTCGGCGTGGGGGCTTTGAGCAGACTATGCGGGTCCCGGTGCGACAATTAGACAACCTGAGTAATCTCGTAGGGGAACTGGTTGTTAATCGCAATAGCATTGAGCAGAATCAGGAACGTATGCGGCAGTTTTTGGATAATTTGCTGCATCAGGTTTCCCAGCTTACGGATGTGGGGCAGCGGATGCAAGATTTGTACGAGCGATCGCTCCTGGAAATTTCTCTGCTGGCTTCGCGACAAAACTATCACTTTATGGTGGGGAGCAGTAATAGCCATAAGGACCAAGGCAATAACGGGTCCGATTGGAGCGCCCTGGAAATGGACCGGTTCACGCCGTTCCATAGTCTATCCCAAGATATTTTGGAACTGATTGTTCGGGTCCGGGAGTCGGCTTCAGATATTGAATTTTTGGTGGATGAAACGGAACAGGTGACCCGCCAACTGCGCCAGGTGACGACGCAGTTACAAGAAGGACTGACGCGATCGCGCATGGTGCCTTTTGCTCAAACTGCCGATCGCCTCCCTCGTGGGGTCCGGGACAATGCGATTAAGTTTGGGAAACAGGTCGAGCTTCAGGTTGAGGGTCGCGAAACCTTGATCGATAAGATGATTCTGGAGCAACTCACTGATCCCATGACCCACTTGGTTAACAATGCGCTGGCTCATGGGGTGGAAACCCCTGAAGATCGCCGGAAAAAGGGTAAACCCCCGGTCGGGCGGATCGTCGTGCGGGCGTTCCACCAAGGGAACCAAACGGTGATTTCAGTCTCGGATGATGGCGCCGGGATTGATTCGGAAAAGGTGAAAGCTAAGGCATTACAACGGGGACTAATTTCGCCGGAAGTGGCGAAGATTATGACTCGTTTGGATGTCTATGATTTACTGTTTATGCCTGGATTTAGTACCCGGGATCAAGCGGATGATTTGGCGGGTCGCGGGGTCGGAATGGATGTGGTTCGGACCTGCTTAAGCGCGATTCGCGGGGTGGTGACCATTGATTCAACCCTGGGTAAGGGGACGACCTTTACGATTCGCTTGCCGCTGACGTTGAGTATTTCTAAGGCTCTGTGCTGTATCAGCGATCGCGCCCGGATTGCCTTCCCAATGGATGGGGTGGAAGATATGATCGATGTCCCGCGCGATCGGATTAAAACCCAAGATGATGGTCAGACGTTTATTCCCTGGCGGGATACGATGTTGCCTTTCCGTCACCTGCGCGAACTGTTGGTTTATAATCGCCATCTGGGTCGTGGGGTGGTCTATGGGGCCAACCCAGAAGAGGATATCATTTCCGTGGTGGTCCTGCGTTCTGCGGGTAACTTCCTGGCGCTTCAGGTGGATCAGGTGTTAGGAGAACAGGAAATCGTAATTAAACAACTCGAAGGACCTGTGCCGAAGCCGGTGGGAGTCGCGGGTGCAACGGTGATGGGGGATGGTCGCATTGTGGCGATCGCCGACGTTTTAGAGTTGCTGGATTTGGCCGCTGGACGTCTGCGGCGCGAAGGGACCGGCACTCTGTGGGATGATGCCCTGGGTAACGCGATGCCGCCTGAGCCTGAAATGGAGCCGGTGATTGACCCGACGGTTCTGATTGTGGATGATTCGATTACGGTGCGTGAACTGTTGTCGATGACCTTTAATAAGGCAGGATACCGGGTGGAACAAGCGCGGGATGGTCAAGAAGCGTGGGAAAAAATGCGATCGGGTCTCCCCTGCGATTTGGTCTTCTGCGATATTGAAATGCCCCGGATGGATGGGTTGGAATTGCTCTCGCGAATGCAGAAAGATCCCCAACTCACCACCCTCCCGATCGCGATGCTCACCTCTCGGGGTGCGGATAAACACCGGCAAATGGCAATTCAAATGGGAGCTAGTGGCTATTTCACTAAACCCTATTTGGAAGAATCGTTACTGGAAGCTGCCGGACGAATGCTTAAAGGTGAAAAGCTTGTCTCCCTGAAGGCGGAGGCTGGGGTATAGCTTTAATTTCATGGGACGTCAAAAGGGCGATCGCAAGCAAGCGATCGCCCTTTTTATATGAGGGAAGTTTTCTGAAGTTGGTGATGCGGAATCTGGTTGTCGTTATAAAAACCCACACCCTCAAAGGTATGGGTTTTTACCGACTTAAAACAACTGAATTCCAGATGATTTGGGTTCAGCTTGCAGGCGATCGCCTGTGGGGTTTAGGCCACCTCAGAAAGCTGCTGGTCTTCATGTTCTATTTTGAAGACATTAGCATAGAGGTTGGCGACGATTTGTTTACCTTGTTGAGTCAAATTCAAGTAAGCCAAAGCTTGAGTAATAAAGGGAAAAACGCCATGCCAGTAGAATTTAGGATAGTTCCGGCGCAAGTCTCCCGGATGGCGGTAGTTGAGCTTTTTATTCGCCCCCGTTTCATCAAACTCATAGAATAACGCCGCGATTTTTTGCAAGTAGCGGGGATCACTTAATTGACCGATGAGATCTGCCGCTCTAACCATTCCTGCATAATTAAAAGTATCTTTATGATCTTCATCTGCCGGAACGGGAAAGCGAGTGAGTTCGATATTCCGTTTAATGACTTCTGCATCAATGAGGCGATGACCTCCAAACCGTTCAGAGATGAAAAGTTTACCGCGATCGACATGATAGGGGGTTAAACTGGCATCCGTTGAGCCGAAGGGAATGGGGACTTTCAGTCCATCTCTGCCGGTGGCATAAAGTCGTTTACTATCTTCATCTTGGCGACAGACTCCCTTCACATAGCCAATATCATGACATAACAAAGAGATAATGAAATGTAACCAATCTTCGCAGGATACACCCCCTTCTCGTATATGCTTACCGCGCAAGATTTCTTGTCCCACTAAGGTGACCAAAATGGTATGCTCTACGTTGTGATACAGGGCATCACTGTTGGCAATATTTTCTAAGGCCATGCCACCCGCCCAAGCTAGGATTTCTGCGTAATCCGGCTTATATCCTCCGTAGGTCCGATGGTAGCCTTCTTGCAGGCGGTCCACGAAAGCTTCAATGAGTAGTGCTGTTGAATTAAACATCTTCCGTCTTCTCAATCAAACTAAGTCTTAAAGTTGGCACAGGTTTCTTGACCACTCAGAGGGCTTTTAAGATCGGACCCCCCCAGAATTGGGGGTGTATCGCCTTTCCCTCTGGATTGGGGTTGGAGGTTGAAGCGATATCCCGCTTTGAGAACTGAGGGGTGAAACCCTCTCATTACCCAGGCGGATTTCGGCATCGAAATGGGCTGGGTTACTTAGGGTTTAAGGTGACACCCAATCCGCCAATTGTGTTGAGGTTTCCATAAATGCTTCTATTATGAATTAAACCCTATCCAGATGATGTGATGCGAGTCATTTGACCCCTGTGACAATGGCGTTCTTTCTGGAGGGCCTAAAGCCTAGAATCGGCTGAATTCGAGGAGAGGATGACGGCTAAACAAATTTTTAGACTCAAAAATGAAAAATTCATGACATGGGTATAAATTGCCGTCAGATTCAGAGCGTCTCCCCAGGGGTATCGCTGGACCTCCGGGAGGAAAGCCGTAACTGTGAGGGGGATTGAATATCTGAAAAGGTCTCCCGATACCTGCTTGCTTATACCTATGTGCTTTTGTCACAGAGGGCCTTCCCTGGGGTTGGGGAGGGGTCTGTGCGATCGCGTCCGGTGTCAAGGTTGACTCGGGACGCGATCGCGGGTTAGGGAAGGCTCCCGGGGTCGGCGGTGGATTGCACTAGGGGGAGTTCAATGAGAAACTCTGCGCCTTCTCCTGGCGTGGAATTGCAGGAGAGTTGTCCTCCATGTTTTTGGACGATGATTTGATAACTAATTGAGAGTCCTAATCCCCTCCCTTTGCCGACGGGTTTGGTGGTAAAGAAGGGGTCAAATAAGCGCGATCGCCCAGCTTCACTGATTCCGGGACCATTATCTTTGATCCGAATTAACAGGGTTTGGCGATCGGTTAACTCTGTAGAAATCCGAATCGTAGGGACGAATTCAGGCATTTGGGGATTGGTTTCCTGAGCCTTGAGGCGATCGGGTAAAATATCACTTAAAACATCGATGGCATTATTTAAAAGATTAAACAAGACTTGGTTCAGTTCCCCTGGATAACAGAGAATCATCGGGATTTTTCCATAGTCTTTTATTAATTCAATCTCTTGATTATCCGATAGGGTAAACCGATGTTTCAATAAAATTAGGGTGGTGTCCAAATTTTCATGAATATCAACTTTTTTAACTCCGGCTTCATCCATCAGGGAAAACTTCCGTAACGATAAAACAATTTGATTGATACGCTCTGCTCCGGCGGCAATGGAAGTCATCATTTTTCTTAAATCATTGGTTAAAAATTCCAAATCTAACTCTTCCATCACTTCTTGAACCCGGTCATTGGGGGGATGTTCTTGTTGATAAATTTCCAGCAGATCGACTAAGTTAGAAATGGCATTTTTAACATGAGAGATATTGCCATAGATAAAATTAACCGGATTGTTAATTTCATGGGCAATTCCAGCGACTAATTGACCTAAGCCCACCATTTTTTCATTTTGAACCAATTGGACTTGAGCTTCTTGAAGCTCCTTTAGGGCTTGTTCAATTTTTTGCTTTTGATGGCGTACAATAGCTTCAGCCTGGAGTCGGGCAGCATCAGCCTGTTTACGAGAGGAAATATCTCGGGCGATCGCCAGCACCTCTGATGGCCCACTTTTAACATAACGAACCTCATAAGAAACCCAGCGATCAAGGTGTTTATCTCGTTGAATATATTCCCCAAGCTGGAGTTCTGAAGTCAGAAGGGTTTGCTGCACATAATGCATAATCCAAATGGCTAAATCCTCGGATAAAACCTCATTAATATGCTTGCCGACAAAACTCGAAACAGCAGCTAAGGATTCAGAAATGGGGAAAATATGCTGAGTAAAATCCTGATTTTTTTCGACCGCATTCTCGGGCGAATTCCCGAGGTTGTCTGCAATTTCATCAGGATTCCCTAAAGAAGGACTCCGATAATCCAAGAAAAATCCATCCTCACGAATCCGAAACATCACATCAGGAATGGCATTAACCAATGCCATATTTTTGGCTTCACTGATCTCTAAGGAACGTTGAGCCTGTTGATGCTCTTTAATGGTCTGTTCTAGGCACAGATTTTTTTCTTCAAGATTAATCTGGAGTTCGCGGATCTGCAAATGAGTTTGAACTCGGGATAAAACCTCCGCCTCTTGGAAGGGTTTAGAAATATAATCAACTCCACCCACTTCAAAGGCTTTGACTTTATCTTCTACTTCATTTAAGGCACTTAAAAAAATCACGGGAATTTGGCGGGTGCTTTCCTGTTGCTTCAAGCATTTGCACACCTCATAACCATCCATCCCCGGCATCATGACATCCAGAAGGATTAAATCAGGCAAGGTATTTTTACAAACGGTTAAAGCCATATCTCCCTTCAAGGCTTTACAAACTCGATAGCCATTATCGGTCAATACAGAGGACAACAAACGCACGTTATCTGGAGTATCGTCCACCACCAAAATATTCGGGCGATTGTTTTGGGATATCCGGGGTTTACTTAATTCACCTAAAGCGTAATTCATGCCTCCTCCTTTTCAGTTAATGTAATAATCATTTCAAAATCAAAATTTTTCGTTAATTCTCTCAAGGTATGAGTCAAAGGGCTAGTTTCTTCAGGAATCGAGTCTAGTAAGGTAAAAATTCCTTCATCATATCCTTGACAAGCGTATTGATAAAGTTCTGTGACAAATTCTGGAGGCATTTGAGATAAGTAATTTTTAATTTCATCAGGATTTAAAAGCTCGGAAGTTGGGACATATTCCAGGGAATCTGGGGAGATTTCCGGTTGATAACGATAGCGAACCCCAAGATGAGCGGATATTTTTTCGAGAAGGACTTCTTCTCGAAAAGGTTTGGGGAGAAAGTCATCACAACCGCATAACAAAATCCCTTTTCGTTCTTCCTCAAAAGCACTCGCTGTCAGGGCAATAATCACAGTTTTTTGTCCTTTCAGACTGGCTTTAATCTGTTGGGTTGCTTGATAGCCATCGAGGACAGGCATCCGCATATCCATACAAATCAAATGAGGCTCCCAAGTAGACCAGAGGGCGATCGCCTCTTGACCATTTTCCGCTTCCCGAACCTCAAACCCAATCTCGGAAAGTAGGTTAGCTAAAAACAGGCGATTGTTAACGGCATCATCGACTACTAAAATTCGATAGCGTTCCTGCTCATAGTCTAACCCAATCACTTGTCCCGTAGTTTTTAGTGCAGGTTCTGGGGTGGCGTCAACTTCTATAATTTGAATCTTAAAGCTAAACACTGTCCCCACTCCCAGGGTACTGCTGACGTGAATATCTCCGCCCATTAATTGTACAAATTTGCGACTAATCGGCAATCCTAATCCCGTCCCTTGCTGAGATTTCCGTCCGGTTTCTGTTTGAGAAAAGGGTTCAAATAGCTGGTTCATTTCTTCCGGCGCAATACCAGTCCCTGTATCGGCAATTTCAAAGCATAAGGTAGATGGAGTTTCAGGAAAATCCGAGAAATTATTGAAATTATTGATAGATTTATTGTTAATATACGGTTCTGTTTTGGCCCGCAATGTGATGCGACCCGAGTGAGTAAATTTAATAGCATTTCCTAACATATTAATTAAAACTTGGCGCAATTTTCTTTCGTCTGAAATTATCATTTCAGGCAGGTTACTATCCAATTGAAAATGAAGTTCTAAGCCCTTGATTTGGGCTTGGAACTTCAGCATGGCTTCTAGGTTTCTGAGTAAGGAAATTAAATGGAAAGAAGTCGGGTTGAAGACGGTTCTCCCCGCTTCAATCTTTGACATTTCCAGAATATCATTAATTAAAGAGAGCAAATGTTCTCCAGCTTGATTGATAATTTTTAAGTGTTCTTGGTGCTGTGAACTTAAGGATGAATTGCGATTCATCAGTTGTGTAAACCCCAGAATCGCATTGAGTGGGGTTCGCAATTCATGACTCATGTTGGCAAGAAATTCACTTTTAGCTTGGTTCGCTGCATCCGCCGCGATCGCCGCTTTCTGGAGGGCTTCTGATTGCTTCTGGGTTTGTTCGAGCAATTCGGCTTGCTGCAACGCTACCCCCAATTGATTGCCAATTTGAATAACAATCTGCCGATCGCTGGGTTGCCAGTGGCGCGGGCGATCGCTTTCGTAAGCAGCTAACAATCCCCACAGTTTGGGCCCACAAAAAATGGGGACAATAATGTAAGCTCTAACCTTAAATTCCTCTAACCGGGCTAAATAACATGGACTAAAGTTGCGCTGATAAATATCTTCCACCACTAAACAACTTTCGTCTCGGTTAAAAACACCCCCTTTAGTCTGGCTGAGATGGCTATCTTGCCATTCTAAACAAGAACTAATCAGAGATTGCATTTGGCAAGTTTCCCCGGGAGAAGGTTGCGCAGATAGGTGCAGGGATTGGCGGTTTCTTTGCAAGACTGAAACATCTTGTGATGTCACGGCTTCCGAGACAAATTCACCACTATAGTCCGGATTAAATCGGTAAATAGCCACAATATCACAAGTTAAACAGCCTTGCAATTCTTCTGTAGTCGCGGCAAAAATTGTCCCTAAATCTAGGGATTGGCGAATTCGGTGGACTGCGGAAGCCACTGCCTTTTCCCGTTCGGCACTTTCTCGCAAAGCGGCTTCACTTTCTTTGAGTTTTGTAATATCTGTTGCCGTGCCTAAAAGTTGCTTAACAGTCCCATTTTCTGTTCGGGCAAAAATCGTTTCCCGTGCTAAAACATTCCGCCATTCTCCTTTACTATTTCTCATGCGATATTCTATTTCAAAAATATCTCCTTCTTGAGCTTGAGAGAGGTTTTTAAAATGTTCGGGAATTTTGCCTAAGTCATCGGGGTGAATTAGGCTGGTTAATAAATTATTTCCTAAGTGGGAAATTGCTTCGGAAGAATATCCCAACATGGCCGCAATTTCTCGGTTAACGTAAATGTTTCGATGTTCTAAAATATCGTAAATATATAAAAAGTTGGGAGAGGTGTCCGCTATATTCTGCACAAAGCGCTGGCTAGATTGCAAGGCTTCTTCAGCTTTTTGACGCTCAAGGAGTTCCGCCTTCGCTTGTTCAAATAGAGTAGATTGTTGAACGGCGATCGCGAGTTGTCCGGCAATAGAACGCAGGGATTCTATCTCGGATGAATGCCATTGTCGGGGACTTTGGCAATGATGGGCAATTAATAACCCCCACAAGTTTTGCTCTTTTAAAATAGGAATTACCAGTTTTGCCTTAATCTTGAGCGTTTTGATTAATGCGGATAAGCAAGGTAAATGTTTAACTAACTCCGTATCTTCAATGGCGACAATGTTCCCTTGGGTATAACGCGCTGTTTCTTCTGGGCTAAAGCGTTCCTGGGGAAAGGTATTCCCCTCAATCTCCGGCGCAAAGGGAGCGCAAGAGTGGGTAACCACGATGCCGGTACCATCGGGATCAACTCGGTAAATTAGGACGCGATCATTGGATAAAAATTGGCGGACTTCATGGGCAGCCGTTGTTAAAATTTCTTCTAAATTCAAGGAGGAGCGAATTCGGTCTTGCATTGCATTGAGTAATTGCTCTCGCTTGAGTTGTTGTTCCAGGGCAATTTCTACTTCCTTGCGATCGGTGATATTAAAACTTGTCCCAATCAGACGATAAATGCGATCGCTACTATCAAAAATTGGGCTTAAGTGGGTCAGCCACCAACTGTCCTGGCCCTCCAAAGGCAGCCTCTCTTCATAGGTTATCCGTTCTCTGGTTTGGATGCAATGCTGATACCGCTGTGTCACCTCCTCCGCGATGGCTTGAGGTAAGAGTTGTTCTGGAGTGGTCCCGCTCATTTCTTCCGCAGAAATTTGCCAAATTCGTTCATGAGTGGGATTACTATCAAAATAGCGAAATGTCCCATCCGCCAAGACATCGACGATAAAAATTGCCGTTTCTACTCCTTCATAGATACTGCGTAAAAACTGTTCACTTTCTTTCAAAGAAGCTTCCGCGCGCATCTGTTCGGTGACATCTTCAAAATAGACTGAAATCCCCTCTTTTGCAGGATAAGCATGAATTTCAAACCAGCGATTTAGAGGGGGATAAAATTCCAGGAATTCCCGGCTAATGTTTTCCGCAACCACTCGATGGTATTCTTCATAAAATTTACCCTGAGCTGCTTCGGGAAATTCCACCCAAAGACTTTGCCCGAGGAGTTCTTCTTGGGTTCTTTGAAAGAGAACTTCGGCTTGGTGATTGATATAAGTAAATCGCCAGTTGGAGTCGAGGGAAAAGAAAGCATCGGTAATACTTTCTAGGATATTCGTCACCCGATTTGTAGCGGCTTCGGCTTCGGTGCGGGCGACTTGTTCGCGATCAAGCAGTTGCAAGCGTTCTTGTTCAGTCTGTTTGCGATCGCTGATTTCTCGGACCAGGGCTAAAATTGATTCTACTTCCCCATTTTTTCCGAATTCGGGGACAATTTGAGCAAACCACCATTTCACCCGGTTTACTCCAGGCACTGCACATTCAAGAGTCTGTTCAATTCCCGTTTCAAAGGATTGTTGTAGCGCTTCAATCCATTGGGAGGCTACGGCATCGGGAACCCCTAATTCTTGAATAGTTTTACCGGAAATTTCCCCACTGGGAATGCCGAATAGACTTTCCGAAGAGGGGTTGGCATAAAGATAGCGTAACTCGCGATTAAACCGCCAAATTAAATCGGGCGAGTGTTCGACTAAGGCTCTAAATTCTTGTTCCCTTTGAGCCAGGGCCTCTTCAGCTCGGATGCGATCGCCAATCTCCGCCTGCAAGCGAGCATTTTGGGCTTTCAGTTCCTCCTCAAGTCGGGACCGTTCCTGCAATTCCTGTTCTCGAAGGGCAATTTCTTTCTGGAGACGTTCGTTGACGTGATTTAACTCTATCACTCTACGATTGACTTGCTCCTTTAACACCTCTAAAGTCCTGTCCATTTCAATGGGGTCAAGGGCTTTTAACAGGCTGGTTTGAGTGAGGATACCTGCTAAATTTCCCGCGTCACTGACCACAACTAATCGGCGAATTCCATTGTTTTCCATTAATTGATGAGCATTCCACAAGGAATCCCCAATTTTAATCATCCGTAACGGCGTACTCATGACCTGGGATGCTACACTTTCGGTTACGTTTAAATAGGAAGCGCGAAATTGTACAATATCCCGTTCTGTAATCATTCCTAGGGGGACCATTCCTGAGCGATCGCTCCCGTCAACAATCACAATACAACTAACCTGCTCTCGGGTCATTTGTTGAGTGATTTCCCAGACAGAAGCAGTCTGAGGTAAGTGAACTACGCGATCGCTCATCACTTGAGCCACTTGCTTAAATTTTAATAAATCCGTCGCTTGTAGGACTTTACGGATACTATTTTGAGTAATCACCCCTAAGAGATTTCCGGACTCATCTAGGGCGGGTAAATGGCGAATTTGGTGCTGGCGGAGGGTCGATAAGATAGAAAAAATATCCACCTCACCTGAAAGCTGAATCCAGAACGGATCACGGGTCATAATTTCCGCAACTGTGACGGGGTTGAGATCCATCGCCTCGGCGGTCATTTTGACCACATCTCGTTCTGTCAAAATGCCGACTAATTGATGATTATCTAGGACTAAGGCACAACTGACTTGGTGCTGACTCATGAGGGCGATCGCCTCACTCACCCCGGTATCCGGTGCAAGCCTTAACGAGTCTTTTTCAATGATATGAATTGGCGCTGAATTCATGTTCTATCCGTACTTATTAACTTTAGTTTAGGGTAGCCTGTCCCTTGAATTTCAACCGCCTTGAATCGGTTCGATTGATTTCTCTAAGGACCAGAGTGCTTTTATTGTTAAATGCTAAGTCTGTAATGTTTTAGGATTTTCCCCGGGGATGAATTGACTATTTTTATCCGGATAGAACTTCGTTTAATCAGGGTTTAATCAGGGGTAGACCCCACTGATAGGCTTTAGAAGGAAGTAAAGCGCCGGTAAAATTGGCTCAATTTACTTTAATTTACTAGATCCTCAAGGGAGCTTTTACCTATTTTTACAATTCTTAAGGGACGGCTCATCCCAAATTCAGAGGGGGCAGGGTCCGCAAAGGTTAGGATAGAGTTGAGTTATTGGGATTGGCCTGATTCCCCCTAAAAGCTGGGCTCTCTCCTTCTCCTATCCTGCACCCAGGCAACCCACCCAATTAGAGTAGCCCGCTTAACCGGCTTAAACCGCTTCAAGACAATAATTTTACAGGATTAACGCCCTTTTGACAAGCTTTTTTCTTCCGATTGATCTCCCCAAATTTTGATGGGAGAACGGCAGAAACTGGGTTAGGCAAACTTCAAGGGATTCCTAAACCCTATCAGGATTAATCAACCCAAGCGCATAGAGCAACCCTCAGCAGGAGCAGGGGGAATAAAAGGCCCTACCAATTGCTCAATCCCTGAAATTCTGCGTAATAAATCCGTCGGATATTATACGGAATCGGGTTTTTAAAGGTCTATATTCTGGTCTGAAATGTCTATAAAAATCCACACCCCTCAACGGTGGGGGACTTGCGGATGTTAGCTTTCGCCCAGGATGAAGGGCTATAGCCCGAGAAGCCCGGGCTATAGAGCGAAAACTGACTTTTTCCAACCCGATTGGGTAGAACTAGGAATTGAAGGAGGAAGGCGCCAAGGGTCCCCGAGTCCTTTCCCTTGGGGAACCGCACCGCAGTACCTTCGCACGATAAGAGACAAAGGTCAGGGCTGCCCCAATTCCTGCTAGGCCAGTGAGCAGGGTTAGGGTGGTGGTGAGGATGTTGAATAAACACAAGGTGGATAGAGCCGTTGATGTGGTGAGAGACGCTCTAACCGATAGAACATCTAATGTATAAGTGAGAATGAGTAAAAGAAGGGTAATTACGATCGCACTTAGGGCGCGCCGCTGTAGGGTATGGATTCTTTCTGTGGCCTGGTTTAAGGGATTTACTAGGGGTTGTAGGTAATGTAAGTGGGCTGAGGTCGCCTTGCGGGTCATAAAGATTATCCTTTGCAGACAAGGAACATTTGAAAGAAAAAGGGGGTGCTGAAGCCCAACCGGTTATCTTTGCTCAGAGATAACGAGGGATCCGGAATTGAGTTTTTAAAAGTTAATAAAAACCTGCACCTCTACCCAATCCGGTTGGGAATACGGAATTCGGTTGCTCTAGGTCTCTAAAAACTAGCCCTGAATTGGTGTATTTGTCGGAGTAAATGCTTGCGCCCAATATCGGGCGCAAGCATTTACTCCGACAAGAAATAACGATTTTTTGTCCTTCGCAAGTCAAAGCGAAAATAGGTCTTTAACCACCGGATTGGGTAGAGTAGAGGGCTATTTGTGGAGGGCGATCGCATCCGAGGGGGTGCAGGAGGATTGCTTGCCTGGGGAAGGCGATCGCCGCTTTGTTGAGCTAACTAATAAGTGAGGTCCGGAAGCGTTAACGCTTGCGGAGAAGTCGGTGCATTCAAGTCCTTGAGATATTCCAGGGCCAGCAGATAACCAAGTTGATTGTTGTTCTGACGGTAAACCTGGGCCGCTTGTTCTAAGTCGGCGATCGCGGTTTGAATTTCCCCTTGATAGGCGCGGGCCTGTCCTCGAATCAAATAAGCATTTCCTGACGTCGGTTCGATATCGATCGCCCGGTTAGCATGGAAAATGGCGTTTTGATAATCTCCTACGTCCAGGGCCTCTTCTGCCAGCACTACAAAGTCATAAGCATCGACTTCAATTACACTCTGGGATTCTTGAAAAGAGGGGTCTGATACAGTGTCTGCGATCGCCGGTGGGGCTATGCCAATTCCTAAACTAATCGCTAAAACAGTAACTATACTATAAATGCCTTTCATGGATAGTCTCCTTAATTTTTGTCTCTTCAGTTCGCCGATCGCAGGGTCTAAAACTCGGAGATTTATCTGCTGTTTTGGACTTGACCTGGGCGATGGCAATGAACCCCCTGAAGACCCGCAAATTTAAGTTAAGTCTTTAAAAAATTTGTTAAGAATCTTTAAATGATGCAGGTCGCTGCCTGAGATAATTGATAGTCCCTTTGAGTCAGTCAGGCTTCCAGGGTTTGGGCCTGAAATTTTGTGATTTTTATTCTATCTTATCAGAAATTTGCCCGGTTAGTCTAAGGGAACTTAAGCCCTAGTATTGATTGATGGGATGACTCCTAGTTTCGCTTTACTTATGCTTCTATTTTGTCAATAGAACTCTAGTTAATACTCCCCCCCGGGGCAGAGATTTTCCGGCATAGATTTAGGGGAAACCCTCTATCATTGGGGTTAACAACACGGGAGAAATTTAACCGATTCCATTAAATAAAGTTTTCTGGGGCGCTGCTCAAATCCTTGCCCAGAGTTGATTCAGCAAAATATTAAAAAATATTAACTAACCGCACCCATAGCGATCGCTAATGTGGGGTTGGGAATGCAGCTTGCTGAAAAGAATGCTGACGTAATTTCTGCTGATACACCTGTTCTAACCGGGCGATCGCCCGGGCGCGATCGCCATTGCCGACATCTTGAAAAGAAGGCCAGACGGGAATCAACTGGACCACGGCATAGGAGAAGGAACCGGCCTCAATATCTTCCAAAACCCCATATTCATCTAACAGGGCGATCGCGGCGCGGTCTTGATTGGCCGGGGAGAAATCAGACGCCCCTATTTTTTTAGCCATGCGGTCCCAAGTGGTACTCAGAAACTGGTATTTGCCTGCGGCATCGGAACAAAGCCCAGACCCGTAGCTAGACCCACATTTGATTTCCCGGGGATGATCCTTAAAACTTGAAAATTTAGTCCCTGTAAACTGCATCCGATAGGCAGATGGACCGGCAGTCCCTTCAGCCCAGGCGATCGTATCGAGAAACGCTTGCACATGAGCCGCCTTGAGGTTTGCCACCCTCTGGCGTCGAACTTGGGGCGCGGGCTGGGGACGGGTGAGTTCTTCCGGGGTCTCTGCTTGAGAGTTGAGATGGGCTGGAATCACCAACGCCACCCCCGCTAAACAGACTCCACTCCAAAACGCGGCTTGCTTCTGACGGGTCGCGGGTTTCCGGGAGCGTTGCCCAAATCTCTGTCTGAGGGTGGATTCTAAACGAGAAAGAATCCCTCTGAGAATTGCCGAACTTGAAGGGGAGGGTGCTTTGACCCGAACTTTAGGCCAATGTTGGAGGGGAATATTGAGGGGTAATTGCCCCTGGCGATACCCATAGACCAATAGAGACTTGATTACAGACAATCGCGCTTGAGCGTGTTGGGGTGGGATCCGACGGGTGGCAAGGATTTGAGCAAAGGCCCAGACATCAACTAAGGTAACCACTGCCAGGGGTTTCCCGACAAAGGCTAAAAACTCTCTCACCCAGAGGTTGCGATCGCGGCGTTTACGCAGCGGCTGTTGTTGCAGCCAGAGTTCAATCATTGCGCGATCGGGGTGGACTTGAGTAGACTCCTTGCAAAATTCTTTAAAGCCCCCCTTTTTAAGGGAGGTTGGGGGGATCAATCCCCTTTTTGCAATTTGAGTAGACTCCTTGCAAAATTCTTTAAAGCCCCCCAGCAAATAAACATTTATTCCTCTGACTTCCCCCTTCTTAAGGGGGACGGGAGGGGGATCTAAGGGGGTTGGGGGGATCAATCCTTGTTTTCCAAGAGGTCTAGTCTTTAGAGTGTCTGGGTTCATAAAAACACACCTGTATTTCGGTTTTTCCAGGGGAAATGGTCCCTTCAGGTCCTGATGTCCGATGAGGGGTAGCCCTGGGTCCTCGGATGGTTTTGGCCTTCACGCCCCTAGAGACGACGGGAAATTGAAGCGATTCCTAGACAGGAGAGGCGATCGCCTGGGCTTGGGGTCAACTTCCTATACATCAGCCTCTCATCCACCGGAAGACAAAAAAACACTCCCCAGGTAGACCTAAATTTAGGGAGTTCTCAAGGTTGGATTGACAATCTCACCCAATCGGGAGATCTCAACCCCCTTGAATCTCAGCTAGTTTAATTCTATGGCGTTGATGTTCAGGAAATTATCAATATTTATCAATAAAACTATTACCAAATAAAAAACCGGAAATGGTACGATGATAGATCCTCTCCTCCTCTTGTTTTCCCGGATTTAGTCTCATAATACGCCGATCCCTAATCAGGGGAAGGGGTGCAGGCGGAGCGATCGCCCCAGAGATTTCACCTGAATTAGAAGCTAGATTTCTGTAACCGCGTTCGGGCTGATTGACCGATATTTTGGGAAGAAACCCGCGTTCTGCTTCGGGGCTGCTTTATGAAAAACCCTCTTGTTTCCCCCGAATTTTGGTGATGAATTGCCCGATATTTTCTGAACCAACTCCGTGTCGGGTCCTAGACACCCAGTGGATTCTAGGGCGATTCACCGGGAAGCACTACCCACGAAGCAAAGACTGAGGGATAATACAAAGGAGGAGTCTGTGCCGTACAAAGGAAGTCGATGAGCATCTTTACCCTGCAATCCGTCAAAAAAGATTTTGGCATTAAAGAAATCCTCCGGGATGCCAGCTTTAGCCTGAATCCCACCGATAAAGTTGGCTTGATCGGCACGAACGGATCTGGCAAATCTACCCTGTTGAAAATGATTGCCCGCTTGGAACCTGTAGATGGCGGACAAATTTTAGTTAATTCTGGGGTGAGAATCGTGTACCTGCCGCAGCAGCCGGATCTCGATGAAAACCGGACGGTATTAGAACAGGTTTTTGCAGACTCTGGCGATCGCATGAACTTGGTCCGGGAATATGAGGACCTCAGTCATAAAATTGCTCGCCACCCTGAAGATGGGCAGTTGATGGCGCGATTATCCGAAGTCATGCACAATATGGAAACCAGCGGCGCATGGGAACTAGAAACCCAAGCCAAAATTATCCTCAGTCAGTTAGGAATCGAAGATTTTGACGCCCAAATCGGCACGCTTTCTGGGGGATACCGCAAACGGATTGCCCTAGCTGCGGCGTTACTCAGCGATCCGGATGTGCTGCTGATGGATGAACCAACGAACCATCTGGATGCAATTTCTGTGGAGTGGTTACAGAGTTATTTGAACAGCTTTCGCGGGGCAATTTTGCTGATTACCCACGATCGCTATTTTCTTGATCGCGTCACTAATCGAATTATTGAACTCGATCGCGGCGAACTGTACACTTACGATGGAAATTATTCTTATTATTTAGAAAAAAAAGCCCTAGCCGAAGAAGCAGCCGCCAGTCAGGAACGCAAACATTATGGTGTATTGCGGCGGGAACTAGAATGGCTGAGTCGAGGCCCCAAAGCCCGCAGTACCAAGCAAAAAGCGCGGATTGGGCGGGTGATGGATCTCCAAGATAAGGAGTTTAAACAGAGTTTAGGGAAAGTGGAAATTTCCACGGCAAGTCGGCGGATTGGCAAGAAGGCGATCGAGCTAGAAAATGTGAGTAAAGCCTATGGCGATCGCACGCTGATCCAAAACTTTTCCTATAAATTCAGTCCCGAGGATCGCATCGGAATTATCGGCAAAAATGGCATTGGCAAATCCACATTACTGGATATTATTACCGGACGCCTTGCCCCAGATTCGGGAACCGTCGAGATTGGCAGTACCATCCATATTGGATATTTTGACCAACACTGTGATGATTTACTCGACGCCGCCGATCAAAATCAACGGGCGATCGATTACGTCAAGGAAGAAGCGGAATTAGTCAAAACTGCCGACGGACTACAAATTACCGCATCCCAAATGTTAGAACGGTTTTTGTTTCCCCCAAATCAACAATATTTACCCATTCATAAACTTTCCGGGGGAGAAAAACGCCGACTGTTTTTACTGCGCGTTTTAATGAGTGCCCCAAATATTCTCATTTTGGACGAACCTACCAATGACTTAGACGTCCAGACATTATCCGTTTTAGAAGATTATTTGGAAGACTTTAACGGATGTGCGATCGTTGTTTCCCACGATCGCTATTTTCTTGATCGCACTGTCAATACCATTTTTGCCCTAGAAGAAGGCGGTAACCTCCGGCAATACCCCGGCAACTATAGCGTTTATCTCGACTACCAAAAAGCCGAAGCCGCAGAAGCTGCACGTCAGGCAACAGCCAGCCAATCCGAGAAAAAACCAGACTCTCCAACTGCCCCAGTTGCTAAATCGGAACGGGTCAGTTGGGATAAAAATCGGCAGCGCAAACTTTCCTCCAAAGAAAAGCGAGAGTATCAGCAACTCGAAACCAAAATTGCCGAAATGGAAGCAGAAAAAGCCGCCACCGAAAAAGCCCTTTATCATGCCGAACCTGGGGCGGTTACCGAAGTGCAAAAACTTCATCAAAAGGTCCAAGATTTAGCTCACGAAATCGAAGTGGCTACCGAGCGTTGGATGGAATTGGCGGAAATAGAAAGTGCCTATTCTAGTAACTAAAACCCCGCCTCGTCCGGCAATTTTAAAGCTGCGGGGCGGGGCAATTTTATCCTCAAATTCTTGATCCTAACCCTGTTATTTTTCCCTTAAATCATGACCATCAACTGTCAAGAAATTCTGAAAACCCATCAACCGATTTGGCAGGAAGCCACGGTACATCCATTTTTGGAAGGGTGTAAACAAGGCACGATTACCGCCGAGCAATTTAATACTTGGTTGGTGCAGGATTATCAATTTGTAGTAGAATTTACCCGGATGGTAGGCCGAATTTTATCCGTTGCTCCTGCTGATCATTTTGATGTGCTATTAGGGGGATTAACTGCCCTAAAAGATGAATTAAATTGGTTTCAAGTCAAAGCTACCGAACGGAATTTATCCTTAGATGTTGCGAAACAGTGCACTTGTGAAGAATACAGCCAGTTTTTAGAAAGTTTAGCCCAGACACCCTATGCCGTGCAAGCAACGGGATTGTGGGCGGTTGAGTTGGCTTATAATCAAGGATGGCAATTGCCCGGACCCATGCCAGAACCCTATACTGAATTTGCCGATCGCTGGGGAAATCCGGGCTTTACGGATTATGTCAAATTGTTAGAACAACAAGCGGATGAAATACTCGCTGATTCCTCAGCGGAGGTTCAGAAACAAGCTGAACAAACCGTCATCACCGTGGCTCAATTTGAAAAAGCATTTTGGCAAATGGCATTTAATGCAAGCTAAATTCAATAGGTATCAAACCCTGGAAGAATCCCGGTTTTGATACCCATTGACCCTATTTAACCTGACTTAGATGAAGTCGAAAAGCTCCTTTTTATCCGGATTTGATCCGATTATATAATGATAGTTTCCTTCGCCCACCGACTTGTTCAAGGTGTTAATAATTGCGGTAGGATTATCGTAGGGTCCGCTATGATATAAAGGTTTCCCATTGTCTCCGAATTCGATTTCAACTTCCCGGTCCCATTCCCCTAAATATTTTTTGGCTTCTTCAAAATCCGCATGGGGTTTAAAGCCTAATTTTTCTGCATATTCAACCGCACCCCAGACAATAGCTTGAGCCTCAGTTAAGGAAATTCTCTCAGAACCTCCGATGAAGGAGTCATAATACAAGTTGGTAATTCTTTGATATTCACTGCGGTTGTATCTGCGCGGTCCCGAGGCATCTTTGACCCCTAAACACCAATAATCGACCAGGTAACTACAAGTAATAAAGCGATTAAATCTAGGCGATCGCGTTACTGTAACGACTGCAAAACCCGGCCCTCTCTTGCTATTAATGTCGTCATCCTCATCCTCATTTTTGTCTGAGGCAGGGTCGAGTTCATCTTCAGGCGGAAACAGTCTATCCAGACAATTGGCATTGACTAAACACTCGAATACGGGGGGTAATTCTGCGGATTCTTCACAGGCGATCGCCACTTGTTCCGCTTGTTCTTTCAGAAATCCTGTAACCTCCGAAACTTTCAACCCCATTTTGCGGGCGATTTGCTTCGGCGTTAATTTCTTATCCCGCAAGCTGAGAATTTCTTGGGTTTGTTCACTATCCATAATTTTCCTCTGATTGTTTGATTATTTTTAGACTACAACCCTTCAAAAGCAATCAACCTTATGCTCTCCAAAGATCAACTCAAAACATTCCTCTCTTTCATCTTCCCCATCTTCTCAACATTCGCTATTCATAATTTTCCTCTGATTGTTTCATTATTTAGAATACAACACTCCAAAAGCAATCAACATCATCCTCTCCAAAAATAAACTCCCACAATTCATCTCCCCAATCCTCCCCATCTTCCCCATCCTCCCTATCTCCCCAATCTCTCCCATCTCCCCAACAACCGACGCTCTAAGGTAATATAGGTCTGTCATGGGCGATCGCACCTACTGAGAACGCCCTTCAATCTGAATCAATTCAAGGAGAAACCTATGCCTCGTGCCATTATGGAAACCGACAAAGGAACGATTCATCTGGATCTGTTCGATAAAGACGCCCCCAATACGGTCGATAATTTTACAAAATTATCTGAAAGTGGGTTTTATGATGGATTAACCTTCCATCGCGTCATTCCCAATTTCATGATCCAAGGAGGATGTCCCAATGGAACAGGAACTGGGGGCCCGGGTTATAAAATTAATTGTGAAATTAACCCCAACAAACATCTAGCGGGTACGTTATCAATGGCCCATGCAGGGCGCAATACTGGGGGAAGTCAATTCTTTATTTGCCACTCTCCCCAACCGCATTTAGATGGACAACATACGGTTTTTGGTAAAACCGAAGATATGAATGTTGTCAATTCGATTCGCGCTGGAGATAAAATTCTATCGGTTAAAATCGAGAAAGACTAAGTAAATTGGGTAGGGGTTTTTCTTAGAGATTTCCCCTACCAATCTATTATCTCGCTTCATGGTTAATATAATTCATATTTGAGCAAGGTACAAGGTAAAGAACCATTGTAAACGGGAATACGTTTCGAGGATTTCAGTCCCACTTTTTTGGTAAGTTCTTTGTTGCCGGATAAAATATAAGCCGTCCACCCGGTAAACCGCTGTTTTAAAATATCTCCCATAGATTTATAAAAATCCCCGAGTTGGTGGACTTCACCGAGACGTTCTCCATAAGGAGGATTGCAAATCAAAATGCCGGTTTCGGCAGGGGGTTCTATCTGATAAAATTCTTGGATAGAAAAGTGAACTTGATCCTTTAATCCGCAGTTTTCAGCATTCAAATGGGCTTGGTGGATCACAGACCGATCGCGATCGCTGCCGTAGATCGGGGCCGTTAATTCGTCTTTTTGACTGTCTAGGGCTTCCTGACGGATATCTTGCCAGAGTTCCAAGTCAAAATCGCGCCAACTCATAAATCCAAACCGTTCTCTAAACAATCCTGGGGCAATATTTAACGCCTTTAAACCCGCCTCTAAAGGTAAAGTTCCAGACCCACAAAGAGGGTCTAAAAAGGTTTGTTCTGGGGAATATTCAGCGAGTTCTAAAATAGCTGCCGCTAAGGTTTCTTTCAGGGGTGCAGTCCCCATTGCTGGACGATATCCGCGTCGATGTAAGCTGTTGCCAGAACTATCTAAACTCAGAATCGCGCGATCGCCATGAATATGCAGATTTAGCAACAAATCCGGGTCTTTCGGATCCACCGTAGACCGTTCTCCCGTGCGATCGCGTTGTTGATCTACGATCGCATTTTTGACCTGTAATGCAGTAAAATGAGTGTGATTGAGTTTCTGATTGCTGCCGGTACAGTTCACCGCCAAAGTATTACCGGGATCGAGATACGCCTCCCAATCAATAGATTGGACTTCTTGATACAGGATTTCCGCATTGGGACAAGAAAATTCTCGGATTGGAACAAGAACTCGAAACAGCGTTCTTCCCCATAAATTAACTCGGTAAAGTAACGCGCGATCGCCCGAAAAATAGACGCCTGTAAAGTCCGGACGAACGTCCCGAGCACCTAAGCGTTCCAATTCTTGGGCAGCAATGGGTTCTAAACCCCGAGCAACAGTTGCAAAGTATTCAGTCATCATAAGGGATAGTTTATCAGAAAAGCACCCGCACAGACCCGTTAAACCGTCCTTTCCATGTCCCCCCACATTGGGGAAGCAGCAGAATTCAGCAAAAACGGATCAGGATAATCGGCTAAGGATAATTATCCCACTTGCTGTGACGTTGAATCTTCTTCTCGTGGTCGGCTATACAAAGGAAGTCTAACCGTAAATGCGGTCCCGAATCCCACCTCACTTTTGACGGAAATTTCTCCGCCATGTAACTCGGTACTGCGTTTTACCATTGCCAACCCCAACCCTGTACCGGGGATATTTCCCACATTTCGGCAACGGTGGAACGTTTGGAACAGACGGGGTATTTCATCGGCGGGAATTCCAATACCGGAGTCTTTAATCATAAAAATTACATCGGTTTGGGTACAGGTTAATTCAAAATAGACCTCACCTCCCTCCGGAGAATATTTAATCGCATTAGAAAGCAGATTGTTTAAAATATATCGTAATAATTTTTCATCAAAATAAGGCTTGCGGGATTTATTGCTTAAAAACTCTGCAGAGTAATTTTGAATAAAATTAATCTTGTAGTTTTTGGTTGAAGAAAACTGAAATTCTTCCACAATTCCCTCACAAAAGGGCGCGAGGTCAAGGGGTTGGGGATTAAACGGAAGTTGACTCATTTCAGCCCGCCCGATGAACAAGACATCTTCCAGGAGTTGGGTCATGTTCACCGTAGCGGATTGAATGCGATGGAGGGCTTGAAACTTTTTATCCAGTTTGTCATTAGGCCATTCCTCTAAATAATATTCGAGTAAATCCGCCGAGGAGAGAATGGTGGTCATGGGGGTGCGGAATTCGTGAGAAACCATTGAAACAAACCGGGTTCTAAACTCCATGATTTCTCGTTCTTTCGCCAAGGCATGACGCAGTTGCTCTTCCGCACGTTTGATTTCGGTAATATCTTCAGAAATTCCGGCAATGCGGTAGATTTTGCCGTCTTCATCACGGATGGGAAAGCCCCGATCGCGAATCCAGCGGATGGAACCATCAGGTCGAATGATCCGATATTCGCGATCGAGGCGATCTAACGGCATCAATCCAGTAAGGACCGCTTGGCGATCGTCGGGATGAATTGCCTCTAAACGGGCGGTGGGTTTCTCATACAATTCCTGGCGTTCTAGTCCCCAAATTTCCTCATAGGCGGGGGAAACGTACAGGATTTGACTATAATCTGGATCGCTAATCCAAAAGACCTCTTCGATATTTTCAGCTAATTGGCGGAACCGTTCCTCGCTGGCTTGAACCGCTGCCTCGGCTAATTTACGTTCCGTGATATCTCGTCCCACGGCTTGAAACTCACTCAACACCCCCTGGGCATCAAAAATGGCGCGATCGGTCCATTGTTGCCAGCGGACTTCTCCATTGGTCAGGATGACCCGGCGTTCCCGCGTAACCACGGGCATGGTAACCGGATTGCGATCGATATCGGGTATCAAAGAGACCACCGATCCATCCATGAGTTCTTTGCGACTCACGCCGAAATACCGGCAGTAGGCATCGTTCACAAAGGTTAGGGTACCATCTGGTGCAAACCGACAAATCAGTTCCGTTTGATCTTCAACAATGGCCCGATAGCGAGCTTCCGAAGACCGCAGGGCCACTTCCGCTAAGGCCCGCTCTTTATGAAGAGAGACCGCAGCAGCAGCAGCTTGAAGGATGGAGACTTCTGACTCGGACCAGACCCGAGGTTCGGTGCAATTGTCAAAGCGAATAAATCCAAAGAATTCCCCATGCACAATCAGGGGCAAAATCAGCAGGGATTGAATCCCGGATTGTTCTAAAATTTCCCGTTCGGAGTCGGGAAAGTTACTCACAACATCAGCAATGACTTCTCCTCGCGCCAACAGGGACACCCACCGATCTATCAGCACCGGTGCTTTTAAGGAGAAACATTGCGCCGGTTGGGGAGTCGTGTCGGATCCGGGTTTAATTTTTAACTCTTCGCAACTCCATTGGGCCACCAATAGCGGGGAATGGGCGCTTTGCGTGGAATTCCCTGTAGACAGGGGTGGATTTTGGCAGAGGTAAACTCGACTGGCATGAGCCGCTTGTCCCAAGGGTTTGAGAATTTCCGTATAGGGGTAGCTGGGACTATTATCTGTGGTGGTGTCTCCCTTAAAGGCGAGGAGTCGGCGCTGCACTTCGACTAAGGCTTCTAACTGCTGATTGGCTTGGCTGAGTTCCTGGGTTAAGCCCTGCAATCGTAAGGCGGCTCGGATCCGTGCCAGAAACTCTTCGGTTTCGATGGGTTTGGAGAGAAAATCATCGGCGCCTGTGTTGAGTCCTTTGATGCGATCGCCCACTTCTTCTCGCGCAGTGAGTAGGATGAAAAACATCGGCGCAAGTTCAGGGTCAGACTTGATTTTCTGACAGACTTCTAATCCATCGAGTCCGGGCATCATCCAATCGCAAACAATCAAGTCAGGTTCCAGTTCTCTCGCCAGACGCAGGCCCTCGGTCCCATCAGAGGCCACGGTGATGCGATGTCCGTCGCTTTCGAGTAAGTCCTGGAGGACGAGCTGCACGGTTATGTCATCATCAACAATTAGGATTTTAGCCATAGTAAAAAATGTAGCACTGTAAAAAGGTCAACTTCACTCGAATACGGGGTTAATTTAAACTGGCTTTTTTATACTTCCCATTGTTGGCTAACCAATTGCTGACGCTTGTATTCTGAATAAGTCGTAAGTAGAAGCATTTACCTCAATCTAATTTATGTAGTCCTGGCAACAGACAATTCCTGGGTGAGTTGATACAGGCGATTTAGGGGTGATACCTACGTTCTCGGGGTCCGCTCTCGCCTAGGCTAAAGAAGAGGGCGCTTTCCCCGATAACCGCTCTGTAGAAGCTCTAGGAAAGGTTTTCTGAAACATAAAACCCTGAGTCCTAGCAGTGCTGGATCAGGATCAGTTAGAGTTTGAGAGCGTGGCTCTCCCAATATGGGGTATGACCCCGGAGGATTTAGACCCTACCCTAGCATTAAGCTGTTTCTACACCCAATGTTTTTCCCTGTTAGGGTACATGGAGTGGGGAAAAATTCGGTGACGAGTAGAACTCAATGGCAACTGCAATTGAGTTCTCTCTATTTTGCCTCGACTGAGGCGAAAATCTGGAGGGGATTACCGATCGCTTAGGGTCCGGGAATCTGAGCTACTGCCTCGGACTGCAAAATAGCCGTTTCGGTTGCCATCTCCCACCCCTGTGGCGATTCTGTCCCGATTTCTCCCTCGGGAGGGGTCTGGATTGGGGATGGGGTTCCTTAGCCCTAATCAATACCGATCGCCCGGTGATTCTCCGTAAGTACAAATGCTATTACAGTTTCCGGTAAGGCTTCAATCCTTTAAGCAAAACGCTACACTAGAATACACTCCTTAATTTTCTAAGTGTATGTCCTATTTCGATCAAACCCTCAGCTATCCTAATACTCGCAAAGGCGAGATTGTGGATGAGTACCACGGTATCCAGATTTGCGACCCCTATCGTTGGTTGGAAGACCCTGACGCTGAGGAAACCAAAGCTTGGGTAGAAGCACAAAATAGGGTTACCTTTGCTTATCTTAACGAAATTCCCCAACGCGATCGCCTCAAACATCGCTTGACCGAACTTTGGGACTATGAAAAATACGGTATCCCCTTTAAAAAAGGCAATCGGTATTTTTATTTTAAAAACGATGGACTCCAAAACCAAAGCGTTCTCTACGTCCTCAATCATCTCGATGATCAACCTCGGGTTTTGCTCGACCCCAATACCCTCTCTGAAGATGGTACCATTGCCCTCGCGGGTATTGCCATTAGTGAAAATGCTCAATACATGGCTTATGGTCTCTCTTCCTCCGGTTCCGATTGGCAAGAATGGAAAGTTCGCGACATTGAAACCGGCGAGGATTTATCCGACCATCTCCAATGGCTTAAATTTTCCGGTGCTTCTTGGACCCACGACCATCAAGGGTTTTTCTACAGTCGCTACGATGAGCCTAACACCAAAGGTCAATATGAAGAGGTTAATTATTATCAAAAACTCTTCTACCATCGCTTAGGTACTCCTCAATCTGAAGATATTTTAATCTATCATCGCCCCGACGAAAAAGAGTGGGGATTTAGTGGGGGTGTCAGCGAAGATGGCACGGTTCTAATTATCTCCGTTTGGCGCGGGACTGACCCCAAAAACTTAGTTTTTTACAAAGACTTAACCCGTCCTGATGCACCGGTTATTGAATTAATTACAGAATTTGAAGCTCAGTATGGGTTCATTGATAAAGAAGGGGATTTGTTTTGGTTTCAAACGGACTTAAATGCCCCCAAAAGCCGGGTAATTTCCCTGAATATTCGCACCGGCGAGGTCCAAGAACTGATTCCCGAAGCCGCCGAAACGTTAGAAAGTATTGGCCTTTTAAATAATCAGTTTGTCGCCGATTATCTCAAAGACGCTCGTAGTCAAATTAAACTCTTTAACCTCGATGGTTCCTTCATCCGGGAAGTCGAATTACCAGGAATTGGTTCTGCCGGTGGATTTAATGGCAAACGCCACGATACTGAAACCTTTTATAGTTTCACTAGCTTTACCACCCCACCCACAATTTATCATTACGATATGGTGACGGGGAAGAGTACCCTTTATCGCCAACCCGAGGTAGACTTTAACCCCGAGAACTATACAACCGAGCAAATCTTTTATACCAGTAAAGATGGCACTCAGATACCGATGTTCATCATCCATAAACAGGGAATCCCACGGGATGGGAATAATCCTACCTATTTGTATGGATATGGGGGATTTAATATTTCCCTCACCCCGAGTTTTTCCGTCTCCCAAGTCGTCTGGATGGAACTCGGTGGCATCATTGCCATTCCCAATCTGCGCGGTGGGGGAGAATACGGAGAAGAGTGGCATCAAGCGGGGACGAAGCTCAATAAACAGAATGTGTTTGATGATTTTATTGCCGCTGCTGAGTGGTTAATCGCACATCAGTACACACGACCCCAAAAACTCGCGATCGCCGGTGGCAGCAATGGCGGATTATTAGTCGGGGCTTGTATGACACAACGTCCCGACCTCTTCGCGGCGGCTCTCCCTGCTGTCGGCGTTTTGGATATGTTACGCTTCCACAAGTTTACCATCGGTTGGGCCTGGTGTTCCGATTACGGTTCCCCGGATAATCCCGATGAATTTCAAGCCTTGTATGCTTACTCTCCCTTACACAACCTCAAACCCGGTACTGCCTATCCAGCGACTCTGATTACCACAGCCGATCATGATGATCGCGTTGTTCCCGCACATAGTTTCAAGTTTGCCGCTGCCTTACAAGAAGCACAAAGTGCGAATGCACCGGTGATGATTCGGATTGAAACCAAAGCCGGACATGGTGCCGGAAAACCCACGGCTAAAATCATTGAGGAAGCGGCAGATAAATGGGCATTTCTAGTCAGAACCCTAGAGATGGATATCCCGATTAAGTCGTAATAACTTCAGGGGTTAGGGAACTCCAAAAAATAAAACTTCTGGATTGCTCCCCTTATTAAGGGGGATCAATCCAGAAGGAAAGCAGGGGGTTTATTCATAAGGGCTGACGTTTTACTGTTAAATTTAGACTGTTAAAAGTCGGTGTTTAACTGCTCGATCGCCCGGTTATAGATGGACCGGGCGAAGTCGGTCCACATTCCTTGTCCCCAGTAGCGAAAACAACTGGTTTGGGTTAACAAATTGTTCAGTAAGGCTTGACGATAGCGCGGTTGTTGGGTCAAGTTTTCTTCACCCATGAGCGGATCTATTTTTTCATGAAATAAGGCGCTGAGGGAATTCATAGGTCCAACTACATTTTCATACCCTTGCACCCAATTGAGGTTATTCGTCCAGGAGGAACCATCTACATGAAATTGATGGTCTTCTTGCTTTAATTGCGCGATCGCCTCGGCCATTTTTTCCGGGGTGACATTCTCTGGATCAAGCCGTTGCCAGATTTTATGTTGTTGTACGGCTTGACAGGTTGGATAATCATCTGGAGAACAGCCTGCGGCTTCAATGAGTTCTAAATATTCCGTCCCATTCAGCGCAACGGTTCCCGATTTACCTCCATTATTTTGAGCGATTTCATAAGTAGTGCGTTTGAATCCATCGGGAAATTCATTCATCATCACGCCTCCATTTTCACCATCTCCAATTTGGGTAACAATGGGGGGAACCGTCACGGAACCTAGTTGCTGTTTAGACAGGGTTTTTGCTTCATAATACGGCTGCATTTGAGCGACTAATTTCGTATCTGACCCTTGGGTTTTAATTAAGGCGGTAATACTGGTGGTTTCCCCATTGGAATTGCGAGCAACGAGGCGGTGAGGAAGATGTTTGTACCCGAGGCTATGACCTTCTAAAGTTTCAACGGAATGTTCTTGAACCATAATCCAGCGATAGCCACTTTCTTTGAGGGCTTTAATCAACTCAAACAGGGTATCAGGATGGTTAGGGAGGTGCATTTCTGGGGGGGAAAATCCTTTAACTCGGGCGAGGGCTTCCCAGCCAAAAATTGAGGCAAAATGATGTTGCCATGCTTGAATATGCAGTTTGAGATCCGGTAAGGGAGTGGAGGGAACAACGGCATGACTCCACATCGTTCCTAACCATTCGACATAGAGATAATATTGGGGGTCACAGGTGATGCGTTTGAGACTGTCGATGACATCATGGCGTCCCATTTGTCGCAATCCCCACAATAAATTGCCGGAGTAATCTAACATGACTCGGGGATTACAACCGTTGGCGACAAGTTCGGGAATAAATTCCCCCATGCGACTATAGCACCAAGAGAAGGGTCCGGCATTATGATTATCGCCTTCGCCGGTATGTTCAAACATATATTGCAAGTGGCCGATATAGTCACCATTAGGTCCGGCAGGGATGGTGGGTTGGTGCATATGCAAGGCGATCGCAAATGCGGCGTTAATGTCTTCTAATCGGATATTTGTAATAGGCAAAAATACAGGTTCCTTGCGTTGAACTACGGAACGAACTGTGTTTTCCCAGCCGCAAATATTGGGTAATCCTTGAGCAAATTCTTCTAATTTGGGAAGTTCTGTGGGTGTGGGAGCGATGGAAACCATAAGTTTAATTGCTGCTGTGACGTGCTATTTTTAGTGTACCGTTGATTGAGTGTCTTGCAACTGACACTTTTGGAATCGAGCTAAAATGATGTTTCCGAGTTTTCTGCCGTCTGCTGTTGAGTTTTTGACTGAATCCACTTCGATCGCCCTGGCACAGAGAATCCAATGTCAGGATGTCTTGACTTCCTTGGGCGATCGCCCGATTCCCACAAGTTTCGTTCGGGAAGGTCAGGGGGGACCGCCGATTTTGTTGCTACATGGGTTTGATAGTTCCGTGTTTGAGTTTCGCCGGTTGTTGCCGTTACTGGCACTGCATCATGAAACTTGGGCAATGGATTTATTGGGATTTGGATTTACCCATCGCCTGCCCCAAATTCCGATTACACCCCAGGCGATTAAAACCCATTTATATGAGTTTTGGACGCAGTTGATTCAAGAACCCATGATTTTAGTTGGAGTATCGATGGGGGGTGCTGCGGCGCTAGATTTTACCCTATCTTACCCCAATGCGGTACAAAAATTAGTGTTAATTGATAGTGCCGGTTTTGCTAAAGGTCCAGCAATGGGGAAAATGATGTTTCCCCCCCTGGGCTATTTGGCAACGCAATTTTTAAGAAATCCTCGAATTCGACAACAAATTAGTTTGAAAGCCTACTGCGATCGCCGGTTAGCTTCGGCGGATGCCGCAACTTGTGCGAGTCTTCATTTGCAAATGCCCGGATGGGATCAAGGTACAATTGCCTTTACCAAAAGTGGCGGCTACAACTTTTTAGCAGATAAAATTGAGCAGGTAGACCAACCCACGCTGATTTTATGGGGAGAAAATGACCAAATTTTGGGAACAGCAGATGCCTATAAGTTTACAGAAGCGATCGCCTCAAGTAAGCTCATCTGGATTCCCAACTGTGGTCATGTACCTCATTTAGAGCAACCCCAGATGACTGCTGATCACATTCTGGAATGGTCTAAGTTCTGAACTCATCCCCGGTTTCCCCAGTTCCCCAGTTGTCAAAAAAGTTTGGCAACTGGGTCTTTTTCACGACAGAATATTAAACAGAGCGCAAAACCTAAAATTAATCAATGCCAGTCGTAGCAATTTTGAGGTAAAATCCCTTGGCCCTTGGTCCTGAAAGTCCCCGATGAATCGACTCCCCCCTATTTGGAAGTCCATTCATTGGGGTGGGGAAGGCTGACTCTGGAAGGGGTCAGGGACTGCAACTCGATCCTAGATCGGTTTGGGGTTCTGGGTTGCCGGTTACCCAAAAAAGCTACGGCGGCTGGGAAATTAGGCGTTGTGAAACCGTTCAGGGGATTGAGTTCGGGAAGGAAGAAATGCAAAATTTTAGCCAACAGCCGGAGTACCGTGTGACTAACTGGGCCGCCCCCACCCCTCCCGCCTTGGAGGGCGCGGAAAATCTTCTATCAGAGTATGAAGAACTGCGGCAGGCTTACGAAAGATTAACCTTTCATGTCGAAAACTTTCCCCTAGGGGCGATCGAGTGGGATTGTGCGATCGGGGTGAAGCGATGGTCTTCCCAAGCGGAAAAAATTCTCGGGTGGAAGGCGGCAGAGGTCATCGGTATTCCTCGGCAACAGTGGCCTTGTAACTATCCGGAGGATGAAAGCTTAGTTGCTGAAGCCGTCACTCGCCTCATTAAGGGAGAAGAGTCTCACAATATAGTTTATCACCGAAATTATACAAAAAATGGTGAAGTGATTTGGTGTGAGTGGCATAATTCGGCTCTGTTAGATGAGAGTGGGCATCCGATTTCAATTTTATCTTTGGTACAAGATATAACCGCTCAAAAACAAGCAGAGCAGGAAAGGAATCAATTGATTTCTAATATTGACCGGCACAATCAAACCCTAGAAGCGTTGGTACAAGAGCGCACGGCGGAATTAGCCCGGACAGTGGAACGCTTAGAAATTGAAATTGCCCGCCGGGAGCAACGCGATCGCCAGTTTTCCGCGATCGCCGCGAATTTGCCCGGGGTGATGTATCGGGCGATCATTCGCACCGATGGACGCATTACAGTTCCTTTTATCAGTGATGGGATTCAGGAACTCACGGGAATCGACCCAATGGATGCAATGGCGGATTTGTGGGGATTATTTGGCCGAGTCCATCCCCACGATCGCGAAGGGTTTCGTGAGCGCATCGCGTCCGTCGGGGGGCGGCAACAACCCCGAGAGCATCAGGAATTTCGCATTATTAGTGCCTCGGGAGAACTGAAGTGGGTGCAGGATAATACCCATTATACTTGGATGGAGAATGGGGATGTCATCGCCGATGGGGTGATGTTGAATATTAGCGATCGCAAACAGGCGGAAGAGGCGATGCGGCAACAGGTGGAACGGGAACGGTTGCTGGGGGCGATCGCCCAACGCATTCGCCAATCCTTGGATTTAAACACCATTCTGAGTACCACTGTTGAGGAAGTGCAGCAAGTGCTCGGATGCGATCGCGTCCTAGTCTATCGCGTTTGGGCGGATGGGACCGGCAGCGCGATCGCTGAAGCGGTTAAACCCGGTTGGCTGAAAGTCTTAAATCGAGTTTTTCCTCAAGAAGTGTTTCCTACCGAAAATTATCAACGGTATATCGAAGGCCGAATTTGTGCTGTAGTGGACCGGGATTCCGGACAGGTTGTCCCCTGTTTGGCGGAGTTTATGAAAAGCATTGAAGTCCGCGCAAAATTGGTTGTTCCCATCATCGAAAAAAATACTTTGTGGGGATTATTAATTGCTCATCAATGTTCAGGACCTCGGCAGTGGCAAAGCGGGGAAATTGACCTTCTCGCCTCCTTAGCCACGCAATTGACCATTGCGATTCAGCAGTCAGAACTTTATGAGCGGCTGCAAGTTGAATTGAGCGATCGCAAAATAGCCCAAGACCAAATTAAAGCCTCCCTGGAAGAAAAAGAACTCCTCCTCAAGGAAGTTCATCATCGAGTCAAAAATAACTTACAGGTCATTTCTAGTATCTTCTCCCTGCAAAGTTCTTATATTGAAGACCCGCGAATTTTATCAATTTTACGCGACAGTCAGAACCGGATTGCTTCAATGGCCTTGATTCATGAAAAACTTTACCACTCGGATACCCTGGCTAAAATCGATTTCAATGATTATATTGAAAGCCTAACGAGTAACCTATTTGCCTGCTATAATATCAGTCCGCAAAAAGTTCGCTTAAACCTGCACATTGAAAATGTTTCCCTCAACCTAGATACCGCAATTCCCTGTGGATTATTACTTAATGAACTGGTGTCAAACTCCCTAAAACACGCTTTTATTGAGGAGGGAGCAGGAACTATCTTTATTGAGTTAACAGCCCAACCCAATCAGCAATTAAAGCTGATCGTCCGTGATACAGGGCGCGGCTTACCGGACGGATTAGACTTCAAAAAAACTAACTCTTTAGGACTGCGCTTAGTCCGTGCCTTGACCCGACAATTACGGGGAACCCTAGATATTAAAAATAGTCACGGAGCTTGCTTTCAAATTACCTTTCCCTCTCCCCAAAGTCTTTAATGCTGTTCTGGGGACCCGCAAATCGGTTCAATCTCCAGCCTCTTTGTGCTTTACCCCAGACAATTTCAGTTTTATAATTGACATAAAACTTGAGGGACAGGAATTCTGTCTCATCGTACCGATTAAAGTTGGGGGAAACCTATCATGTCAGCTAAAATTCTAGTTGTAGAAGATGAAGCCATTATTGCCGAAGATATTGCCCTCCGCCTAGAAAAAATGGGATATGAGGTAGTGGATATCGTCGCATCAGGAGAAGAAGCCATTGCTGCTGCTGCGCTTCATCAGCCGGATTTGGTATTGATGGATATCATGCTGCAAGGGCTGATGGATGGGATTACAGCAGCGGATCAAATTCGGGAAAATTTAGAAATTCCGGTGGTTTATTTGACCGCGTATGCTGATGAAAATACCTTGAAACGGGCAAAAGTAACCCAGCCTTTAGGATATATTCTCAAACCCTTTCGCGAAACAGAACTATGGGTAACTATCGAAATTGCTTTATCGAGGCATCAGGCCGAATTGGAAGTTAAAAAAGCTGTTTCTACCGCAGAAAATAAGCGAAATAAAGCCGAAGAAATAAGCAAAATCAAAGCTCAGTATTTGTCAATGGCTGCCCATGAATTTCGGAATCCCTTGACAACCATTCAATCATCAGCGGAATTGATTCAGGAATATGTCAACAATTGGCCCCCAGAAAAAACCCAAAAACATCTTGAACAAATTGTGATGGCAACGGAAAGCCTGAATCAGTTACTCGAAGATATTTTAAAATTTGGCAAGGCAGATTTTCATAAAACGAGCTTAAACCCCGCCCCTTTAAATTTGGCCTCATTTTGTGAGGGAATTGTGGAAACCTTTCAATTGAGCGCCGGACATGAATATCGCTTAATTTTTACCCAACAAGGCGAATCTAGGACCGCCTACCTGGACCAAAAATTACTGTGGCATCTGTTCAATAATTTAATTGCCAATGCGATTAAATATTCTCCCGCAGGAGGGGAGATTTTGATGACCCTATCTTTTCAGTGTGATGAGGTGGTCTTTCAAATTTGCGATCGCGGAATAGGCATTGACCCGGAAGAAATTAACACCTTATTTGTCCCCTTTTCTCGCGCTTCTAATGTGGGAACCATTCCGGGAACTGGGTTAGGATTGGCGATCGCAAAACGGTCCGTGGATTTGCATCAGGGTCAAATTACGGTGGAAAGCAAACTGGGTCAAGGGACAACATTTACCGTTACCCTTCCCCTCAACCCAGTCCCATAACCCTTACCCTTTGATCCGTTCTCCTAGCGCCTGTTCTAATCGGTCCAATAACGTATCCACATCCGTAGATACCGTTTCAAAACATTGGGGAGGGGGTGGATCAGTGACAAATTCTATCACCTTCAACTGTCCTTGATTAATCCCTACGAGGAGAACCTCAGTTTCAGGATTAAACCCCTCGACAATTCCCACGACTTCTTGTAAGAAACTCCCCACAGTTTCATTGAGTTTAAGGACCGCCTCTTTTGGGCAGTAAATAAAATGGGGTGTGGGTTGTAAGTCGATTCCCATCACGCTGCCATTATGTTGATTTTCTAGCCAGAGGCCCCAGGAAAGAGCGGCTAATTCCTGTTGGTGAGCTTTGGCAAAATCTGCTAATTCATAACGCCATCGGTCCTCGGCTTTCTCTGGCTGAAGGTTCCCCGGTAAAAAACCAGTCATTGCTATTTCTCTTGCGTTCCGATTGGATAATTAGATTACTTTAAACCCATTTGCACGCGCCATAACCCTGCATAAATCCCTCCTCGTTCCAGAAGTTCCTCATGAGTGCCGCGTTCTACCAATTCTCCCCGATCCATGACATAAATGCAATCCGCATTTCGGATGGTAGAGAGACGATGGGCGATCGCAATGGTAGTCCGGTTTTGAGTAATTCGTTCCAACGAACGTCCGATCGCCGCTTCTGTTTCATTATCCACCGCCGATGTCGCTTCATCTAAAATCAAAATCGGCGGATTTTTCAACAGGGCCCGGGCGATCGCCAACCGTTGTCGTTGTCCCCCGGAAAGCTTCTGTCCCCGTTCCCCAACAATGGTCTCATACCCTTGGGGCAGTTCCATAATAAAATCATGAGCTTCTGCTAGTTTTGCCGCCTCAATTGCATCCTCGTAGCTGGCATCAAAACTGCCATAAATGATATTTTCTGCTACCGTTCCATGAAATAAAAATACATCCTGACTGACTAACCCGATCGCCCGTCGCAAATCCTGCAACTGAATATCACGCAACTCTATCCCATCTAAGGTAATACTTCCCGACTGAATTTCATACAGTCGCAGCAACAGCTTCACCACTGTACTTTTCCCCGAACCTGTCGCCCCAACCAAGGCAATAGTTTTTCCGGCAGGAATCTCTAGGGATAGGTCATTAATCACTGGATTGCGCTCAAAATAAGCAAAGCTAACATTTCGCCATTGAATTTCGCCGCGTACTGTGTGAATTGGTAACGGTTTATTCCCCGGATGAGTGGCGATCGGGGTATCTAATAAATTCATCACACGGGCGACAGAAGCCGTTGCCCGTTGATACAAATCTAACGTCTGACCCAACCGCGTTAACGGCCATAATAACCGCTGGGTTAAAAAGATTAAAACACTGTACGTCCCCACCGCCAGATTCCCTTCTACTGTGGCTAAACCACCAAACAACAAGGTAGCGGTAAAAGCCACCAGAATGATGATTCTAATTAAAGGAATAAAGGCCGCCGATAGAGCAATCGCCCGCCGATTACTTTGGCGATAATTTTCACTCAACCGTCCGATGCGTTTGCTTTCATAGACCTCAGCCGTATAACTTTTAATCGTGGTAATTCCACTTAAATTATTGCTGAGTTGGCTATTGAGTAAACTGACTTGTTCTCGAACTTCCGCATAGCGAGGGGTGAGCAATTTCTGAAAGGCGATCGAACCCCAAATAATAAAAGGCATCGGTAAGAGTGCCATCCAGGCCACCGATGGCGCTAACACAAAAAAGACGGTGCCAATGATAATCACCGTCGTGACCACTTGGAGAATTTCATTCGCTCCGACATCCAAAAAGCGTTCTAATTGGTTAATATCATCATTTAAGATAGACATAAACCCGCCAGTAGAACGCTCCTCAAAATAGGCCAAATCTAGGTCTTGTAAGTGGCGATAAACATCTAGCCGTAAATCATGTTGTAGGGTTTGGGCGAGATTGCGCCAGAGGCGATCATAAGCATACTGAAAGACTGATTCTAACACCCAGACAATAAAGGTAAGCCCACTGAGAATCAGCAATTGTCCTAAGACATCAGTCACTCCAAATTGGGCAACGAAAGAGTTTTCTTCATTGACCACCACATCTACTGCCGCCCCAATCAGGGCCGGAGGTGCCAAGTCAAACAATTTATTGAGAATAGAACAGGCGATCGCCTGCCAGATTTGAACACGATATTGATGTCCATATTCCAGCAGACGCCCCAAGGGATGCCCTGAATGCTTACGAGTCATAGTGCGATTGACTGACACGGAATTTAACAGTATAGGGGTTGAAGGTCTCTCTCTATCATACGCAATCACCTTCCCTCCCCTACTGATGGGGTGTTTTTCCTAAAAAGGCTGGCGGGTCAGTATCGTTTCATGCCAAATTCAAAGTTCAAAAGTGGGTTTCCTTGATTACCCCGCGCCCACTGGCTTTGTTCGTATAGCCTAGCCCTGTCAAGGGGTGGGGATTGTAGGGGCGCAATGCTTGCCCCCCTACCAGGAATAACGATTTTCCGTCATTAAATTTACCACCTTGACAGGGCTAGTTCGGATAGCCCCAGGCTTCAGCCTACGGGTTTTTACAAACCTTTGACAACCGGATTCCCTTTCAGATCTCACCGGACAAGAAACCGGGTTTTTTACCCCGATAAGTTGCAAAGGGGTAAAAAACCTAGTTTCTAACCGCTACTGAACTCCGGGACTAATTTGCCTGTTGCTGCGGCTGAACACCGGGACTAATCTGCTGTTGAACACCGGGATTGACTTGCTGCTGAACCCCGGGATTGACTTGAAAATTCCCAGGATTCGTTGCAGGAGAAGTCCCAGGGGAAATCTGCTGCTGCGTAGAAGTGCCGGGGGAAACCTGCTGCTGTGTAGAAGTCCCAGGGGAAACCTGCTGCTGTGTAGAAGTCCCAGGGGAAACCTGCTGCTGTGTGGGTGTAATTCCAGGAATCTGCTGAGGAGTGGGAATACCTTGTGGGGCTTGTCCGGGCACAGTTTGAATGGGGTTAGAACCTGTCCGAGTTGTCACTGTTGTGCCATTGGGGAAGGTTTGAATGGTTGTGCCATCCGGGAGGGTTTGAATAGTGCTGCCATCGGGGAGGGTTTGGACCTGACCGGGCGTTCTAACCTCAGTACCTGGGACATTTTCTCCTTGTTCGGGGGCTAGGTTGCCCGGTCTGGCGGTTTGTAATGGAGGTTCACAAAGATTATTGAGATTCCGGGTTTGACCGGAAGAATCGATCATAAAACAGCCTGGATATTCTTGAGCGATCGCCCCCGGGGAACCGGGCAGCATTAAGGCAAAGACTCCAGATGTCATCAAAGTTAAAGTCAGCTTAAAAGGATTAAACATTTTCCGAGATTCTCCTAAATTGAGGTCGAATTAGCGGGCTTAACTGGAATTCAGCAAACAAATCAGAAACAAATTTAAACACCTCTAAAATCTGGACTGAAGTAGCTTTTAAAATAATGATATCGCATTGATTAACCGATTGAGGGCGAGTTTTTTGGTCCAAGTCCCCCTTGATCAGGGGGATTTATAGCAAATCCGGGTATCAAAAGTTGGTTTTCATTCTTTAGCCCGCACCCGCTGGCTTTATTCATATAGCCCCAGGCTGAAGCCTGGGGTTTTTATAGACTTAAAAAGATTCTTTCAAGCCCTCTGTCTTCAATCGATGAAAGAATGCTTAGTCTTGGCTTTTGCCAAGACTAAGGCACGCCGATAGTAGGAGGGTTTATTTAGAAACTTCTATTATTATGCAAAAATAAAAGGAAAAACAGACTCTCTCACCAGAGAGATTTATCCCTCATCCCCCAGACAGAGTTGCCGAGAATCGGGCTATCCAAAATTTCAGATTAAATTTAGCCCCCTGCATGAGTCATGGATTTAGGGCATCGGTATTGGATTAAAAAAGTAGTAGCAGTAATCTGGGTTGTGCACCAAACTGGTTGCTTAAGGGCGTAAATATTGCCAAAAAACCCATTTTTTCCTGTTCCTGTACCAATGCCCTAAGCTTTTTTGGGGATTATTTGCCTATTTTTACAGTATTAGCCGCCCGGGTTGCTTTTGCCCTTGCTTCTGCAACGCTTTGACCTTTTGCTAGGGCGACTCCCATGCGTCGGAACGGACGAGAATCGGGTTTACCAAATAATCTTAAATCAACATCGGGTTCATTGAGAGCATCGGCGACTCCTTGGTAAGAAATTGAATCGGAATAGTCTTGGGCTAAAATAACTGCACTCGCAGAAGGACCCAATTGTTCAATTTTAGGAATAGGCAGCCCTAAAATAGCTCTAAGATGAAGCTCAAACTCATTAAGATTTTGGGATATTAAAGTTACCATGCCGGTATCGTGGGGACGAGGAGAAAGTTCGGAAAAAATCGTCTCATTTTTGGTGATAAAAAACTCGACGCCGAAAATACCTGCACCGCCTAAAGCATCGGTTACTTTTTGAGCGATCGCCTCCGCTTCTTGGATGCGTTCTGTTGAAATATCTGCCGGTTGCCAAGATTCTTGATAGTCGCCTCGTTCTTGACGATGACCGATCGCCGGACAAAACAAGGTGGGACTATCCCACTGGCGGATTGTTAGCAGGGTAATTTCCAGTTCAAACTCAATAAATTCCTCAACAATTAGCTTTTGAGTATCCCCACGGGACCCGGCGATCGCATAGTTCCAGGATGCCTCCACTTCTGTGCGAGCGCGCACCGTTGATTGTCCTTTTCCTGAAGAAGACATCACCGGTTTAACCACATTAGGAAATCCGATTTCTTCTGAAGCAGCAATTAATTCCTCTAAGGTGGTGGCATAAGCATATTTAGCCGTTCTAATGCCTAACTCTTTATGAGCAAGTTCCCGAATGCGATCGCGATTCATAGTGTAGTTCGTTGCCTTTGCCGTGGGAATAACCACAATGCCGCGATCTTTCTCAAATTCTAGTAATTTTTCTGTGCGAATGGCTTCAATTTCGGGGATAATAAAATTAGGCTGATGGTGATTAACGATTCGTTCCAAATCGTCTGGATTTAACATAGAAATCACTTCAGAATAATCCGCCACTTGCATCGCTGGAGCATTCGCATAGCGATCAACAGCAATGACGGTATTTCCGAGACGTTGAGCGGCGATCGTAAATTCTTTCCCTAGTTCACCAGACCCGAGGAGCATTAATTTTTGAGGTAAACGCATTAAACCCATTCCCAATTGACTAAACTGCCCCCTATTTTAAACCGTTTATTCTCCAATTCAACAGAGGGTAAGCAAGGGTTATAATTCCTGAGTGCTGTTTCATCAGCTTAAAACCATCCAGTAGCGGCGATTGCCTTGCTCACCGCTACTGGATGGTTTTAGGGGTAAACAGTGCGGCAGTCCTGTTTCTTCCCCTTACACGGCATAACTTTCCCCAATGCGATGCACTTTAATTAAGTTAGTTACCCCAGTAATGGGGAGGGGTAACCCAGCAATAATTACCACGAGGTCTCCTTTTTCCACTAATTTTTGTTCAAGGACGGTTCTTTCTAATAAAAGAATCATTTCATCAGTATTAGAAACCTCTTGGAGTTGCAAGGATTGTAATCCCCAATAGAGAGCGATACGTCGTCGAATAAATTCATCGGTAGTAACAGCGATCGCCGGAATAGATTGGCGATATTTTGACAATAACCGGGCGGTAAATCCATGTTCTGTAAAACAAATTAGCGCTTTTGCATGGAGATTGGCTGCGAGTTGACAGCCCGCATGAACCACCGAGTTTCCAATCGAATAAGCCTCGATTCCCGTGACATATTGTCGAGAAGAAGTTAATTGAGCCTCAGCAGTTTCCGCAATCAGCGCCATTGTTCTGACGGACTCAATAGGATAATCTCCCACTGCCGTTTCTCCGGACAGCATGAGGGCATCTGCCCCATCATAAATTGCATTAGCAATATCAGAGACTTCCGCACGAGTCGGGCGCGGATTTTGAATCATTGATTCAAGCATTTGAGTGGCAACAATTACGGGTTTTTGATGAACTCGACAGGCTTGTAAAATCGATTTTTGGAGGGTAGGAACCCGTTCTAAGGGGATTTCTACCCCTAAATCTCCCCGGGCTACCATAACAACATCTGCCGTTTCTACTATCTCTTCTAAACAATCCAAGGCTTCATGGCGCTCGATTTTAGCAATAACATGAGCATATTTATCTTTGCGCCTAATTGCCCCTTTGACTTCTTTGATATCTGAGGCTTCCCGAACAAAAGACAGGGCAACATAATCAATGTTTTGTTCCAAGCCAAAATTCAAATCTTCAATATCTTTTTGAGTCATGGCTGGAGCAGAAATCGAAGAATGTCGAAGGTTAATTCCTTTATGACTTTTGACCGGCCCTCCATAAATTACGGTTCCGTAAATTTCTTTTTCATAAATTCGATTAGCTTGAATACAAATCAGCCCATCATCAATGAGAATTAAATCTCCTTCTTTCACATCATCAGCTAATCCTTTATAGGTGGAACTGAAGCGTTGAGCATTCCCGAGTAGCTCTAACATGGTAATGATGGTTTGATCCCCAGGATGGAGGACTACCCCAGGTTCCATTTCTCCGACTCGGATTTTCGGACCTTGTAAATCCTGCATAATCGCGATCGGTTTATTTAATTCGGCGGACACTTCGCGAATGGTGCGGATATTTTGTTCGTGAGTGGCATAGTCGCCGTGGGAGAAGTTTAAGCGAGCTACATCCATTCCCGCTAGAACCATTTCTTTAATGGTATTGCGATCGCAACTAGCCGGACCGAGAGTACAGATAATCTTCGTTTTACGCATGAAATTAAACCGATTAGAGAGGAATGCACGACATCAATTAGCAGTTTAACCGAATTTTTATTAGAACCACAGACATTTATCAGGTATGATCCAAGCAGGTTTTCCATTACGGAGGTGAATCAAATCCGAACCCGGGACATGAATTGAAAATTTTAGTCTTAATGGGTAAGCTTAAATGTGACGCAGGATACATCTGTTCTATTAACCCCATGAAACTTGCACAGATTCACAAAAAAATCTTCCTTTTATTATTAAAAATGGACCAATTTATCATTGCTTTAAAAAGCCTAATAAAAATTCCTATTTTATATTTTTTCCAAGATAAAAACCATAAGAGTTATTTCTATTTCTCCCCCATCCTCCCCATCTTCCGCATCTCCCCCATCTTCCGCATCTCCCCCATCTCCCTCTCCAGTTAGAGGGACCCTATTTGTACTCGTGCTATGTCTGTTCAATGGGCTGTTCATATTTCCCAAGGGGTCAACTCCTAGGATATATTGCTAAAATAACCTAATTCAAAGGGTTTTTATCCGACTCTTTAAATTCCGGCAGCGATGAAGATGTTAATGTAGTTTCTAGCAGCGATGCTGGCTTGAAATAGCGAATCAACACCTGCCTTTATCCCACTCCTTGAGCGATGAATATTGCGGAAATTCTACACAAACAAGTTGAAGAAACCCCAGAAACTCCAGCAATCCTGGAGATGCGACGCGGTGCAAGGGGTAGGGTGAGTTTTGCAGACTTAGAGTTGAGGGCGTGCCGGGGAGTCACCCTGTTGCGACAACAAGGGGTGCAGACGGGAGATACCATTTTGCTCATGCTGCCGTTGTCAACGGATTTGTATGTAGCGTTGATTGCCATTTTCAGACTCGGTGCGATCGCCTTAATCCTTGACCCCGAAGTTAAGTCTGATGAACTCGATCGCGCCTGTTTGTTATGCCGCCCGAAAGCTGTCATTACCACCACAAAAAATTTAATTTGGCGGTTTTTCTCTCGGGCTTTGGAAAAAATTTCGCGTAAATTTACTGTGGGATTTTCCCTCCCTCTCTTCATTAATTGGCAGCGATCGCAAACCCTAGAACCTGATGCCACCATTACGGCACTTGAACCAGAAACTACCGCAATAATCGTTTCTACAATTGGCCTATACGAGCAATTAAAATTTATTCAATTGAGTCATGAACATTTGATTTTACAGCAAAAATCTCTAGGCGAAATCCTCCTTGCTAATTCAGGAGAAATTGATATTACACTCCAACCGCTGTTAGGATTAATTAATATCGGGCTGGGAGTGACAAGTGTATTGCCAAAATTTCAACCAAAAACCCTTTTAATTCATCAAATTAAGCCAATTTTTGAGGTTATTTCTAAATATCGTCCCACCCGAATTGCCGCTGCTCCCACTTTATTAGAAAACCTAACCGAGGGATTAATAAAAAAAAGAGAATTATTAACTAGTGCCTGTAAAATATTTATTTGGGGAACGCCAGTTTTGCCCAGCCTCCTGAATCAAGTCCATCAAATTGCACCCCAATCAGAAATTATTGCAATTTATGGAGAAACCGCTGCGATCGCCAGCCTATCACGCCAAGAAATCCAAGTCAGCGATGTTAGTCAAATGCAGACTGGAAAAGGCTTACTCGTCGGCAAACCCGCCCCAGATATTCAGTTAAGAATTATCTCCAACCAATGGGGCGCACCCATTGCCCCCTATCAAAATCAAGCAGAATTTGAAGCCACCTGCCGTCCCTGTTTAGAACCCGGAGAAATCGTGTTTCAAGGTGATCGCTTCATCACCCGAACCTTAAATGAAATGGGGGACGAACCCATGAACTTTCGAGTTGGGGAACAACAATGGCATCGCACGGGTGATGCAGGATACTTAGACTCTCAGGGACGATTGTGGTTGCTCGGACCGTGCCAAGATTGTATTCAGGATAAATTCGGCGTGATTTATCCCTTAACGGTAGAATGCGCCGTGGATTACAATCGAGATGTCCAACGGGTGGCCTTTTTTTCCTATCGCTATCAGCGGACTTTAGTGATAGAAATGGCCGACAAAACCGGCGATCGCACCTTATTCCAACGCAGTTTATCCTCGGTCCTAGAATCCCTACAATGGGCTAATGTAGAGGCATTGCGCGTCGTCGAAAAAATCCCAATGGACAAACGCTACCCCCGCCGAGTCGATCGGATGGCATTGGAACGAATTCTGGATGAACAGAACTAATATTTTAAAGTCCAAACAATTATTTTAGGGAATTGGGTTGTGATAGGTTTATAAAAACCCGCACGCTCAAGCTTGGGGCTTTTACAGACTAGCCCTATCCAGGGGTGTAGATTGTCGGAGTAAATGCTTGGGCCCTGAATGGGTTGCAAGCATTTACTCCGACAAGAAATAACGATGTTTCGTCATTCAATTTACGGACAATTTAGGGCTAGTTTTTACAGACTTATCACAACCCAATTCCGTATCCCTATCGGATTCAGTGTGAGCAGAAATCGATGAAAAAGGCGCACAATTAATTAACTGTGCGCCTTATTTAAATGAATGGGGGTGTTAATTTAATCCGAGGCGATCGCCTCAAAGGATTTCACCTCTAAAACCGGGCCAATCATTGCCATTGTCATCACATCATCGCGGACTTGACCTTTGACTTTGACCTTTTGACCCGCTTTTAACAAATCCGCTGGTGCACCTTGATAAATCTCATAGGTTTCACCATCATCGGAAACCAATGCCCAAGCACCAGGTCCGATATTTTTGCGTTCGATTGTCCCTTTTACATTAATACTCATGCAATTTGTCCCTCATCCTTCATGGCTAGACGGGCAAGTGCCAAGCATAAGAAGGCATTCACCAATAAAAAGGCCCGGGCGCCCATGCCGCTGCCAATCCATAATAAGGTTGGGGCTGGGGCTAACACGGCACTAATTCCTAGACAGGTTGCCACGCCAATGGTGGAACCGATCGCAAACCATTTCCATTGGGGATGTCCCAACAGCAACAGAATCAGGACCACGGGAATGGCGACACTGGCAAAAATGGGATTGAAGGCGCTACTTCCAGAAATGGAAGTTCCCAATTCCGGAATGGAACTGCCGAGGATACGGAAGGGCCACTGGGGTAAGTCATAGACATAGAATCCACGGAAGACAAATAATCCAGAACTTCCGGCAACTAATCCACTCGCCATACTCCAAGTCCAACTGAAGGGGAAATACATCTTCAGTAACCAGGCAATTAGGTAGGACCCGACAACCATGAGGACTTTCGGTAACAAGGCATAGACGCCACCATCAATCCAGAAACGAGGGTTGAGATAGCCGTTATCGCGCAACCAGCGGAAGAAGTCACTAAAGAAGTGACCGAAGTCAAATTGACCGCTTTTGGCAAGGGCTACGGCACTAGCAGCATCGAGATGTCCGGCCCCAAAGTGGTTGAGGGGGTCTTCTTTCACGTCCCGGGCTGATTCTTTGAGGATGGCGGTAATTTTTTCCGGGTCCGTGACGCCAGAAGCTTTAATCAAGGCTGCGACACCGGCGACATGAGGGGCCGCCATACTGGTCCCTTGATAGGCGCGAAAGGCAAAACCGGGGAGATTGGTATCGGGGTCAAAGGAGAGAGTTTCTTGGAGGATACCGCCTTCATCGCCGTTGGTGGTATCGCCACCGGGGGCGGAAATATCCACACCAGCGCCAAAGTTGGAATAGGGGGCTTTTTGTCCGTTGGCATCGATCGCCGCGACACCAATGACATTGGTATAGCGGGCGGGATAGGAAGCACTGTTGCGCTGTTCGTTGCCCGCTGCTGCAATAATTACAACACCTTTGTTATGGGCGTAGGCGATCGCCTCTTTCATGGCGTTACTTTCACCGGCCCCACCCAAGCTCATGTTAATCACATCAGCCCCGTTATCGGCGGCAAATTTAATGGCTTCAGCGATATCAGCAACGTTGCCGCCACCACTAGCGCTTAAGACTTTCAGGGGCATGATGTTGGCTTCATAAGCGACCCCAGCGACGCCATAGCCATTATTGGTAGTTTGGGCAATGGTTCCCGCAACATGGGTCCCATGTCCGTTATCATCATCGGCGAGTTCGCGATTGTTAACGAAGTCGTATCCTTTGACAAATTTGGTATTTTTTAAGTCCGGAACCTTACTGACTCCGGTATCAATCACAGCAACGGTGATGCCACTGCCTTTGGTGTCACTCCAGGCTTTTTCTACGTTGATGCTGCGGAGATTCCACTGTTGGGCATAGAATGGGTCGTTGGGAATATCGAGGGTTTGATATTCGTAAGCGGGTTCAATGTATTCTGTGTATTGAGAAACCTCAGATTTTTTGAGGGTTTTGAGCAGTTGGCGATCGCCGCTGACGATATAGAAGTGATCATCGACGGAAAACTCGGAGTTAAGACGGGGAGTAACCCCATACTCGGAGGTGATCGCGTTGATTTGTTCGTTAACCTGAACGAGGGGAAGATCGTCCCGAAAATCGAGAACAATGGACTCGAAAGTGCCTTGATTGGCTAAACCCTTGAAGTTAAACAGGGCAAAGCTCAAACCCACTATAAATAAGGAGAGGAGCAGAAGTTTTTTCATAGAACTTTCCAGCGTAGCGCCAGTTATCTCACCACGATAACTCATCATTATCCGATTTTGGGGAAATGTTTCAGGATTTTAATCGAGTCAGGGGTAAAGGGGCCCTGGTTAACGGGCGATCGCCGACCCTCTGGAACTCCTCAACCTGGAGATTTCGTCGCCGTTAAAGATTAGACTTCGGACTCCCTAAATCCCGGAGTATTTTCCCCTATACTCTCTGCTGGCAGGGTTCCCCATCTATGGCATTATGTAAACTGTTCCCTAGTTTTGTTCGAGATCATGATCATGGCAAGTTACCCCGACCAAAGTTTATTTCCTGGCTTTTTCCGAAGGATAATTGCCGCAGTAATTGATTTTATTTTGATTGCGTTAGTTTGGTTGGGTCTCGGATTGGGGATTAATTTTTTACCCATTCCGGGTCCAAATAGTATCACATTTGTTGCTTTAGATTCATCTAAAATTTTTATTGTATTTTTAGCTTTTATTGGATATTTTACTGTTTTGGAAGCGCTGTTAGGCTGGACACTTGGGAAGTTGATTTTTCAACAAGAAGTGGTCACGCTCAGGGGACGCCGACCGACTCTAACCCAAGCGCTGATTAGAACTATTTTTAAACCCCTAGATATGTTGTTGCTCCTATCTCCCCTGTTAATGTCGCCAAAAAACCAAACCTTGGGCGATCGCTACGCCCGAACTCTGGTGATTAATCGGGATGCGGGAGTTCCCGGCATCATTGTTGAAGATCGATATATTTTTAGCTTTAAAAAAATTATCGGGATCCTCTTACTCCTCCTGAGTTTAGCAGGGCTAGGGGGAGGATTGTATTTTTTGAAAACCTATTTACCCGAAATCCGCTCCGCAAGTCAGGCGGCGAATGCCCATTTTATGCGATTAGAAAAAGGGAAAAAACTGAATAATAATTACCAGGCTGCTTATGAAAATGCTTCGCGGCAACTGCGGGAACAGGAAACTTTAGAAGAATATCAACAAAAGCTAGAAGGGAATCAAGTGTTAGATTTAGTCTTAGCCCGACGGAATGAAATTAAATTTAATAAATGGACTTTCTCCGGAGAAGATGAGTTGTTGGCAGCGGTGGTTTATGGGCAACTAGAAAATATTTATAACCTGGAAATTAATTTGGCGAAAGAAGAGAATCAATGGAAATTTGTAGCGGGGAAATTTATTCTGATTGCCCCTTGATTCACCCAAGGCCGATCGCCGTTTTTAAGGAAATTGGGCTGCCAAAATGGCCCGAACTAACTCGCAAAACCCCTCAGATTCGGGTAAATCCGTCAGGTAGGCGGGGTGATGGGTGAGGATATCAAAGTATTCAGCCAGATTGGCAACTCCCACAGACAAGGGAAATAGGGTCCGGTCGAATAAACTCTCATCATTGGGACTATCCCCCACAGTCACGACGCGATCGCTGGTGTAGTCAGGGAAGCGATCGCGCAAAACCTCCATCAGGGCCACCGCTTTATCCTGATTCCGGGGTTTAATATGACAATGAACCGTACTAAAGGTAAACCCCCAGCCCATTTCTGCACAGAGGAACCTCAATCGCTGTAAATGGTCCGAGGTGAGTCCCGCCACCTCAAAAGTCCAATCGGTTAACCGAAATGGATTATCGGAAGTCTCTTGCAGTTGGGGAAATTCAGCCAGCAGATGAGCAAACCCTGCCGCCAGTTGCTGCCGATGATGGTTTAAATCAGCAATCGGGGTTAATAAAACAGGAGTCCCGTTGCTGGGGTAGAAAATCCCCCCATTTTCAGCGATCGCCCCAACAACAGGCAGATAACTCACTAACCCACTCACCCATCCCGCCGATCGTCCGGTGACAATCACCACCGCGACAGATGCTGCCGCTAATGCCTCCAATGCTTGTAACAAACCGGGGGTAAATTTCCCCTGGTGAGTCAGCGTCCCATCAAGATCCGTTGCTACCACCGCCACCCGTTGCAGGCTATGATGAGTCTGAAGTTGAGATAAGGGTAAAGATTTCATAAATTTCTGAGGGTGCTATTCCATGACAGGGGGTTTTCCTTTAACATAAGACCAAGGGAAGGAAAAGGAGTCAACCCTTGGGAATGAATTCATTGGCATCGATTAGCAGAAGCCAAAAAAGGGTTAAAATCACCGGGATATTTCGGTTGATTCAAATGGGAATTCCCTAGAATTTACGGGTGTTAATGTCAGGTAATCATTACCTTTAAAGGGCTTTAACCGCTTCAATTTAATCGTCTAACCGGCCTCGAATAAGGCAGGAGTTGACAACCTAGATTTGCATTCGCTGCTTGATCAGGGACCCACGGTTGGCCCTGCAACCGTTGGGGCGATCGCAGAGTATCCCCGGTTTTAGACCTCAGCTTTTCATCGCGGAGCAATTGCCCTAAACTAAGTAGAGTTCGCCATCAAAATCAGCTATAGCCCGGTTTCGTCGGTCTAAGGCATCTTACAGAAGTTGCGGAC
>CBFGOM010000021.1:0-47583 GCA_965650385.1 uncultured Oscillatoriaceae bacterium
GTCGGATGAACCGGGAATGGAATATTTCCCGGGGGGAATTTCAAAATTTGATTGACTTGGGTTTATTGACCCCAGCCGAATTTGAAAGTGTGATTGCCTGTGAATATAAAGATGGGTTTCATAAATTTTTTGATGCTAACAATCCTCCGCAATGTAAAGCGGCAATTTTGCATACGCCTACGGTTTTAAATATTGCGATCGATGCAGAAAAACTGCTGAGACTTTGTGGGACAAAACTCCGGGAAGCGGGGGGGGAAATTTGGGATGAGACGGAATTTCTCAGCGCTGAAATTGAACCGCAGCAAGCAGTGGTAAAGGCAAAACATCTTTCGACAGGGGAGGACCGAGTGGCTGGGGGTCGCCTGTTGGTGGATGCAATGGGAACGGCTTCCCCGATCGCATGGCAACTTAACGGTACTCGCACCTTTGATAGTGTCTGTCCCACGGTGGGGGCAGTGATTGCTGATGGGTTTGAACCCGGAGTTTGGGATTCTCAATATGGAGATGTGCTCAACAGTCATGGGGACATTTCCCGGGGACGACAACTGATTTGGGAGTTATTCCCAGCAGCGGGTTCAGAACTCACTTGTTATTTGTTCCACTACCATCAAGTTCACCCCGATAACCCAGGGTCGTTACTAGAGATGTATGAGGACTTTTTTACCATTCTGCCGGAGTATCGCCGCTGCGATCTCGATCGCCTAGAGTGGAAAAAAGCCACATTTGGCTATATTCCGGGATATTTTAGTGTGGCAAGTCACGATCGCCGGGTGGCAGTGGATCGATTGATGGCGATCGGGGATGCTGCCTCGTTACAATCTCCCCTCGTCTTCACTGGATTTGGTTCCCTAGTCCGTAATATGGCCCGGTTAACTACGCTGCTGGATACAGCCCTCAAACATGACTTGTTGGAGTCGCGACACTTAAACCAAATTCGGGCTTTTCAAAGCAATGTTGCCGTAACTTGGCTGTTTTCTAAAGGCATGATGGTACCCACGGGTCGGTTCTTACCCCCCGAACGGATTAACGCCATGCTGAATACATTTTTTGGGGTCTTAGCAAATGAACCCGGGCCTGTGGCTGATACGTTTATTAAAGACCGCGTAGACTGGCTAACCTTTCATCGATTGGCCCTAAAAGCCGCTTGGCAAAATCCGTCCCTGCTGTTGTGGATTTGGGAATTAGCCGGACCCAAAGATCTATTACGCTGGGTGGGTAGTTATCTGTACTTTACCCTGATTTCTTTATTAGGTTGGTTATTGGGTTGGTTGCCTGGATTTGTCCGTACTATTCAACCGGCATTAGAACCTCGATTTCCAGGGTTATGGCTGTGGTTACTGGCTCAAAGTTATGCTTTAACCGATGGACTGGGACGCCCCCAGGGCGAGTTAAAACGCTGGAATTTGGGCAAAAAAAATCACACGGTAGAAGAAGGGGTCAGCGGTTAATAGTTGACGGGGGTTCAAACCCCCGTCAATCCCGTTATTTTTTATTGGAGAAACTGGGTAATTCTACCGCTGAGAAGGAGTTACGCTTTTTCTGGGCCGATCGCACGGGATAGACGAGAGGTGCAGGCCAACTGGATGGGTTTGAACCCCCACTAGTGGAGGGGGTATTTGACCCTAAATTGGCTTGTTCCTGGCCGGTTTGCGGGGGTTCTCCAGGCAATTGAAGGGGGGGAGAGGTCTGGCTTTGGGAGGGTTCGGAGAAGGCTTTGGCTTGTAATAACAGTTGCATCTCACTGTTGCCGGTGAGGAGGGGTGTAGGCTGTACCGGGGTGGGGGTTTGATTGTTCTTGATGTTCGCGTCTGGGGTGCGATCGCTGAGGCGATCAGTTAAAGGAGAAACCACGGGAACTGAGGGGATATGCATGGATAAAACGGGAGTCGTCGGGGCTAAAATCACCGGGCGATCGCGTTTGGGTTCTAAATGGGGCTTCTCAATCAATGAGTCTAAATCTTCCCAGACGGGTTGCTCATTTTCTGCGTCTTGAGATTGGGTTTCTTTGAGAGTAGAAGGTTGATCTGGGATAGGTTCCTGGGTTGGAATATGGGAGGGAAAGGGTTGCAAATGCTCTCCCTTGGCAGATAAAGGCAGGCGAACTTTTGATAAGTCGGCCCCGGATTTCACTTCGGGGACGGGTTGATGCCTGGGTTCAGCTTCATCGGAATCCGCCACGGACCAAGGTTTGATGGGGTCCGCTTTTGGAAATAGGGTGGTATTGGCAGGATTGGGGTTGGCGATCGCCTCTTTTGCGCCAGTTTCGAGAAAATCCCTGGGTTCTTCTAGGGTGGACTGCCGCAGGGAGGCGATCGCGTTGGCTTTTTCGAGTGGGGTTTCAATACATTTTTCCAGGGCCGCTTTAAATTGCAAGGTGTGGCGTTGCTGGCGATGCAGGCGAGCTCGCAGGTCCTGACAAATGGTTTGAGTTTGAACTAAAATCTGGGACTGTTCCTGATAGCGTTGTTGGGTCAGGGCGCATTCCCGTTCCAGTTTTGCTCTAATTTCTTGGCTGGTTTGCAGTTGGGTCCCTAGGGCGGTGATTTGTTGTTGCTGTTGTTGGATCTGTTTGGTTGCCGATTGGATATGTTCCGACAACTGCTCAATTTGTCCGGTGATACTTTTGAGTTCTAGGGTACGCCGGTCTAAGAGTTTTTGGCGATCTAAGGCTTGCGATCGCTGTTGTTGCAAGGATTGTCTACATTCATGCAGCAGGGTTTCGAGTTGTTCAATTCTCCCATCAAGTTCTAAGTTTTCCTGTTGCAGTTGTTCTAAAAGTACCGCTTCGGGTGACGCTGCTGAAGAGACGGAGGGGGCTTTGATGCGGGCGATCGCCTCCCCAATAGATGCACTCTGGTTCAGGATTTGGGAGATGGGTTCTTCTTCCTCACTGCTGATCAACAAGGCATCAAGACTGATGGTATTGGGAAATTCTACCGTTTCCCAGTCCTCTTCTGGTGCCGCTAAATTTGTGGGGGATATCTCCGGGTTGCCGAGGGGATCACCCACTTTAAAAGCCGGTTCTGTCTGCTCCAATTCTTGGGGTGCGATCGGTTCCTTTTTAGGGTTGGTGGGATTTTCAGCGTCACTCATTGCTTTCCTTGGTAAACTAAATACAGTTTAGACTCCAGTTGAGTTCCACTTGGAGGCTATCAAACCCAGGGGAAAACAACGGAATTGGGCCATGCACTCCGAATTTTATGGGTCCTGAAAAACCTGAATTTAGAGGTCAATCCTGGGGAAAAGTGATAGCCATTTTTTGATTCCTCTATTCTTCAACTCTGCGTTTTTTATTTTATAACTTATGACTGGGAAATTGTTGGAAAAGAAAACCGTTCGAGATTTTAAATTTGCTGTAATCAGCGATCCGCACGTTGCGGTCCCCGACACAATTTTAGATCACCCCAGCCGGTTTCATTTGGTTGAAGTGAGTATCCCGGCTTTAGAAACTGCCCTGACCCATTTAGCTGAACTGGATCTTGATTTTTTACTCCTACCTGGGGATTTAACTCAGCATGGAGAACCAGCCAATCATAAATGGTTAGCAAACCGCTTGACAAAATTGCCATTTCCTGCTTATGTTGTGCCTGGAAATCATGATGTGCCCGTGGCGATCGCGGATAAAACGTCGATTGGTTTGGTCGATTTTCCCTATTATTACCGTCAATTTGGGTATCAAAATCCCGAGCAACTTTACTACAGCCATGAGGTCTTACCTGGAGTCCGGCTCATTGGTCTTAATTCTAACCAATTTGACGAAAATGGCAAGCAACTTGGTCGGATAGATGTACAGCAATTGCAGTGGTTGCAAGGGATATTGGATCACCTGACTCCCGATGAACGGGTGCTAGTGATGATTCACCATAATGTTTTAGAACATTTACCGGGCCAATCCCAACACGCGATGGGACGGCGGTATATGTTAGACAATGCCCCAATTCTAGTGAAAATGCTCCAAGAGGCCGGGGTACAGCTTGTGTTAACGGGACATTTACACGTCCAGGATGTCGCCTCAGAGCATGGCATCTATGATATCACAACGGGTTCTTTAGTGAGTCATCCTCACCCTTACCGCGTGTTTCACTATCGCAGCGATCGCGCAGGTCAACAGTGTTTAGAGATTTGCACCCATCGGATTGAGTCGGTTCCGGGATGGCCGCAATTGTGGGAACTGTCCCGGGAGTGGATGGGCGATCGCTCTCATCCGTTTATGATGCAATTACTCATGGCTTCCCCCTTAAATTTGCCCCAGTCGCAAGCGGAGATTCTGGCCCCCACGTTACGCTATTTTTGGGCAGATATTGCGTGTGGAGATGGCAGTTTTGATTTTCCTGAGTTTCCACCCCAGGTCCGTCGCTATTTTCAAACCTTTAGTGCAGCAGGAAATTCCCCAAATGGCGATCGGGCGAATTCACAACCCCCTAGGACAATTGACAACAACGGGACTCTACTCTTGTCGAAATGAACCTGATCCCCCCTCCGTATTAAACTCTCAATTCCTTGTACAGCGGTGAAATTTTACGTTTCTACACAAAATCCGCCAATGAACCCACTTTTTAGGAAAAAGCAGTTCATCGGCGGATGAGTTGTCCGGGGAATCCTGTTTAGGGAATCCCTGGTTTAGGCATAAAATTACAGTCAGACCAACCGGTTTTTTTTACACAAATCCCAGTTATGAGCTACTGTTTCTGATATAAAAACCCGGTTTTTTGTCCTAACGAGCAATAGCCAGGGACTCTCGCATCTGAGACAGCATGGGGGTAACTGCTTCGAGCAAAGTGGTCATGCCTTCGACTTCGGTGATCATATTGGCGATCGCCATTGCCTCAGATTCAGACGCATTATCCGAGAGATTGCCCAACTGGTCCAGTAATAGCGGCAGAGACTGACGTAGACTGGCGACAGAAGTCATGGATGGATTTAATCCCGGGGCATTTAGGCCACCACCAACAGGTAACAAGGTTTGGAAGGTGGAGGATAATTGGTTCAAATCGGTTTCAACCGCTGCGACAGTGTTTAAGAACTCCTGACGTTTGCTGGAATCTTCAATTCCTTGAGCAATGCGATCGGCATTTTCCCGCAAGACTTCCGATGTAGAAGCGGGGACAATTTCCATCTTTCCGCTATCGCTGAGAATATTAAAGGTGAACGGTTCCGGTCCCACGGGATTTTCTTCATAGAACGCCACGGCTTCGGGATCGAGAATTGCACCCATTGTAAAATCAGCGGTTTCGGTATCAAACCCAACTTTCAACGGGAAAGCGATTGGGTTTTCTGGATCGACTAAGGGGGTTAGACCCGTGATCGTAAACTCTTTGACGCCACCACCAGGAAACTTGGTAAAATCTACCGAGTCGCCAGGGCCAAATTCACCCAGTTCTTGACCGTTGACAGACACTGTAAACGGATTGGGGAAACCAGTCGGGAAGTCTTGAATCTCGGTAAACAGAGAATCCGAGTTCATGGTATAGCGGAATCCTTCGGCAACCGGCGGATCAACCCAGGCCCCAGTGACGACGCCCACGAAACTAAAGGCTCCATCTTCCATGCCACCGGGTAACACCGGGTTATTTTCAGAGGACCCCGGAGAAATTCCGGCGAGACTAATAAACACGCGCTGATTGCCAATTCGGATCAGCATTCCGCCCCAGCTACCCCAGGTCCAACGGCCTAATAAGCGCATGGGAGCCATTTCACCTAAGTTGGCTAATGCAACCAAAGTCCCGAACGCATTGCCGCGTCCATTGTTACCTGAAGGCACCAGCATGACAAACCGTTGAGGCCCTAGGGGCAGTTCCACAATTTGAATTGCCGGGTTTTGGGTATTGGCGGATGGGGGGATAGGGGCTTCTGGCGGGGCATTTCCGGTCGAATCCGATTGATTCGTGGAAACGGGAGCTGATTGTTGGGGTTCTGGTGCTTGGGCTGTGGGCAGTGGGGGCTCGGGGGTCGGGTCAGGAACTGCTGCTTCCGGAACAGGTGCGGGTTCGGGGGTAGGAACCGGCTCGATCGCAGGCGGTGGGGTGGGGGTTACGGTTTCCGTTGTCGTTGTGGTGCTTTCCCCGCCAGAACTCTGCGTCAGAAACGCAGTCATGGTCGCCAAATTACTATCGATTAAAATTCGGGTAATCGTGATGGTAATTTCTCGAACAATCGTTCCGGGTGTGTTGGGTCCCCCAGTGCTATCAGATTGGTTGGTAACAACGGTCGTGCCACCCCCAGAAGACCCACCTACGACAACAACGGTGGTGGTGACGGTGGTATTATTTTTGATCGTGGTGGTGCCATTACTGGTACCCGCGCCGGTACTATCCGATTGATTGGTTTGGGCTTGGACTGGAATCGGGGCGATCAAACTGGCCGCTAGGGAAAATCCGAGAGGCAGACTCAGACACAGACCGGTTTTGAGTAGGAAATAGAGAATTTTCACGTTCACCCTCCTGAAGTGGGGTTAAAAAAAGGACATTCCATAGCCAACTCCGACTGAAAAGCGAGTGCCATCACCAGCGGTTCCGGTAATGTCGCTTAGGGTTGGGGTAATAACTAGGGGTAAATTACGAAAAGGTAAGACGGATGCACCAATGTTTAAGTCTTGGCCGGTCCATTCGGTAAAAACGCTGACCGGAGGGATGACTTGCACGGCAACGCTACCGAATACGCCGACGGTCCCTTCATCTTCTTGCACCTGGTCTTCGGTGCGAAAGCGTCCGTTTCCAACTCCGGCAGAGACGGAGAGTCGGCTAAAGGGGTCTTGGCTATTTTCGGTGAGGCGAAATCGCTTGCTGACCACACCATAAAGGCTGGTATCGGCATCAGAAAAGCCCCAGATTAAGGCGTTTTCTAGTCCGACAGCTACGGCGACGTCCCCGGGAAGGGCACGGTGCACTTTGAAGTTAAAGGAACCGCGATCGCCATAGTCTGATAGGTCTAAGGCGCTTACTCCCACATCGAAGCCAACGACGGTTTGGGGGTCTCCAAAGCTGACGACGAGACCTGCAGTGCCATCGGATTTGTCGGTGTACCGGGTTCGTTCTTGATAACTTAAGCCCACTCCTACACTGCCAAAGCGTCCCCCATAAGCGGTGGGGGTATTGGAACTGGTTCCCGGTGCGCCGAGATAGATTTGTTGCAGTGGCACTTCTTGCAGGGTTTGTAGCCGCTGCTGGAGTTGCTGAGTTTGTGCTCTGACGTCTTGCCCGGTGGGATTATCAGAGGTTTGGGACCTGATCTCCGGATCGGTCCGAGATAGGTCGGTATGATGGGGAGCAAGGGGTAAACCCAGGGGAGGAGTTGTCAGGCGATCGAGTAAGCAGGCTTGACAGTCCGGGGTGGGAGCGTCAAGGTCTAGGGAGCTTGGAGTTTGAGCGATCGCGCTGGGGGTCCACCCGAGAGGTCCTAATAATGCGATCGCCAGAATCGCAGGTTGGACAGGGCAAATCTTCATAAAATTTTTGATGAGGAAACTTGCTCATTTGTTTCCCAGTGAATGGTCTGGAAAACGGTGATTACCCGCCCAGTTTCGGATGTAAGAGGGTGGGTTTACAGACCAATCCATAGAATTGGATGGGAAAGAAAAGCCAGACATCCAATAACTGGATGCAAATCCTAGAGTTTTTTTATTTTTTTAAACTTAAACTCCCGGATCAATGCGGATTGCTTAGACGAAGGTCAATGAGCAGAATTTTTATCTGCTAATCGCTAACATAACACAAAATAAATCAACCCAATGTTCTTTTTGAACCTGTAAAATTTTGGTGATTTTTCTCTCCTCAAATCTCCGTAAATTTAGGGAGTTTTTCTTTTTCTAACCCTACTTTAAAGAGTTGAAACCGCAAAAACTTCCCCTAAAATCTTGTCTAAACCGTTTCCGGCTTTGAGTTTCCCCAGTTCACTTTGGAAAAGCGGTGAAAGAATTGCTCCAATCACCAGCAATTGCCTCCCTTCAAGGAAGGCAATAAGGTTCAACCCAAGTCACTATTCAAGAAATCGATAACTTAAATGGCGTTTCCCCTAACGGGTGAGCGAACACTCAGTTTATCGATCGCTTTTAGAGCGGGTGACATATTGCAAATACGGACGTATATCCATGTAGGAAGGTTCCACCCCCCACAGGGCCAATTTCACCGTTGCAAAAAAAGCCACTGACGGGGATGTTCCCGACATATTGCCGAAACAGACTAGAGTCAAAATCAGGCTGCCCATAAAGCTGTTCACCGCGCCCTAGACAAGCAAACATTAATGCTCCCACGGAAGAATTTGAAGCGGAAAAACTGCTCTGATACCGTTGCAGGAGCATTTCTAGGTCTTCGGCAGAGGTTTGGGCATCCCGAAGGTGGAACTGGATGCGCTGGCCGGGACGGAGGCGATCGCCAATGGCAATGGCTCCCTCTCTGGGGTCCACTCCTAAGACATTCCGGATTAAAAAGTCCCCCTGTTCCAATTCCTCTTTAAATTCATTTCGAGCAATGCCAATAAACAAGGAATGTTGGGCCAACAGCCGGTCTGATTCGCTGAGGCTTTCAATCACGGTTTTGAGGGCGTCTAGGGGTCTTTGAGATACCCCGGAACCGCAAGGACCGTCATCCAGGGCTAGGAGAATATTGCGCTCGCACTCTTTGACGGTGAAGGGATACCCAATCGGTTTACAACCCTGAGCCACAATGGTTTCTAGGACTAAATTGCCACTTAAGGCGACGCCAACGGCCCCTTCTCGATAGAGGCGATCGCCGCTAAATAATGCAATGGTGTTTCCCATCCCTCCCCCACTAGCTAATCCCCCAACTTTAGCCGACCCCGGGTAAGCAAAATCTAGTCCTTGCAATAAGTCATTAATTTTTGACGTAAACGGATCTGCCAGAATGACAAAGTGGGGGTGACTGCTCGCCGGGACTCCCAGGGCTTCCACCCACGCATCAGGAGGACTATCCAAGTCCGGCAGTTCTTCCCCATCCAGATGAAAGGCTTCAACCTTGACTCCGGGCAAACAGGCTAAGGTTAGACTCAAGGCGGGCTGTTCTTCCAACTCTCTGGCGGCAAGCTGTCCATCCATGCCAATAATGCCGCTACCGGAACAGCCAATGAGAACGGGCACCCCTAACTGTTCTTGGAGTAAGGGCATCAGCCGCGAATATTCGCTGGCAAAAGCGGAGGAAATAAACACAAAGCCCAGATCGGCTGGAGCTGATAAGATCTGCTGCGATCGCTCTACGACCTCGAATACCGCCCCTTCCAATGAAGGACGGGTTGACAATGCATTGGCCCACTTCATCTGGTCTGCCACGGGTTTCACCTTTTTGAGAGAGTGCTAAAACTTTGAATGTTAAAGATATTTATTGTTGAGCGGATCTGGGGGTGCATCTGCCTTTAAGCGCCTACATGAACCAACGGACTGGTGGCGATCGCCCCATCCAAGCCCCAGATCGGCACGGCTATCCAGGCTTGTGTTAAAATAATTTAACATTTCTAGGGAATAAGACAGTAGAGTATCTACTGGGGGGAGGACTGGGTAAGACCGCAGAATCTTAAAAAATAACAACGGATACAATGTCTCAGCCCTGGTTTCCTGTATCTCTGGTAAAAGAAATTAGCGTTCTGTCCAACCCAGGTCCCTTCTGCGGTCCCCTGTTGGTCCCCGGCCCGCTACCAGACCCACCCGAAGAAGTTAGCGCTAAGATTGAGCGGAAACCTTTTCTATAGTGCCAAAGTTGTTGAGAAAACAAAAGCTATGAGCAATATCAAAGAACAAATCGAACAAGAGCTTCAAAATGCCCGCGCTGTCTGCGACGTCAGCGGCTCCAACTCCCAAGAGTGTGCGGCAGCCTGGGATGCGGTTGAAGAAGTGCAAGCAGAAGCAGCCCATCAGCGCCAAAACAAACCCAAGAGCTCGTTAGAGAAGTATTGTGATGACAACCCGGATGCTGCTGAATGCCGGATCTATGACGAATAAATGAGAGTGCAGCCAGGGAATAACTCTGGATAAAGGGCTTTAACCTCGATTGCAATTTCTTTTTTTGGCAACTGGAACTCTCTGTTCAGAGGGTCCAGTTGCTTATGCTGGTTGGTTATCAAAATAGGCGATCGCCCGGGGTCGTCTATTAACCCCCGGTACCCTGCTAACGTTCGATGGTCATGAAATCCACAATGGAGCAACCTTGGTTTCAAGCGCTAGTCTGGATGGATTACCGACTAGCGGTCTTATTTACTGTAATCCTGCCCCTGATTCTTCTGATCTGGTCTTTGACTCAGAATGCGGATTCAATTCAGCGGTTATTAATGATTTATTGGCGAGTTTCGAGCTTACTTGCCATTACGGTCTATCTAATGATTGGAGCGCTGCCTCTCAGCTTTGTTTCAGCGTTTGTGGCTCGCTTTTTGATTCCGCTTTCTCTCTGGTTTTGGGTGGATCTGAATGAAGATTTGGACGATCGCCCTCAGTCTCCGTTAAAGCTGGCTTTTACCTCCTGGCGTTGGGCGATTTCCATTTATATGGCAGTCGGCACTTTAATTCAAATCCCCTTTTTAGGCTGTGCTTTCTCTAGTCAATCTGCACTCCTGAATAACCCTTCATGCCGAGTTTGGCTTGATCCCCCCTGGGGTTTTAAAGAAATTTTACATCCCAATGGCGACCCTGGTTTATTAGGATTTTGGGGCGTGGTGGGTTTAGTGATTTATGTGGTTTGTTTTGCTTACTTTGTCCTAATTCGTCTGGGTAAGCAAGGGCGATCGGCAACGGGACAATAAATGCGCTTTCGCCGGTTTTGGTCCGCGTTGTAGAGCAAGGGGCGATCGCCTACGGATTTACTCCGCTCAATTCAGGGGAGATTTCCCCTTGCGCTCATTGGATAGATAATTCACAAATCCCCGCTCATTTTAATTTTAAACTTGACTGAAACTTGAACGATGGTAATCACTCCCACCCCGTGCCAACGTCTGGAAAAATATACTCAAAAACGTCCCCAGGAAGTCTTGATCGTGACGGCAGAAATTGAACAAGAACTCGATGAAATTACAATTTTCAAGGGATTTTCTAGTTCTTTAACCCGTCCCACTCCTTTCGATCCCGATGTGCCAATCTTACCCGACTCCAGTAAAATTATTAAAATTGATCGCCTCAAAAGCCCTTTAAATCCACAAAACCCCAACTACATTGAGCAAGGACTGACTTGGCAGACGATTCAGCCGTTACTTGATCAAGTCGGAGTCTAATTTAGGGTATAAAAATTTAGGGTATAAAAAAGGTGAAGGGTGAAGCAGTCAGTCCTTAACTGTTGCCGCCTTCACCCCAATCAAAATTGATTGAATCCGTTAAACCGTTAAACCATGCCGCCTGCGGCTTGGACCCGAGCTCTGGCTCGTTTCAGGGCTTGTTTGGCCTGAATTTGCTCTTGACGGGTACCCGTCGTGGAGCTATTCAGACGGGTTTCTGCTTCTGAATAGGCTTTTTTAGCTTGCTCTAGGTCGATTTTGTCGCCCTGTTCAGCACCGTTAACCAGGATTGTGACTTCGTTTTGCTCCACTTCAGCAAAACCACCCATTAGGGCGATCGCCACCCACTCTTTATCGGCACGAACCCGCATCACACCCACATCGAGGGCAGTTAGCAAAGGAGCGTGTTCGCTGAGAATACCCAATTGCCCTGTGGTACTTGGCAGAATCACTTCCTCAGCCTTAGAGTCCCAGACCGTTTTATCTGGGGAAATCACGCGAACCGTTAATGTCATATTCCAGTTTTTAAGGGTCAAAAGTTACTCGCGAATTGACCCGAGCTAATGGTTAATAGCATCTAACAGGTATTAACCACTAGCAAGAGCACGCGTTTGAGCAATTAGCCTTTCATTTTTTCGGCTTTGGCGATCGCTTCGTTAATATCGCCGACCAAATAGAAAGCTTGTTCCGGCAGGTCATCCAGTTTGCCTGACAGAATCATCTGGAATCCCTTGATGGTGTCTTCCAGTTTCACATATTTACCAGGAGAGCCGGTGAACACTTCTGCCACAAAGAACGGTTGCGACAAGAAACGCTCCATCTTCCGAGCACGCGCCACCGTCAAACGGTCATCTTCAGACAATTCATCTAAACCCAGAATGGCGATGATGTCTTGTAGTTCTTTATAACGCTGCAAGGTGGCTTGCACGGCACGGGCGGTATCATAGTGTTCTGCACCGACCACGCTGGGTTGCAGCATGGTGGAGGTAGAATCCAGAGGATCCACAGCCGGGTAAATCCCTTTGGATGCCAAGCCCCGAGATAACACGGTGGTCGCATCTAAGTGAGCAAAAGTGGTTGCCGGTGCGGGGTCGGTTAAGTCATCCGCAGGGACGTAAACCGCCTGAATGGAGGTGATGGAACCTTCCGTGGTAGAGGTAATCCGCTCTTGGAGTTCACCCATCTCGGTAGCCAAGGTTGGCTGATATCCCACAGCAGAAGGCATCCGGCCTAATAGCGCGGATACTTCCGAACCCGCTTGCACGAAGCGGAAGATGTTATCGATGAACAACAGCACGTCTTGTTTGTTGACATCACGGAAATATTCCGCCATCGTCAGGGCAGAGAGACCGACGCGCATCCGGGCACCCGGGGGTTCGTTCATCTGACCGTACACCAGGGCGACTTTGGATTCACTGAGGTTATCGATGTTAATGACCTTGGATTCGATAAATTCGTTATAAAGGTCATTTCCTTCGCGGGTGCGCTCACCCACCCCACCAAAGACGGATACACCGCCGTGGGCTTTGGCGATGTTGTTGATTAATTCTTGGATGATGACGGTTTTGCCGACTCCGGCTCCACCAAACAGACCGACTTTTCCGCCCCGACGATAGGGGGCGAGTAAGTCGATGACTTTGATACCCGTTTCTTGAATCGAAGGTTTGGTTTCGAGTTCGGTGAAGGCGGGGGCGGAACGGTGGATGGAGAAGGTTTGCTCGGCATTGACTGGCCCTTTGTTATCTACGGGTTCGCCAATGACGTTGAAAATTCGGCCTAGGGTGCAGGTTCCCACGGGAACGCTGATTGCTTTGCCGGTGTCCACGACTTCCATGCCGCGTACTAATCCGTCGGTTCCGCTCATGGCAACGGCACGAACTTGGTTGTCACCAAGTAACTGTTGCACTTCGCAAGTGACGGAAATTTCTTGTCCGGCATCATTTTTGCCGGAAATTTTCAGCGCGTTATAAATTTGTGGCATATTCCCGGCGGGAAATTTCGCATCTATAACGGGGCCGATAATTTGGGTGATGTGTCCTACGTTGGTTTTTTCTGCGGTGGCTACCATGCTTGGGTCTTTCTCGATAATTCAGCTAAAGGGATCCGCTCTGACGCTCTGAGTTAGCGTTATTTTTGCCATCCTCAAGGGTATCACTAATTGGGATCGCCTTACACTTCTATTTTTGGTTGGATTTTTAAGGAATTGAAGTCACTTTTTTTAGTCCCGGTAAGGACCAAGGGGGCATATTTATTGAGTGTCGCCCTTATAAATATGCAAGTTGTTAATTAGCAATATAAAAAGTCAATAAATTGGGTAAATGCAGGAACGGTGTGGTTAAAAGTTGAGGATTTGGATAGGGGTATAGATCATCAGAGTTTTTGGGGAAACAGTGGCTTAGAAAGTGACTAGATGAGAAGGAGTACGATCGCCCTGAAGTCGAAACTTTAAGAAAAATCGCCCCTGAGTAGTTGTTGCACCCTGAGTAGGGGAGCAATCCGTAGTGGATTTAATGGTTAAGCGTCAAGTCAATTGCACAGAAGAGTTTAGTCCCGGGAACGGTTCGAGGATTTGCGACCCTTACGCAGAATGAGCCCTCCCACAAAACAGGAGGCGATCGCTAAACCTGGTTCCGGCACTTTCTCCAAGTCCGGGGGTAGGGCCGTTCCTAAAGACCCTCCTTTCAAGAAAACAGCGGAATCCAGTCGGCCATCTCCTACATCTTTGATATTAATCGTGAGGGTATTCCGGGCATTTTGCACAAGCAACCCCTCAAAGGTCAGAATTTGGGTAAAGCCATCCAGTTTAGTTAAAGTCCCAGGTCCTGCCGGATTGTTGATATAGTCGGGGTGAAAAGGCCCTTCTGGGTCAGAGACCAGATTGTTAATAGTTACCGTTTGACCATCACTCAGCTTGGCGAGATTGGTTCCGTTGAGTAACAGTTCAAAGGAATCATTGTATTGACTCCCTCCAAACTCTACAAATTCCTCAGAACCAAACACGTATTGAAAGAATAATTGACTGGCGGTCTGGTCAGCATCAAAGCTAATTTGTAGAGAAACCGAGTCCGAGGTATTTGGATCGATAAAATCATCACTCAGGTCATTGGGCATATTAAACAGGTCGGCAACAATCCCCCCATCTTTGTCATTTTTGCCGGGGATGTTGCTTACTTTACCCGTACTCAGAACAATCCCTGAACCTAAGCCAAAGGGGTCATTATCAAATAATCCGGTGGCTTGGGAATTGCCATCCAGTGTCATTGAGAAATTGCTCAATCCATAGGTCGTACCCAGCAGTGCATTCAACAGGAGCGTTGTATCGTCGTTGGAAGTGATAGTAAATGCTATAGCCGAGGGGCTAAAGAGAGTGATAGCAGCGGTTGATGTAAGTACCGCTGCAATTGTAAAGTTTTTGTAAAGATTCATACTGGGATTGGGAGGTAGAGAAAACTCAAGTTTGGGTTCATTTCAGTGTAGCTCAAACTCAATAAATATACTGAAAATTTAAGAATCCAGAAAGCTACCCTGGCTTGACCCAGTTATCATCGGGGCTGAGGACAGGGTGACCCGATTCTCAGCATCCCGTTTTAAGGATGTAGCCAGTGGGAGAATGGGTTAAGCGATGGGCTTTTTGAAAGTTAGATGAGATTGAACGACAGGGGAACAGGCCAAAATAGGGCAGTTAATCGCGATCCCTAGCACTGCCACGATAATGGGAAGAAATAGGTTTTTCGACGTGGTGATGAGACGATGACGGGTGATCCAGTTGGGGTTGATGCCAATCGGACCAGCAGAGTTTGATGTTGGGTTCATCTATCCCCAAACCCATCAGGAGCCAGGTAGACAGTAAAAGTGGAAGCATCAGATAGTATGTGTGGCAACTCACAGAAACCTGGGATACCTGTTGACACACCCTTAGTGGATTGAGATTGAGAATTAAAGGCTGGATGAATTGTTTCCCACCTTGATCGTAACTCAAACTCTTCCCACTTCAGGGATTTGAGTTCAAACCCTGGAGTGAGAAGGCTCTGAGGGAGTTTCTTTTTCCGGACCCGAAAAAATTGGTCTTGAAAAATTTACGTTTCTTTATATTTCCGAAAAAATACGGAGTTGCTGACCCGGGTTTTTCGGGTTTAACTTTACAGAAAAAATATCATACCAACATCAAAACTTTACAATGGATCAGAAGAGTCCCCGGTGAGTTCTACTGAGAGTTATTTAAGGTTGGCTTATCCCTAATTAACAGGATGATTTAAAGTCTTCACAGAATCTAAAAAAAATCCGGGTAATAGGGGAAGCACCAGGGGGATAGTTTAGGGATTCTGTTAAACACTGTTTTGGGAATTTAATAACCTTGCTTCAAAGGAAAAAGAAGGAAGCTAGATAAATTCTGCTGCCCTATGCTGTGGCAATTTTTAAAAGCTTTTGGTCAGTCAGATTTGAGATGATACTCTGTAGTCAATAGAATTGAGGTTAATTTTGAGTGTTAACGGTCAATAAAATAGCGATTTGTGAAGCGATCTGAAAATAAAGGTTGTGCAAAATACTGGATTGCTCCCCTTTACCCTCGGAAGATTTTCCTCCCGTTCCTCTTAAGAAGAGCGAGGCTAGAGGAATGAATAGGGTTTAAAAGCTTCTCTTGTAGCCTGGAGAAAGAGGGAATCTATCGGAATAAATCTTTAATTTATAAGGGGGTTTGAAAGAATGGGGTGAGAAGTCTAATAGGGGTCAGGTGTAAATTTGGGTATGGGTAAAGTTGAGGGAAGAATCTATAGCGGTAGAACTGTTCTAAAATAATTGGGATTGGGTTCTTAAGCGCGACCGATCGCCTGTCTAGTTGGAGGTCCTGTAGGGGTTATAACCGGCCCAAATTATGAGGCTTAAATGGGTAAGGGGCTTAGAGACTTAAAAAAAGCGGGTCTCTATTAAGAGGCCAACTAGGGGGGAATGAGATGAGGGTCAATTTGAATCAAGAGGGAGAGGTTGATTCCGCAGATGAGGTTGATTCGGAGGATTCGGGAGATTCAGGGGAGACGGAGGATTCCGCAGAGATGGGAGATGGGGGAGAGACGGGGGATTCGGGAGAGGCGGGAGATGGGGAAGAGATGGGAGATGGGTTTTCTTCTTTGACTCTGCGGATAGGGAGATTGGCAATTAAGGCGGTGGCACGCTGGTTGTTTTCGAGGGAAATATCCAACCCTTCGAGGTCGAGTTCGACGTAACGAGAGACTACCTGGAGTATTTCCTTGCGCATGGCTTCTACAGTGTCTGGGTCGAGGTCTGCGCGATCGTGAGCCAGCACCAGTTTCAGACGACGCTTGACCTCCTCACGACTATTTTCATCGCCAGTTCGAGGGAAAAGTCTTTCGATCAGTTCGCTAATCATGGTGCTTGGGGTGTGGTAGAGCGTTACATTATCTTACCCGAAAATCCGTTTGCGCAGACGGCTAAAAAAGTTCTCTTGAGGAACGCGCATATCCAGAAAATCAACCTTTTCACCTTCTAAGCGGCGAGCAATGTTGTCGAAGGCAATGCCAGCGACGGAGGGCTGATCAGCTAATACTAAGGGTTCGCCACGATTGGTGGAAACAATGACTCGTTCATCGTCGGCAATGACTCCCAGGAGGGTAACGGCCAGAATTTCTTGAACATCCTCGACGGACATCATATCATTGGCTTCGACCATTGCGGGTTTGATGCGGTTGACAATGAGGTTAATTTTCCGGATGCCATTGGCTTCGAGCAAACCGACGACGCGATCGGCATCTCGAACGGCGGCGATTTCGGGGGTGGTGACGATGATGGCTTCGGTAGCGGCAGCGATCGCATTTTGGAAGCCCATTTCTATCCCAGCGGGAGAATCGATCACAATATAGTCATATTTTCCGACTAATTGGGCAACGATTTGCTTCATCTGATCGGCGGTAACCACATCTTTCATGCGGTTTTGAGCGGCAGGTAACAAGGAGAGGTTAGGCTGCCGTTTATCTTTAACTAATGCCTGCTCTAACCGACATTGACCCGAGAGCACTTCAACGGCAGTGTAGACGATCCGGTTTTCCAATCCCAGAAGCAAGTCTAAATTTCGTAGACCGAAATCGGCGTCCACAACAGCAACATTGCGGCCCCGTTTTGCTAGAGCCATACCTAGATTCGCTGTGGTGGTGGTTTTGCCCACTCCCCCTTTACCGGACGTGATGACTATAATGCGACTCATGTAAGAAGAAGACTCTACAACTAACTGCTATTGGATCGGTTTGGGGTGTCTGACTCTCTTGGATTAAAGAAGAGAGGCATAGCCACGGACCTGATGAAGGCTTTGACGATCTAACGAGCCGATTTAATTTAGCACGATCGCGCAACCCTTGGGTGAGTGGAATGCGATCGCTTAGGATTTTAATTCCAACTGGGCTTTAGAAAAATCAGCGGCTTTGGCAATACGGATCCCTTCGGGAGAAACGTAGGCGACTTCGGGATAAAACTCCGGTAAAGGTTCGGGAGCTCGTGCTACCCAGTCGGCGATCCGAATTTGGGTGGGTTCCATTTGCAGTGCCATGACGATACATTGCTCATTGCCATTGGCACCCGCTTGAGCCAGTCCGCGCAAGCGTCCCCAAACTAAAATATCTCCATCGGCAATGATGGATCCGCCCGGGTTGACATCCCCGACGAGGACGACGTTACCGGGATGTCGAATTTCGACGCCCGATCGCACGGTGGTTTCGAGATAAAGGGGGTCAGCGAGGGCTTTGCCAGTGGCGACGGGATTGGGCGTAAAGGGGGCAACGGTGGTGCGTTGTTCCACGGAGTATCCAGCGGTGACGGCGGCAACGGCGGTTTGACGACGAGAGGTTTCGATGCGTTCTAATCTGAGTTTGGATTCGGCGAGGGCTTCGGCGATCGCCTGGAGTTGTCTACCATCTAATAAACGGTCCTGGGCGATTAACTGTACACAGGTGTCTGCTTGCCAAAAGCGATCGCCTGCATTCAGGCGATGCCGAATTTGTTGCAAAATTTCGGTCCAAGTCGCATAGGTTGTGGTATTGGCGTCGGGACTGCTACTTTCGTTGGGCAATAGGAGTAACAGGGTGCCGTCCTCTTGGGTTTTAAACCGAACTTGTGCATTAGGGGCAATCGCCTTGTTTTCGGCAATCCCTGTAGGTTCTATACTGTCTGTCCCGTTCGGTTCTCCCGGTTCAGAAACGGTGGACTCGGCAGGGGTTTCTTTGGACTCTACCTGTTCAGACAGGATGGACGGGTCCGCGTTGGAGGAAATATCCCCTTCGGAAACCGTTGATTCGCTGGATTCGGTTGATTCGATAGAAGAGAGTGACGTATCAGAACTCATGCCAAATAGTGCCTATTGCCATCCCGTGGATGGGATTGTACTTTCGATTCGCATGGATTTTAACATATTTAACGGGACTTAATCGGCGTTAGATGATTCCGTGGGGTTGGGGTTGTGGGTTGGCTTTCCCTTGTGAGCGATCGCCACGGATTGGGGTCACCTTGATCAATGGGGTCCAGGCAGCCGCTGGGGTTGCAGTTCTAAAGTATTCCTGAAAAGTGCATGATATGTACTAAGGAATCGAGATTGACTACAATATCTTCATAAAGGGGATGATTGTAATATCGTCTCGGAATGGATGTGGGAGTTATATACTCATCTAAGCTTTCTCCGATTAAATAAGAATAGTCTAATCCCGTAATATTGCTAACGACCCAGTAGTTCACTGATACCATATCCGGGGAGAAAATTTCTATCACTTGTGTTCCCGGGTTGCAAAAGAGGGTATTGGTTAATCCGGCACCATGAGGGGCGATAATGGCTTTAGCATTTGCAAATAAGGCCACTTGTTCGAGAAATGAGAGAGATTCTAGGATAATCGGAACGAAACCATAGGGGGATAACCGGGCGATGGTTTCCTCTTCATTGAGGATGCGGCGATAACTGGCATTCCGACGACTGATATAGATGCGATCGGGGGTTTGCTGTCCCAGGGCTGTGGCTTTTTCTAAAAACGATTCTCGCAAAAACTGACAAGTCCAGGGAGACATTAATCCCACGTCTCCTGGTAAGGACGGAACGACTAAGTTTTGGGTTTTTATATGGGGAGTTTGAGAATTTTGAATGATTTTGTCAGTCGGGATTCCCAGCAGATTTAAACTTTCTCGTTGAAACGGTAAATGGCAGCTATTGACTGCAAAAAAATCAATATCTTCTAATTTAAAGTCTGCCAACTGCAATAATTTGAGGCGGGGTAGCAAATCCGCCATCCAATGATAGTAAGTGTTGCCTCCTCGCACAGATAAAAAAGCAGTTGTTCCCGCTAGGGGAGTGGCTGGGGGTAATTTTTGAGAAATAGCAAGTGTTGAGGCGCTGCCTTGACAGAGTTCATCGATGAAACGACCTTCTGAGTTGATCACGGCTGTGGAGTATGAATCTCCCCAAGCACGTGCAGAAGGAATCTGGGTGACAAATGTTTCGGGATTGCGATAAACCTCCCACCTAAAATAAGAATGAAAACTGCTATTATAGGTCTTTGGGGGCAAGAGCTTGACTGAATTTTTGAGATTAATGGGTAGATAGTTTCCGGTTTTATAGGTGGTAAATTTAGAGGAGATAGTAGCCGAAGAAACACCGGATATAAAGTCTGTTAGAAGCGAATTAGGCAGGAGATGAATAGCACAAGAAAAAGCTTCTTCCATCCGGTCTTTCTGGATTAAGGCTTGGCCTAAATTTAGATAAGCAGATTCAAAATAGGGTTGAATCTGCAAAGTTTCGAGATAAGCAATAATGGCCTCATCTAGCCGTTGTTGTTCTAAAAAGATATTACCTAAGTTAAAATAGGCTGAATGTAAGCTAGGCTCCAAGGCGAGGGCTTGGTGGTATAAGGCGATCGCTTTAATTAACTCGCCTTTTTTTCGCCACATTACTCCTAAATTTAAGTAGAATTTTGTAGAGTTGCTGTCAAGATTTAAGCCGTGATTATAACATAAAATTGCTTCATCAATCTGGTTATTTTTAGCAAATTCACTCCCTAAATCTAGGAGAAAATCTGGGGAAATTAAATCCGGTTGAAGTTCTAAAGCTTTCAGATAACATCGCAACGATGACGAGAGATTGCCTTGCGATCGCCACATTTCTCCTAACCCTTGGTAGCTGAGGGCAAAATCTGGCTGTAGTTTGATGCTTTCCTGAAAAAGTGACCGAGCTTGGTGGTGATTTCCTTGTTGGAGATGCCTCTGAGCTTCTTGATAAAGAGATGTGGCTTGTTGTCCTGATTGATAGATAGAAATTGTCTGAATTCGATTCATAAAAATGAAAACTTAGCCCAGATGAAAAAATAGTCTCTACCGCCGGAAAGTTGACCTACCGGCAGTGAGGATTCGGGGAACTGCAATCGTTATTTCCCTCTAATTACGATGCGTAAGTCGCTGATAAACCGTCACTAATCCATCGGCATCGCCCACATTACCCGGAAATAAAACCACGGGTAGATTGGGAAACAAAGGGTGATGATTTGGAGTTTGGACCATTGAACATCCGGCAATAATTTGACCGAGGAGACGCGCACTGGTTAAGGCTAATCCCGTACTTAAAACATCATTGGAGGTAATCCCGCCCTTGCTAATTAAAAAGCCGATATCTTTAGGCAAGCCGCGCACAACATCCATTAACAAAGCAGAAACGGCAACGCCAAATTCTAAGCGGGTTTGAACATCGGGAAAAGCGAGTTCTTGGCGACTGGTATAAACTACCGGAGTATTTCCCGCCTGGTGTGCCTGTTGGACTTGATCCAGAATGGTTTGTAATAATTTTTCCCGTTGGGTGGGTGAGTCTTCGAGTAAATGCGAGACATCAATTTCAATGCCAGTTACGGAGGTTTCTAAGAGTAACCGTTCTAATTGTTGGGTCGTTTTTTTAACGTGAGAACCGACAATAATTGCCCCGGGTTTGGCTTCTCGCACAAATTGACCCATATCGATCGCCGCAACAGGTTGGGGTCCTAGATTCGCCAGGGAAGTGAGAAGACTGGCGGCACTCCGAAATAAGAAGCGTTTCCCTTGACTGGCAGCAGCGATCGCCTCTGTAGCAAAAGAGTCCAAATCGGATTGAATTTCTGCATCCACGGCACAACAACGGTTACCCGATAACTGCATTAATCGTTGTTGAAGAGAAGGGTTTGTATGGGTTGGGTTTGTGGAACGCAAATCCGTGAGTAAAAAGCAATCCACTTCTGTAGCGGGAATACGTCCCTTGGTTTTTTCTGCTACATAGTCGGGAAGATAACTATATTGATATCCGAACACCGAATCTTTAGCAAATTCGGTTTCATGAACCGGAGTTTCTACCCCATCAATAATTAAATAATGGGTACTATTTTTGGTGATCCGTCCCCCTTCAAAGAAGGCGGGGACGAGGAAATGTGCATCAAAGGGACCGAGTTCTTCGGCGATCGCATCGGTTTCGATGGGATAATGTCCGCGTAGGGTGGAGTCGGAACGACTGACAACCAGGAAATCTGAGATCTGTTCTGCCGCAAGTGCTTGTTTGAGGTTCTGGCAGACAATGCGAGTGGTGGCATTCGCTTGATCCGGGGTCAGCGATCGCGTATTAGTGAGAACGAAGAAAATGGGGACTTCCTCGCGCAATCCCAGGCGTAAGGTTTCGACATCCCATTGAGTCAGCAACAGGCAACTATGTACGGTTTGGGAACCCGTCGGATCGTCATCGAGAACGATAATTTTCGGTTGAGTGTTCATGGTTACTTTTGACGCGGTTGCTCCCATCTTCTCATCTTCGGGGAACCGGCGATCGCGATCGCACCCCATCTGGATGCAATTTTTGCTAAAAGTTTGGCGACTCCCTCCCACGCGATCGCTGCAAAAACAACCCCACCCGAAGGGTTTGAGAGGGTGAGTCTCTTAATTCGTCCTTAAAAACCGTTAATAATGATGTCCTCTATCTTGCAGTTTTCTCAGTTCTCCTTGGGTGTTTAAGGCAATTTGTAAAGCTTCATTGAGCAATCGTCCCCGTTCACTGGCTTTACCACTCACTTGCAATACTTCGAGCGCGTTTAAATTATTGGCAAATAATTCGGGATTGCGTTCAATAAAGTTTCGATTTTCTCTTAAAATGCGTTCGGTTCTTAAGGCGCGAATTAAATCTTGTCGGGTAAGTTTCAAGGCATCAATAATGTCATCGCGGTTGGTCAGTCGAACTCCTGGATTTCCCACATCTTCCAGGGAGTCATTCAGTTCGATCGCCTTAATTAAGTCATTATAATTTTCCACATCATCAAGAAGACCCAGAAGAGAATCCCCCTTCCGGGTGTTATTTTTTAGCCAGATAAACCGGGAGGCGATCGCGCTGATACAAGTGGTGCTCGCTAGGGTTCCTAAAACAATCCAAGATGGGGCATTATTAAAAGCTAAATCCAGGGGAACTCCTCTAATTTCCCAGGCAATCCAATCTCCAAGGGCTAGGATAGCTATAAATAAAATAATGGTTAAACAACTAACGAGTAACGTCTCTTTATATAAAAAATTTGACCTTCTGTTTGCATTTTCCATCGTCGAAGGTCGAATTAACTCATCTACGGACACCCCGCTGAGGCGTCTGAGTTCTCCTTTGCTAATTTCTAAGCCTTGTAAATCTCGTCGCACGGTTTGATACTCCTATCAATAGAATTGCCACTGACTTGATGATGCCAGTCCAGGCCCTTAGTTCAGAGTACCCTTGGACTGGTCGATATTTTAACAAACTCAGGGATAGGATTTCCCTGCCGGATCTCCGATTGTTTTAGGTGGAGTCGGGAGTTTGAGAAGATGCGGATCGGCTTCTAGGAGATAATTTGGTAATTTCTTCATTGGCACTGAGGGCAATTTGCAAGGCTTCATTGAGCAAGCGTCCATGTTCGCTGGCTTTGTCGGCAACTTGCAAAGCGGCTAAAGCGGTCAAGTTGTTGGCAAAGATTTCGGGATTTCGGGCGATAAATGTTTGATGTTTTCGGAGGATTCGTTCAGTTCTTAAAGCGCGAATTAAATCTTCTTTGGTTAATTGGAGGGCTTGAACCACTTGTTCGCGATCGCGTAAATGAACGTCGGGATTTCCCACTTCTTCAAGGCGATCGTTGATATCAATGACGCGAATGATATCATTAAATCGTTCTACTTCATACAACAATCCTGGAAGAGATTGGCCTACGTGTTTTTTCACCCAGAAAAACTGCACCAACTTTGTGAGAAATAATCCCAAAACCAGTTGGGTACTCAGGAACAACCACTCGAAGGGAAAGGTGAGATTTAAAAGGGCGATCGCCACCGGATAGGTTAAGCCGACTGCAAAGGCGAACAGAAAGGGTAAATAGCGAATTAAACCCGGTGAATCGGGTCCAGGATCTAAACTCAGGAGGGTCGGGATAGAAAAGTGGTTGACCGCTTCAATATCCAGACCACTCAAGCGCTTAAGTTCAGTTTTGGGGATGGGTAACTCTTTGAGGTCCGGGCGCACGGTAGAATCTCCCTATCTTGTTGATAGTTCAGGATCATGGATCTGCCATGAGGCGATCGCCTGTTTTATTCTGGCATAGACCAAAGGGTTTGAGCAGGCTTCGGGAGAAGCACTTCTGAGGGTCTGTCGCAATAACTGGGGTAAAGTTGCAATAAATTTAAACGAGGAAATAAGCGGGACAGACCTTTCAATACCTTCAAACTCGGGTCCCTGAGATCATAGGAATCCAGGTCAATTTCTTTTTACTCAATTTTACAAACCCTCTTGACAAACTCTCATCATTTGATCTAGGCTTTTTGAGAAAATTTATCAAATAAGAGCAGCAGGACCCGCCCGGGTCTCTGTTGTGGGTTCGAGGAACGTAAACTACATGGGTAATTTCATCAAAATAATGGAGGCGGGCGGGATAGTCTCGATACCGCTCCTGATTGCTTCAATCGCTGGACTAGCCCTGATTGCAGAACGCCTATTTTTTTGGTTTCGGGTGAATCGCCGCCAGGGTAGAATGGTCCGCGAAGTCTTGCAACTCTATCGCCAAGAGCCCGATCTGGCGATCAAAAAGGCACAAATGAATGCGGATTTACCACTCGCCCGAATTTTTTTAGAGGCACTGGAGTTAGATGACCCCAATCCGGAAGAGTTTCGACTGGCCCTAGAAAGTGCTGCCCAAGCGGAAATTCCCCTGCTCAAACGCTTCAATGTCGTGTTTGATACGATTATTAATCTATCCCCTTTATTAGGGTTATTAGGGACGATTTTAGGCTTGATGGAATCCTTTGCATCCCTAAGACTCGGGGATGTGGGGGGTAGCAATGCGACAGGCGTGACGGGAGGGATTACCGAGGCCCTCGTTTCTACGGTGATGGGATTAGTGGTAGCAATTTTTATTCAAGTGTTTGCCAATACGTTTCGCAGTTTTTATATGAGACAGATAGCATTAATTCAAGAAGTCGGGGGTCAGCTTGAGTTACTCTATCGTCATCGTTATGAAAGAGACAGAGGAGAACAAAAGTATGCGTCTACCCGATGAAGCGGAATCTGAGGCTCAGATTAATATTGTCCCGATGATTGACGTCATTTTTAGTATTTTGGCGTTTTTTATCATTTCTTCTATGTCTTTATCAAAATCCGAAGGATTGCCGGTGAATTTGCCCCAAGCCTCTACGGCGGCAGTGCAAACGGAGACGGTAAAACTGACGGTTTCTATTGATGCGGAAGGAATGTTGATGCTGGATGAAAAGGCAGTCGCCTTGGAAGATTTAGAGCAAGCGGTACGCGATCGCATGAAGGCTGAACCTGTTTCTGTGGTGGTGTTAAAAGCCGATAAAGCCGTTGAACATGGACAGGTGGTGGAAGTCATGGATCGGGTGCGTCGCATTGAAGGGGCAAAATTGGCGATCGCCGCTGAAAAGCCCTAATTCATTCCGCTTTTTTCGGGGCTGATTTCTGATTTTTACCGATAGGGGACTGGGTTACTCCCTAGAAATCAGCCGCGACAATTTTTTAACATCAAATTATTGACAATTATTAGCAATTTGGGAGGGATGACTGAGAAGCTTGGTTGTATATCTCACAAACACAAGAAACGCTGAGGCACTTCATCAAGTGCCTCAGCGTTTTCATAGAGAATTCAAAGGGTTGAATGGTTGTATTCTGCGATCGCCGGGATTAGTAACGGTTAGAAGAAAAGTTACTGTTTCGACGACCACCACCGCCGCCACCACCGAAGGAGCTCCGGTTTTCTCGGGGTTTGGCTTTGTTAACCTTCATATCGCGACCCATCCATTCTGCACCATCCAGTGCTTCAATTGCCGCAGCTTCTTCACTCTCACTCTTCATTTCCACAAAAGCAAAGCCGCGAGGACGGCCTGTTTCCCGGTCTGTGGGAAGGTGAACTCGCTGAACCGAACCATATTCGGCAAAAACAGCAGTTAAATCTTCTGGGGTTACTTCGTAAGAAAGGTTGCCTACATAAATAGACATGGGATGTCTCCAAAATTCACGAGTTGTAGAGTTTGAGATTTCGGAGAGAAGCTGCCAATACGAAAAGGGAAATACCTACTCAATACCAGAAACAAATGCTACTACCGAATTCACTCTCGACAGACATATTAGCATGGTTTGGTCAAAATGGGAGCCCCTAAAACGCCTTTTTACAAAAATTAACATTCTCCTAGAAGATGTCACTGGCGATGATGAAACTGTGCCGTCTTAAGCCTTCTCCTGCAAGGATTTCATCGGACTTAATCTGGGGTTTGTCCTCAAGTTTAAGACCGGGTCGCACCCTAAAAAAGGGCTGTTCTTCGCTGTTGGTCTCAGCGTGATTCAAAAGTTGTAACTGAGAATACAAAATGCCTTAGAGGTAATCCTTTCCTCGGCGATCGCCCCGGGGTCAAAGGAGTGACCTATTCCCCAGAGGCTTAGGTCAAAGGGTGGCTTGTGAGAACGAGGAAACTGGAGTATTCTCTATTGATCCCAGAACGGTTTTTATGCCGAGAAAATTCCGTGTAAAAAAAATAGAGACGCGATGGATTGCGTCTCTAGGTCATTCACCGAAGTTCAACCCCCAGCCGCAAAAGCGACCATAACCAAAGCAGAAAGCGCTAAACCGGGGGAAAGTAACAGCACAAGCATTAATAAATCATGAACAGTCATCAGAGTTCTCCTGGGATTGGATAGGAACCGTTAAGCGGTGGTTTTCGCTAATCTTAGCACGGGTTGCTTGGATGCACCGAACCCTTGGCCCGAGACAACCCCCGGGGATTACCCCTCCAAACTTCTTCCGCTGGATTTTGTGCGGGAGTGGTTTTATTGTAACCTTTTGTTAAATTGAGCGAAAAAACAGCAACCCATGAACCTTGAACTCTTGTTTAATGCCGGTAACCTCTTTGTCTTGCCATTTTGGTTCTTGATGATTGTCTTACCCAATTGGGGAGTCAGCCGCAAAGTGATGGAATCCTATCTGCCCTTTGTTCCCCTAGCCCTTTTGTATATTTATCTGTTTTTCGGACAAGTGGACGCAGAAACCGCCCAATCCATGTCTAATCCCACTCTGGCCGATATTGCCCGGTTTTTTGGCAATGAAGGGGCTGCCGCTACGGGGTGGATTCATTATTTAGTCATGGATTTGTTTGTAGGTCGCTGGATCTATTGGCAGGGACAGCAGACCGGGGTTTGGACGACTCATTCCCTGCTGTTATGCTTGTTTGCAGGTCCGATGGGATTGTTATCTCATCTGGTCACCGCAGGGGTCACAGACAAGTTTTTCCCCAAACCTGACTCTGTATCTAGCCCAGTTTCTGCGGAAGGATGAAGGGAGAAAAATCCTGTAGAATAACCTTCTCACATCTGTTTAAAAAGCAGAGGATTAAATAACAAAAATTGGGGAAATAATCCGAGCTTTTGGGGCAGGAGCTTAAGACTGCCCCTAAGACATCAGGGGTCAGAGTTCAGTCTTGAAATCAACATCATTTAATCTCAATAAATGGAAGAAAGTTATGGGCAAAAGTGAACTGAGTCGAGAACTTTGTGCCGAGTTAGCATCATCTGAATCTCGCGAATGGCTGGTCACCAATGGGACAGGCAGCTATGCATCGGGTACCGTGGCGGGACTGTTAACACGCCGCTATCACGGGTTACTAATGGCTGCACTTGCTCCGCCGTTGGGTCATACCCTGTTGTTTTCTAAGTTAGATGAAGTCGCCAGTTATGGTGGCGATCGCTATCCGCTATTTACTAACCGATGGGCAGATGGCACGGTAGAACCCCAAGGATATCTGGTACTGGAACGGTTTCATTTAGAGGGTTCTATTCCGGTGTGGAGTTATGGGTTTGGGGATGCATTGTTAGAAAAACGGATTTGGATGCAGCAAGGGGAAAATACTACTTACATTTATTATACCCTGCGTCGGTCCAGTTTGCCTATTACTTTGACCCTAAAAGGGTTTGCCACCTATCGCGATCGCCATCATACGACCCAGGGAAATAGCCGGTTGATGGAGGTGGAGTCGGTGAATTCGGGTCTATGTATTACAGCATTTCCGGGGGCCGTTCCGCTCTATTTGTATGCCGTTGGCGGTGCAGTCAGTCCAGCACATCAGTGGCACTATGGGTTTGATTTGGCGGTGGAAAAGAGTCGTGGCGGGGACTGCCTGGAAGATTTACTGCAAGTGGCAACCGTTCAGGGAGAGTTACAACCGGGACAATCTCTGGCGATCGCCGTGAGTACCGACTCCCATGCCAGTTTAAGGGTAGAACGTGCTTTGCAGTCTCGTCGGCAATGGGATCAACAGTTAATCAAACGGGCCCTGAACGGGAAAGGATTGAAAGGGAAACAAGGGAAAGTATATCAGTTGTCCCGAAAATCTCCCGAGTGGGTGCGTGAGCTTGTGTTAGCTGCCGATCGCTTTATTGTCGATCGCCCTTACCCGGACCATCCCGATGGTAAAACGATTATTGCCGGATATCCTTGGTTTGGGGATTGGGGACGGGATATGGCGATCGCCCTGCCCGGTTTAACCCTTTGTACCGGACGTCCGCACATTGGGAAATTGATTCTCCAAACCTTTGCCCAGTATGTGGATCAGGGAATGTTGCCCAATCGGTTTCCCGATCAGGGAGAAACCCCGGATTATAATACTGTGGATGCGACTCTGTGGTATTTTCAAGCGATCCGGGCTTACTATCAGGCTACAAAAGATAAAAAGTTGCTCAAACAATTATGGCCGGTATTAAGAGCGATTATCAACTGGCATCAACAAGGCACCCGATATCACATTCAGATGGACCCGGCGGATGGATTGCTGTATGCCGGGGAACCGGGAGTGCAACTGACTTGGATGGATGCGAAAGTAGGGGACTGGGTGGTGACTCCGCGCCAAGGTAAGCCGGTGGAGGTGAATGCATTGTGGTATAATGCCTTGCGAACCATGACGGTGTTTGCGCGGAAGTTAGGAAAGCCCGAGGGAGAATATCAAAAGTTAGGCGATCGCACCCGGTCTGGATTTGAGCGGTTCTGGAATGAAGAGTTAGGCTATTGTTACGACGTGATTGATACGCCGGATGGAGATGATCCTGCCTTGCGTCCGAATCAAATTTTTGCTGTATCTTTACCGGATAGTCCGTTACCGGGGAACCAACAACGAGCGGTAGTAGAGGTTTGTGGGCGATCGCTTCTCACATCCTACGGCTTGAGAAGTCTAGCAACGACCGACCCCAATTATATCGGACAGTACGGGGGAAGCCTCTTAGAACGGGATGGCGCTTACCATCAGGGCACGGTTTGGGGATGGCTGATCGGACCTTATATTTCAGCTTATCTGCGGGTTACGAAGGATCGGAAAACTGCGGCTACATTTCTTAACCCCCTTGCTAATCATTTGTTAGAGGCTTGTATCGGTAATCTGAGTGAGATTTTTGATGGGGATGCGCCGATGAAGCCGAAAGGGGCTTTTGCTCAAGCTTGGACGGTGGCAGAAGTGCTGCGAGTGGTTGCGGAATTAAAAATCGAACAGTAAACAACGATGCGATCGCCATTCCATGCGGCTGACGTGGCAAGGGGAAAAAGAACGGGACGGGTTCGAGCGATCGCCGTTAGGGTTGTGAGAATTTCTAGGGTATTGAAAGCTCAACCTTGATTAAATGACGAGATTTACTGAGCGTTTTGTGCGGTTCCAACCTGTTCTCGATTCTAAATATCAGCCAAAAGGAGGCAGCTTAGAACGGCGATCGCATTTATCATAGGGAGAAGTTTACCAATTTTTTCTAAAAGGGTTAGCATCATGTCAGTTCAAAAAATAGCCGTTGCCGTCATTCATGGCATGGGGTCGGGAGATCCGGAAGTGGATGAAGGGAAGTTAGAAAAACCGGAATATTTTAGTAAGTTATCCCGTCAAATTATCGAAACATTTGCTCAGAAGTTGGGGATTTCCCCAGAAGAAGCGGAACCTCGATTAGTGTTTGAATATATTTATTGGGCCCCCTTGCTGCAACCGGAACAACAAGAGTTATGGGAAAAAGTGAAGGGAGACAATTTGCGGTTTGAATGGTTGCGGTTTTTTTTCATTAATGTGTTAGGAGATACGATCGCCTATCAAGTTACCTCGGAACGCGATCGGCGTCTGTATGATCTGATTCACGCTAGGGTTGCAAAAAGTCTGCGAAATTTAGCAGAAAAAGCCGGTCCCACCGCCCCTCTCTGCACCATTGCGCATAGTCTAGGCACTGTGATCGCCAGCAATTACTTTTATGATCTTCAGGAATTTACTCGGACCCGGGGGAGTAAAGTGCTGATGCCTGAAGCCGTCACCAATCAGATGGGAAATACCCCATTAGAACGGGGGGAAACTCTGACTTTATTTTATACTCTTGGGAGTCCGATCGCCCTGTGGAGTTTGCATCAAAAGTTTGATCGTCCCATCCAGGTTCCGGCGAAGCAGTTATCGGCTTATCATCCGGATTTAGTCGGGGAATGGATTAATTTTTATGACCCGAATGATATTATTTCCTATCCGCTCAAATCCCTCAGCCCTGAATATAACCAGGTGGTAACAACCGATTGGCCGGTGAATGTGGGAAATTTATTAACCAGTTGGAATCCCCTCTCTCATGTTGCCTATTGGAGTGATGACTTTATTACAGGGGCAATTAGTGAAGCGTTAGCAAGTACCTGGAAAGTCGTTAATTTGGACTCTTTAACGATGATCGCTCAGTAGTCGGAAAATCCCCGAGAAAAACATCGGAGGAGAGGCGCGATCAATCGCGCCTCTACTATCTGGAATTAGGGGGAGCCTAGAATCAGAATTTAGGCTTAATTCCCCAATTTACCCCAGACTTGAGAAGTGAACTCTAGCGATGTTGCTGAGATTTTTTAGCTTCCAAATCGCCTTGTTTGGCGACACGAGCAGCCACATTACTTTCACTTTTCTTCACAGAACTAGGACCGGAAGGACCTTCCACGGAAATAATCCCTTCGGTAGGACCGCCGATCGCTTTCCAAGCCGGTAAACCGCCTTTAATTTCAGCAACATTGATGAAACCACCGCCGCGCAGTTCAGTAGCAGCTTGTTTGGTTTGCTCGTCGCTGTCTCCATACAGGTAGATATCCCGCTTGTATTCTAAGCTGGAACTGACGGTCTCCGCAAGGTTCTCCATCGGCATGGTGATTGCGCCGGTGATGCGTTCGTAGTTGAAAGATTCGCGATCGCGCACATCAATAATGGTTAAACCGGGTTCTCCCCATTCCAGACGGGACTTGAGTTCTCCGGGGGTAACTTGGGGTTTTAAATCCGGTGGCGTCGGGGTAATATTCGGTAGACTTTCTTTGACTTGTTTGATGTTGTCTGCTAAATTTGCCATGATAATTGTATATCCTTATGGTGTTTTACGCGATATGTAAACTTTAGTAACTTTTACTCTAGCTTTCCTCTCCCTTAAGGTAGAACGTTTTTAATTTCTTTCTTTGTGGAGGGAGGAAAGTCCGTCTCCCCAGCAAATCCGTAAAAATTACGCCTCAAGAAATAACCTTAAATCTTCCTAGAGAAAGAGGGCAATTTTTGGGTCCAAAACCCGGTAAAATAAAAAAGCTCAATTTTCCACCGAACCCACCCCTGATAAAAATGCCATCGCCTTATCCTCGTAAACAATTTGCTCAACACTGGCTGCAAAGCGATAAAGCCCTCAATGAAATTGTCAAAGCGGCGGCATTATCTCCCGGCGATCGCATCCTAGAGATTGGCCCAGGGACCGGCATCCTCACCAGGCAGTTACTGCCCCAGACTGAATCTGTAGTGGCTGTAGAAATTGACCGCAATTTGTCCCAAAAACTTGCAAAAAAGTTGGGAGATATCCCCAATTTTTTACTCTTGTGTGCAGACTTTTTAGACCTGGATTTAGAGTCTGTCTTAACCCAAACTCCGGACTTGTTTCACCATCCCAATAAAGTCGTTGCTAATATTCCCTATAATATCACCGGGCCCATTCTGGAAAAACTCCTGGGCACGATTTCCCAACCACCGCGAATGTCCTATCAGTCCATCGTTCTACTCATACAAAAAGAAGTAGCCGAACGGATCAATGCTGAACCCGGGTCCCGCACTTATGGGGCATTATCCGTGCGGGTGCAGTATGTCGCGGAGTGCGAATATATCTGTACCGTTCCCGCCAAAGCCTTTTACCCCGCACCTAAAGTCGATTCCGCTGTAGTTCGTTTGTTGCCGCGACCCTTAGCAATTCCTGCCGATCGCCCCCGGTGGTTAGAGACATTAGTAAAAGTTGGGTTTTCCAGCAAACGCAAAATGTTACGAAATAATTTAAAAGGACTGATTGATCGAGATCAATTGACCCAGTTTCTGGAACAATTAAACATTAACCCCCAAGTGCGTGCCGAAGACCTCAGCGTGTCGCAGTGGGTGGCTTTAAGTAACCTTTTAACCCTAGAACCTTCCGTCACCCCTTAAATATCCCCCATGCGCTCTTATTCCCTGATTGCACCGGCTAAAATCAATCTATATCTGGAAATTATCGGCGATCGCCCCGATGGGTATCACGAATTGTCAATGGTCCTGCAAAGCATCGACTTAGGCGATCGCGTGGAGATTCGCGCCAATGGCACCGAAGAATTTCGGATCCAATGCCAACATCCCGAGGTTCCCTGCGATCGCACCAACCTCGCCTACCGCGCCGCCGAACTGCTCAAAACCAACTATCCAGAAGCTTTTGAGCAATATGGTGGTGCCGATATTTTCATCGATAAACAGATTCCCGTCGCTGCCGGATTAGCCGGGGGGTCCAGCAATGCTGCCGCTGTGTTGGTAGGGCTAGAAATGCTCTGGGACCTGGGCTTAACCCAACCGGAATTACAAGATTTAGCCAGTCAACTGGGTTCGGATATTCCCTTTTGTATCACCGGAGGGACCGCCTTGGCAACGGGACGGGGAAACGAACTTGAACCCCTGCCGGATTTAGAAGGATTGTATGTCATTCTGGCAAAATATCGCAGTCTAGGGGTTTCTACCGCTTGGGCATATCAAACCTATCGCCAACAATTTGGCAGTACCTACGTTCGAGAATCCACCGATTTAGCGGCGCGACAACAGCGCGTCCATTCCGGACCTATTGTGAAGGCGATCGCCCTTCGGGATGAGATGAAAGTGGTCCAATGTCTACACAATGACTTAGAAAAAGTCGTCTTGCCGGAATATCCTCAAGTGTTAAAACTGCGGCAAACCTTTGAACAATTTGATGTTTTAGGAACCCTGATGTCTGGTTCCGGACCCACCGTATTTGCCCTCACCGACTCCCGGGAAAAAGCAGAACAAATCCGCGCGCAAGTTCAAAACACCCTGGGAAATCCGGACCTAGATTTTTGGATTGCTCAATTCATTAATACCGGGATTCAGTTAGCACCAGGCGTCCATTAGGGGGATTGGGTTCTCTCGATATCCAAATCTAAAGGTTAAAATTTAAACAGTCAATTTACCAGAGAAACTCATGACTAATCCCACACCGACTCAACCCAACTCGCTCTCAGTTACCCCGGAAGAAGCTGTTCAACCCACCCTGATGCGGTGCTTTATGGGTTCATTGATTTCCGGAGGATTTGCTTATGCTTGTATGATGCTCACCAGCGCGATCGCCTCCACCTTTGCCAACAAACCGATTCACTCGGATAATCCGATCGCGGTTAATATTTCTGCTGCAGTTCGGACCTTAGTCACGGGGGTGAGTACCCTGGCAACCTTTATCTTTGCCTTTGCTGCGTTGGGTTTATTTTGTCTGGGACTGCAACTGTTGTTTCAAAAAATCACAAAAAAATCCTAATTTCTAAATTGTGGGGAAGAAATTGGCGGATGCACTTCTGTGACTCCCTGTACCTCATCATTCCAGCAACTGCTATATATAATAAAATGGAGGCTAAAAACCGGGTTTAACTTACCCGGTTTTTAATTCAGGGAAACCCATCCCTTAATATTCATAAGGATTTCGGGGTTCGGGAATTTCTTCTATAGAATTCGCCACAATCGTCAATTGACGGCGATTTTCCAAAGTTTCCGTAGTCATTTTCCCTTTAATCTCTAACCAAGTATCAGGCGGATAGGCGGTGCGACTTTCGGATAATTTCACCGGCAGCCCTACGGGATAGGCATCTGCCGCACAACAGGTAATCACAAAGCGAGAGATTAAGAAGTATTCCTCGGGTAGGTCCGGGAGATGAATGACAAACCCTTGCACATTGACTTGTTGTCCGGTATAAGCATCGGGTTCGGGATACACCGTTAATGTGCGTACCCAGTCAATGAGCGATCGCTCTTCGGGTTTTCTGGCAGTGCGAAACGCTTGGGGTTGGGATTGGGTAACGGGTAAAAAATCATTGACATTCCGCATCATTGCCTTATCGCTGGCAAAAACTCTCGGACTAATCAGGAAACCCAGGAGTGCCGTGACTAAGAGCAACATCGCACTCCATCCCGGAGGAAATAGGGTAATATGCTGCGTCCCGGGGGTTCCGCTGCTCGTCCCTCGATTTCGGACCCGTCGCGATCGCCACTGTTGGTAGACCAATTGTGCCGCTTTATAGCAGGCAAGCAGAATCAAGAATACGCCAGTGCCGTTGGTAAGGGCAAAGAAATTGGGATGAATTAGGATATTTAATTCCCCACTCACCCAATATTTGAGGAGTAATACACCCCAAGCGAAGACGGCGAGGACTTCGATCCAGGGTCCCAAGCTTGAAAATCGGAAAATTTTGGGGAGTTGAACAGCCATATTAGAGGTGAAGGTTTCCAGTTGCAAGAGGAACGCGATCGGCGATCGCAAGAGGGAGAAGAGGAGGAATGGAGGCGGAGATTTCAACCGATTATTAAGCCAGCTTCCCACTTTATCCAAGATTTCTCCTAGCTAAATTTCAAGTTATAAGCCAGGGTGAGTAAAAAGGTGAGTTGCCCTGAAATTAAGAACAAATAAACCAGGGGTTTTGCTTTAAAAATTGACATCATTAGTCCGATACTTTTGATATCAATCATCGGTCCAAAGACTAAAAACGCTAACAGAGAGCCGGTGGTAAAGGTGGAGGCAAAGGAGAGGGCAAAAAAGGCATCCACCGTGGAACAAATGGACACGACAGCGCCCAGGACCAGCATAGCCAGAATAGAAGTCACGGGGCCTTGTCCTAAGCTGAGAATTAGGTCCCGAGGGGCAGCAACTTGAATGATAGCGGCGATCGCACTGCCGAAGACGAGGACCCCGCCGAGTTCCCGCAGTTCAGCCATGACGTTCTCGACAAACAAGCGCAGGCGCTGGGAAAACAGGCGATCGCCGGGGAGGACCGCCCCTGCACCCCCCAAATTTCCCGCTTTCGATGCCAATAATACTGTTTCCATCGTGGTGGCATCGAGGCGCTGGGGACTGCCTGGAGTGCCTAATAAAAACGTTCCTGACTGCAACAGGGGGGAGATATTTTCCCGATCTGAGGACAAATCTCGGGATGTGCGGGTCCCGGAGGATTTTGCTCCCGAGGATTGAGCGATCGCCCGGGCTACCATAGGTTGGACGAAGGGGGTTAAATCTTTTTGAAAACTAAAAATTGACCCAATAATTGTGGCGATCGCCAGGGAAAAGACCACCCGCAACACGACTAGTTCCGGTTGGTCCCGAAATGCCGTCCAAGTGGACCAAATCACAATCGGATTTACCGTAGGTGCCGCCAGTAAAAACCCAATCGCCACTGAGGGAGAGGCCCCCTGCATCAGTAATCGTCGCGCTACGGGGACGTTTCCACACTCGCAGACGGGAAACAGAAACCCGATGGAACTCCCGATTAATGCCCCGAGGACCGGGTTGCGCGGGATGGAGGAAATGAGTTTTGTTTCATCGACGAACAACAACAGTGCACTAGAAAACAACACCCCGAGGAGCAAAAAGGGCAGAGCCTCTACAAGCAGACTCATAAACAGGGTAAAGGCGTTGTGTACTTGATTCATCATGCGGTTCGGCTTATTTTTCGCAGTGAGGAGCTTCGATATCAATTAACCCGGGGGGAAGTCCCCTGATCAGTCCCGATTGTTTACAGGGTGGGGTCGCCATTTGCTGTCAATCCTCCCAGGCAAGGAACGGCAATGAGTCCAGAAGAATCTTTGGATGCCTTTGAGATTGACGCCAAGTGCAAACCATCCTCACTATATTACAGGGTGCGAGGGAAAACCTGGGGCTGATCCTCAGTTCCGGTTTTTCAGGGTACAGTCCCCCCAGGCGATCGGCTTTCCCGGGTCCACCCCTGGCGATCGTCCGGGTAATGGATGATTGAAACCTGGGTTTCATTTATTTAACTGTTAACAAAACATTAAATAAAATTTAATTTAATTTTATCCCTTTCATGAATGATTCAAAAAAATTTACTTCCCAATCAGTATCAGCCTCTGTTATTGTATCAAAACATTAAAAAATCTGTAGGATTGTTCAGAAATATCCGGAATCGGTTTAGGATATTTTTATCTAAAATTTTGCCCTTTTGTACCCGATCGCCCGGTATGATTAGCCCAGAAATCCACGGGCAGACCCGAGTCAACCCCGGTGAACCCTGGCGACTCAACAATTCCGAGGGCTAACTCACCCCTGAAATAGGCAATAATGCTAAACCTTCTAAATGACGGAGAAGACATGAAAGTTTATACATCAAGTGCAATGGATCGGGGGAACTCTTCTATCTTGAATCAGTCTCCTTCCGATTCATCCTTCTTACTGTCCGATCGGGTCTGTATGAAAACGTTGCATTTAGAGTCAACCCTATCTGCACTTTCCCTTTATGATTATCAGGTGAATGCGGGGGTGATGGGGCGGGAGGTAGCGGAAACATTTAATGCAAATCCGGTGTTGCCTGGGGTGATTTTGCTGGCAGAAGGTGAACTGTTGGGGATGATTTCTCGGGGGAGATTTTTTGAGCAGCTTTCCCGACCTTACGGGTTAGAATTATTTTTCAAACGGCAAATTCAGGTTTTATATCGGTTCACTCAAATCGAATATTTACGGTTTAAAAGTTCGGTGACCATTGTCGCAGCAGTTCAGGGGGTTTTATCGCGATCGCCAGATTTACTTTATGAACCGATTGTGGTGGAAATCGCCCCAGGAACTTATCGCTTGTTGGACGTGCATCAATTATTACTCGCCCATGCTCACATTCATGAATTAGCCACGGAATTACTCCAAAACCTGTATCAACAACTGGAAGTAGCCAATCAAGAGTTACACAGACAGGCGACTTTAGATGGATTAACCCAAGTTGCGAACCGGCGAATGTTTGATCGCTATTTGTCTCAACAATGGGACCGCCTTACGGAGGAGAAAAAGCCTCTATCTTTGCTGTTATGTGATATTGATTTTTTTAAGGGGTATAATGACGCCTACGGACATCAAGCGGGCGATCACTGCTTGCAACAGGTGGCGCGAGTTTTAAAAGAATGTGGCAGTCGTCGGGAGGATTTAGTAGCGCGATATGGCGGGGAGGAATTTGCCCTAATTTTGCCCAATACCTTTGCCGATGGGGCGATCGCTGTTGCCGATCGCATTCGGAAGGCCCTCGCCACCCTCCATCTCCCCCATCGGAACTCCACAGTCTGCGATCGCATCACCCTCAGTATAGGTATTGCTACAGTCATCCCCACAAAACATAACTCTTTAGAACATCTCATTGCCGCCTCCGATCAGGCCCTTTATCGGGCCAAGCAAAGGGGTCGTGACTGCTCAATTTGTCACGAAAATTAACAAATCTGTGACCTTCAACCCCACCTTGTCTGTCTGGGGACGAGTCGGAATCTCGGGATTTACAAGTCTCTCCGGTTTAAATAGGTATTCCTCAATTCATCCCCTTCCTCTGTTTCATCGGCCTATCACACCGACCCCAAGAAATTGGGTATAATAGAGTGAGGGCTAATCCCGTATTTTACAAACTTTTGACGTCGGTATAACCCCTTAGACCCAGGAGGTTTTGGTTTTTAATTCTTGACCCCTCTTGTTGATACCCTAGGTTAATTCCAGGTTAATTTTGATTTAAACTTTTTTAAGGAATTAACCTACAGGAGAGATTTATTGTAAAATAATGAAAGTCTGTAAAATAAATAACTTTTAAATTCTCCATGATACCCATTGCCCATCCCGAGGAAACCCGTAATGCTTGCAACATCTGTGGAAAATTTAGAACAATTCGTTCCCGTTACCCCAGACCGACTGGCTGGTAAACTGACGGTAGACTCCACCCTTGCGGATCTGACCCTGTTTGATTTTGCAATAGAAGTCACCTGTCCCGGATCCGACTTAGCCAAAGCTTTAGCCGAAAACCCACTGCTTCCCGGGGCTATTTTAACCGAAGCGGGTAAGTTTATTGGCACGATTTCTCGGCGGAAATTTTTGGAGCATTTGAGCCGTCCTTATGGGTTAGAATTATTCTCCAGAAGACCCTTAAAAGCCTTACATAACTTTACAAAAATCGAACCGCTGACCTTTCCCAGCTATCTACCCATTGGCATGGCAGCAAGGCAATCTTTAAGCCGATCGCCCGAGTTTCTCTATGAACCGATTGTGATTGAGATGGAACCGGATGTCTATCGCCTCTTAGACGTTCACCAGTTACTCATCGCCCAATCTCAAATCTATGAACTCACCACTCAGATGCTGCAAGAGCAAACCCGTTCCCATACCATTCAAACGGAAAAAATGGCCTCTTTAGGGCGGATGGTAGCAGGAATTGCCCATGAAATTAAAAATCCCGTGAATTGTATTTCAGGAAATATGGGATTTTTAGTGAACTATTGTCAAGACTTGCTAGAACTGGTGTCGGTGTATGAGCAAGAAGTAGAAACTCCTTCAGCGAAAGTGGCATCAACCATTGAGACGATTGATTTAGAGTTTTTACGAAAAGATTTACCCAAGCTGGTACAATCTTTGGTGGTCAGTTCGGACCGACTTACGAAGATTGTGGGGGGGTTACAAAACTTTTCTCATTTGGATGAAACGGCGCGTAAACCAGCGGATTTGCATGAATGTATTGACAGTACCCTCTTGATTTTAAACAATCAAATTAAGTATGATATTGAACTGGTCAAAAATTATGGGGACTTGCCCTTAGTGGACTGCTATTCGGGGCAGTTGAGTCAAGTATTTATGAACTTGCTGGGAAATGCCATTGATGCGATATTAGAACGCAAAGAGCAAGAATCGCGAAATTTGAATAAAAATCCAACTTGGAAACCCAAGTTAGCGATCGCCACGGAACTGCTCAATCGCGAAGACCAATCAGCGGTAATTATCCGGATTGCTGATAATGGGATTGGAATTCCCGCTCAAATTCAACAGCGAATTTTTGAGACTTTTTTCACGACTAAACCGGTGGGAAAAGGGACGGGATTAGGATTAGCGATTAGTCATGAAATTGTCCGAGATAAGCATAAGGGTCAACTCAATCTTAACTCCCAAGAGGGAATAGGCACGGAATTTGAAATCATCTTGCCCTTAGACCGAAAAACCGAGAGGGAGTTAACAGTTGATGGGGAATAAAAACGGTGAGGGATCGAGTGAAGATTATCCCCGCAACTGCCAAATTTTGACCGTTGTATCCTCGGTTCCACTCACGAGGGTATTGCCATCGGGAGTAAAGGCGACGGCATAGACGACCCCCGATCGCCCCCAGCAGGTGCGCTTTTCCTGGCCGGTTTTCACATCCCATAGCACAATGGATGTATCATCACTGCCCGAGGCGAGGGTTGCGCCATCGGGGGAAAAAGCCACGGAATTGACCCCGGTGGAATGTCCGGTAAGCGTGCCGATTTGCTGTCCCGAGGGCAGTTCCCATAACAAAATGGTACGATTCGCACAACCACTGGCGAGGAAGCGACCACAGGGAGAAATCGCGATCGCATTTACAGCCCCTGATCGTCCCCATCCCGTCTGTTTATCCTCCTGAGTCGTGGCATCCCAGAACACAATGGAAGTATCCTCACTTCCGGAGACTAATGTGCGGCGATCGGGAGAAAAGGCCACGGAGTTGACCGCAGCGGAATGACCCTGCAACGGGCGAAATTGCCGCCAAGAAGCCGTCTCCCAAAGGGCGATCGCCCCATCAGTTCCTCCAGCAGCCAACAGTCGCCCATCCGGGGAAAAAGCCACGGATTTGACCCCGGATGGCGCTTTCAGCAGGCGCAGAATTCGCCGTAAGGTCACATCCCATAAGGCGATCGCCCCACCGCCACTGCCTGCGGCCAACAGTCGCCCATCAGGGGAAAAGGCCACCGCACTCACTCCAGCAAAGGGTTCCTCGGGCCAACTGCTGCGAAGGGTGGGCAATTCTTGACCCTCATGGAGTTGCCACCATTTAACCCCGGAACGACTGCCACTGACTAACAACTGACCATTCGCACTAATTGCCACCGCTTTGACCGGCGCACCATGTCCCTTCAAACTACCAATTTCCGAAACTGTAACCGGCGGCGTGCTCACGCGCACTGTGGAGATCGCCCGTTGGGGCGTGGGTGCAGGCGATCGCGATTGAGGGGTGATGGTCCTACTCACTTTGGCGGGGGTAGCCTTCAACCCTTCCATGAATTCCTCAGCGGATTGATAGCGCCGTCTCACACTACTTTCGATCGCTTTGTCTAGGACCGTGGCAAGGCGATCGCTCACTTTGTTGATGCCTAAATACTCTCGCCAAACAAAGGTACTTTCCATCGCATCATACATCTCAAACGGTTCCCGGGTCGTCAACAAGTGAATACAAGTCACCCCCAAACTGTAAATATCACTGGCAAATACCGCCTTCCCAAAGGTTTGTTCCGGGGCCGCATAACCCTTCGTACCAATGGTCGTCCCGGTTTGATTTAGGGTAGTTCCCGTGGCATATTTCGCCGCCCCAAAATCAACTAAGACTAACTTGCGATCGTGACGACGCCGAATAATATTTTCTGGTTTGATATCCCGATGAATTACCTTACCTTTGTGGACAAAATCTAAAACCGGCAATAAATCTTCCAAGAGACTAACAATTGCTGATTCAGAAAATCGCCCTTGTTCGGCGAGTTCCTCGGTTAAATTTTGTCCATCAATAAATTCCTGGACAATATATTGCCGATTTTCTTGTTCAAAATGCGCAAACAGTTCGGGAATTTGGGAATGTTTGCCCAATTGTTCCAGGCGAATTGCTTCTTGCTGAAATAATTGATTCGCCTTCTCCGCATTCTGTTGGGATTGGGGATAAAATTGCTTAACCACACATTGCGGTTTCGACGGTTTGAACTCATCAAGTGCCAGCAGCGTTCTGCCGAACCCTCCCGTCCCGATGAGTTGGACCAAACGATACCGTTGTGCCAACACCAGCTTGGTACCACAGGCACGACAAAACATCGTCAGGTCAGGATTTATCGGATTCGGACAATCGGGATTCGGACAGTAACTCATCAACAAGTTTCCCAAGCGGTTATTTCTATGTTAAATCTTGGTTCGCTAATCTGAAACATCCCCTATCGGCCCTAATGGGAGAGATTACCGATGGGGGTGTCAAACCACAGGTCCCCGCGACTGGCATTGCTTGGCCCTCCATCCCCACCTGTTGCGCATGGGTTTAGTCGGCTTTAGGGGAGTAAAAAGCTTTGAGGGTAAGGGTTTGATAGTTTTTAAAAGCGGCTGGGTGTGCGAAGGGTTGGGGTGATGCGATCGCCCTCTCCTGGGTCTCAACTCGGTGAGTGAATTGCAGAAACAGAGGTCTAAGAACCTCTCCCCTTGCCAACCTTGGCACAACACAGCAGAAGGGACCCGAGGTCGAGTTAGGGTTTTTCAGGACCGAATAGAATAGAGAAGGCGGTACACTGATTTACCCCACTTTCTCATCGAGTGCGGGTTACCCACCCTAGGCTAACTGGGGAAAATTGCGTTACGTTTGATGAGGGACTCCACCATAACCCCATTTACCCCCAGTCATGAGCATAGCCGCGATCGCAACCGACCACCGACCCCAATCACGACGGGTTAAGGGTTTGAAACCAGAACCCAACCCCGAACCCCTAAATAGCTATTACTGTCCCAGATAGAGGTTATTAGCCATCGCAGATCGAGGAAAAAACTATGGTAGGAATTGACGAGATCGTTCGGGCGATTCTGGCGATCGCTCGCGTTGCCACTCCCGTCATCATTAATACCGCTAGACGCAACGAATTAGTTATTAAATTACTCCAAAAATTTCAAATTGATACCGACCATCCTCCGGCAGATTTTACCGGAGTATATCGGTATGCCTTAGTTGAATATGGCATTCAAAACCTCGACAACTTCGACTTTGACCAACTCCAACTCGTCCTGGAACTCTTCCGCCAAAACGAAATTTATCAAGGCTTTCGCAAAGCCTTTGATCGCAACGACCCTTATACCCTCCTCAGCGAAGCTGAATCTTATATCGATGGCTTTGCTTTGGGAGATAAAATTCGGGCAAGTCGGATTGATTATCAACGGGAGTTGGCGAAATTTAGCAGCATTTTTATGGAAATTGCCAACCGCACCCGCACTCCTGCGGAAGTTTTAGAATTTCGCAAAATTGAAGATTTGCGGTATAATACGAGCCAAATTTTAGAACGCCTAGAAAATCTCAATGCCCTGGAAGACCTTCGCCAAGAAATTGCTAAATTAACCGCTACTGAACCTGACCCGATTCTTCCGGCTGCCGGGAAGGAACCCAAGCTTAAATCAGAATTTGCTCGGCAATTACGCAACTGGTTAGAAGCTTTATATGACTTTGAGTCTTATGATGTTCAAACCCCGACTTATTTTGAATGGATTATTAATATCCGTGCCCGTCGCGGGTTTGATCGCATTGTAGTCCGAGGCATTGAAGGAGAAGTTACCATTAGTGATGTCAATCATTTACGGCAATCCGTCGATGTTCAAAAAGCCGATGAAGGCTGGTTAGTTGCCCCCAGGCGGATTAGTCAAGCGGCGGTAGATAGTGTTGAAAATGATGAGATTTTATTCTGCTACACCTTTGACGAACTCATCGACGAAGTAGCAGATTTTAGTCGATATATCGACTGGTTAGAAGCCGAAGTCATGCAGCGCGACATTGAACGCTTATATGTGCCGCTTGCCTGTACCAAAGAAGAACTAGACCCGATTACTCACCAACGAATAGCCAAAAGTCGCTACGATGAACGCAACGGCTGGATCGATCGCTATATCAACCGTTGGGTGGATGACCCCGCCAAAGAACATATCTCAATTTTAGGGGAATTTGGCACCGGAAAAACCTGGTTTGCCCTCCATTATGCCTGGGAAACCGTTAAAAAATATCGCGCTGCCAAAGAAGAAGGATTACCCCGTCCTCGCCTGCCTTTAGTCATTCCCTTACGGGATTATGCCAAAGCAGTCAGCGTCGAATCCTTATTTTCAGAATTCTTTTTCCGGCAGCATGAAATTGGCTTACCCGGCTATTCTGCCTTTGAGCAATTGAATCGCATGGGGAAATTGTTGCTAATTTTTGATGGCTTTGATGAAATGGCCGCCAAAGTCGATCGCCAACAAATGATTAATAACTTTTGGGAACTCGCCAAAGTGGTTGTTCCCGGGGCCAAAGTTATCCTAACTTGTCGAACCGAACATTTTCCCGAAGCTCAAGAAGGCCGTGCCCTTTTAAATGCCGAATTAAAAGCTTCTACCGCCAATTTAATTGGGGCAACCCCTCAGTTTGAAGTGCTGGAAATTGAAAAGCTCAATTCCACCCAAATCCGTGATGTGATTAGCAAACGTGCCACCGCAGTAACGGTGGAAAAGGTGATGAAAAATGCCAAATTATTGGATTTGGCAAAACGTCCTGTAATGATTGAGTTAATTTTAGAAGCTTTACCGGAAATTGAGTCAGGGAAACCGATTGATTTATCCCGAATTTACTTTTATGCCGTGCGCCGCAAGATGGAACGGGATATCAAAACTGAGCGCACCTTTACCTCAATGGCGGATAAATTATATTTCCTCTGCGAACTGTCCTGGGAAATGCTTTCCACTGACCAGATGAGTCTCAATTTCCGGGAATTTCCCAATCGTCTGCGTCGCCTGTTCAGTACGGTAGTTCAACAACAAAAAGATTTAGACCATTGGCATTATGACATGATGGCTCAAACCATGCTGATTCGTAATGCCGAAGGGGATTATACTCCCGCCCATCGCTCATTATTAGAGTTCTTTGTTGCCTACAAATTTGCCGTAGAATTGGGCATTTTAGCCCCGGATTTTGCTGAATTTGCCGACCTCAAACAATTTCCTCCTCCGTCCGAACTCTCCCAAACCTTTGGCAAAGCGCCCTTAACTCCAGCGGTGTTAGAGCTTTTATTACCCACCGTTGACCCCGGGGAAGCGACCAAAACTCGATTATTAAAATTAGTCCAATCCACGCAAGGTCAATGTGAAAATGAAGCGGCATACCTGGGCGGAAATGCGGTCACATTACTGTTAAAACTTGACCCCAATGCTTTGGATAATAGCGACCTTCAAGATACGGTAATTCTAGGTGCTGATTTTACTTCCGCTAATTTAAGAAACGTCAATTTAGCGCAAGCTAATTTAAAAAATTGTACCTTCACAACCGTATTTGGGACGGTTTTATCAGCGGCATTTAGTCCCGATGGCGAGTGGTTTGCCACGGGTGATGCTAATGGGGAAATTTATGTATGGCAAGTGGAAGGAAAACCCTTGGTTTTGTGCCAAGGACATTCCGCCGCAGTCTGGTCCGTGGCAGTCACCCCCGATGGCAAAACCCTGGTTTCGGGTAGCGATGATGGAACCGTCAAAACCTGGGATGTCCGGACGGGAAACTGTCTGAAAACCTTAGAGGGTCACAGCCATTTTGTGCGATCGCTTGCCATTACCCCCGATGGCACAACCCTCGTTTCTGCGAGTAACGATCGCACCGTCAAACTCTGGGATTTAGAAACCGGCCTCTGTCATACAACGTTATATGGACATGGTAGCATCATTTGGTCAGTTGTTGTCACCCCCGATGGCAAAACCATCGCCTCGGGGAGTGCGGATCAAACGGTAAAACTCTGGGATGTGGAAACCGGCGTTTGTCGCAAAACCTTAGAAGGACATACGGAGTGGGTTTTATCCGTGGCAGTCACCCCCGATGGTACAACCCTCGCCTCCGGCAGTGCAGGGGGAACCGTCAAACTCTGGGATTTAACTACCGGCAACTGTCAAAAAACCTTAGAGGAACAAAGTAGTTCCGTTTGGTCCTTAGTAGTCGCCCCCGATGGAAAAACCCTGATCGGAGGGAGTGCGGATGGTGCAGTCAAAGTCTGGGATATGAAAACTGGGGACTGTTTACATCGGTTACCCGAGCATAATAGTCGGGTAGGAACCGTTGCCATTGCTCCCGATGGCCGCACCTTGGTCTCCGGCAGTGATGACGAAACGGTGAAACTCTGGGATATTGTGCGAGGGGAATCTCTCACAACCTTACAAGGATATGCCAGTGCGGTTTGGTCCTTGGCGATCGCCCCCGATGGCAACACCCTCGCCTCCGGCAGTGCCGATCGCCGCGTCAAACTCTGGGATTTAACCACCGGCGAATGTTTGAAGACTTGGCAGGGGCATCCCAGCAAAGTGCTATCCGTCGCCATTTCCTCCACCGGAGACTCCCTCACAAGCATCAGCGATGACGGCACTTTCCACCGCTGGGAAATGCAAACAGGTGAGAACCTCACGACCCAATGGAGACCCCCCAGTTCGGGGGATGTGATGGCCCTTGCCCCGGATGGTCAAACTTTGGCCTGCGGTAGTGCGGACTGTACTGTGAAACTGTGGGATTTGCAAAAAATTGAACAGGGGATGACCCTTTTACAAGGGCATACCAGTCGGGTCGTCTCTCTCTCGTTCAGTAGTGATAGCACAACTCTCGTATCTGGGACCGCCGATGGCACAATGAACTTGTGGAATTTTAGGACGGGAGAATGCCTTAAAAGCTTACGGGGTCAGGGTAATTACGTCTGGGCTGTGGCCGTCTCCCCAGATGGAAAAACCCTCGCCTCTGGCCGGGAAGATGGCCTTGTGAGTCTCTGGGATATCGAAACCGGAGACTGTCTCAAAACTTTAGAGGGACATGGAAGTGCCGTGTTATCCCTAGTGTTTCATCCCGACGGAAACACGCTCGTTTCTGGGAGTTATGATGAAACAATTAAAGTGTGGGAGTTGGAGTCAGGAAACTGTGTACAGGCGATCGTTAATAAACCCTACGCCGGGATGAATATTACCGGGACGACGGGATTAACCGAGGCCCAAAAAGCCACTCTCAAAGCATTAGGGGCGATCGAGCAGTAAGGTTCAGAAACCGGGTTGGGGTGTAGTTCTAAACACTGGCAACCTGTTAGCCTAATTGGGTATAATCTGGAGGAATAAAAAGAACGTTTTTCTCCATTTTCATCCTATGGCAGTGGCACAAAAAGCGATTATAATTGGGGCGGGTCCAGCGGGACTGTTATTGGCTCACTATTTGTTACGTCGGGGGGATCGGTATTGCGTTGAACTCTACGAAAGACGCCCGGATCCGCGTCAAGGGGAGGTGTCCAAAGCGCGGACTTTTCCGATTTCCCTTCAGGAACGGGGACGCAAGGCGATTCGAGCCATTCCGGGACTAGAGGGTGCGATCGCCGCGCAATCGGTCTTTTGTCAGGGAACGATGATTTATCGACCTAAGAGCAAACCGAGGCGGATTCCTCGGAAAAACAAGATTCTGTGCACTGATCGCAATGAGTTGGTCACTATCCTATTACAAGAGTTGACCCAACGCTACAGCAGCGATCGCCTGAAAATCCAATTTGACTGTACCTGCACCGAGGTGAATGCCACGGCGAAAACCGTTTCCTTTGAATCCAATACAACAGAACAGTTTACCACGTCTTACGATGTGCTAATCGGAGCAGATGGGGCAAAATCGCCAGTTCGGGAATTTTTAGTCCAAAATACGGGGTTAGAGTGCGAACAGCACTATATTCCCGATGCCTATAAGTCTTTGAGTGTGAGCCGCATTAATCCCGAGAAGGGGCTAAGTGCGGAACCGGATCTCGTTCATGCTTGGACTTTGGATAATAATACCCGGTTGCTGTTAGTTCCGCAACCGGGCGATCGCTTGCAGGGAACCTTGATTTTTAATGCAGAAAATAACCCCCTAGAAGGGTTTTCAACCCCAGAAGAAGTGCTGGCATTCTTCCAAGAAAAGTTTCCCCTTTGCGGCGAATTAATGACCCTAGAAGAAGCCGATACTGTTCTGAAACGTCAAATAGCAAGAATCCTCACAGTCCGCTGCGATCGCTTCTATGAAGGAGATAGCATTCTATTCATTGGAGATGCGGCTCATGCGGTCTCTCCTTCCATTGGTCAAGGGTGCAATTCGGCTTTAGAAGATATCTTTATTTTAGATCAGGTGTTGGACCGCTATCAAGATGATTGGAGTCAAGTTTTACCCCAATTTTCTAAGCAGAGAATTCCCGATGCTCATGCGTTGCAAGACTTATCTGATTATTCTTTTCCCCGAAATAAGCGATTAATCTTCGAGTTTTTCTTCCGCTTACAACTCGGGCGATTGTTGCATCGTTGGTTTCCCCAACAGATGAAACCTTTCGTTTTTGATTTAGTCTTAGATACAGATATAAGCTATTCAGAAGTCTTGCGTCTGAATCAAGGTTGGATTAACAAAGTTAAGCGTTCTTTGTCTTAAATTGGCGAAAAAATCCTGGGGTAGAGTTTTTTTTAGAACGGGTGGGGTTTTTCACCTTAGACTTCTAGCAAAATTTTTCAAAGCCCCCCTTAATAAGGGGGGTTGGGGGTATCAATCTGGATTTTTGCAA
>CBFGOM010000022.1:0-47142 GCA_965650385.1 uncultured Oscillatoriaceae bacterium
GCAGAGCAGCGGAGGCGCTGGGGAGTATCGGTGCGGATGCCAAAGCAGCGGTTCCGAGCTTGGTAACTGCCCTCCAGAATGACTCAGATTCAGAAGTACGAAGCAGAGCAGCGGAGGCGCTGGGGAGTATCGGTGCGGATGCCAAAGCAGCGGTTCCCGACTTGGTAACCGCCCTGCAGAATGACTCAGATTTAGTGGTGTCTTACTCTGCACGCAAGGCGCTGGTATCTATCGCCCTTAGCCTTCGGGAACAGGCAAAAACCCTATCACCAGCCGAGTTAGATCGGGTCATTTCGGATCTGTCTGCCGCTTTAAAAATTATCCAATCGAATAACCCTGGATTATCCAACTCGGAGATCTCTACTCTGGACCTCTCCCTTAACGCGCTCCAAGCACAAAAAAACGCGCATTTCTCCAATTGGATTCGCCAAAATAAAGTGTTGGCGGGAGGACTGTTTTATCTGGTGTTTTTCCCCTCTCTGTGGTCGATTCTGTTCTGGTTGCGTCCCCGGTGGTTGGTGACGATTAATGACGCCCTGAAACCCTACGAATTTAAACTCCCCGAAAACTGGGGGGGTGCGCCGGTGAAAATTCGGGATTGGACCTTTTTTAGTTTGTTTTACGATCGCCCTCGGGTGCTGGATGCCTGGGTGACTGCTCACATCAGCACTGTCCGAGAGGAATTTAAAACCATAGAAACCGTCCAGGAACGTCGCACCTATATCAATATCCCCGTTATCCTCGATGGCAATACCCTCCCAGACCTCACTTCGGAGAGTCTGCGTCCCCTGTTTGATCGCCAACGCGCCTGTCTGCTGATTGTCGGGGAAGGCGGTTCGGGCAAAACGAGCATCGCCTGCCAAATCGCACTTTGGGCCATCCAAGAAACTCCCCAACATCGCATCGCTCCCCATCTCACCATTCCCATTTTAATCGAAGAAGAACTCACCCCCCGACTCACTGCCACCCCTCACCCGTTGCGGGAAACCATTCGCCGCCAACTCCAGGACCTCACGGGAAAAGCGGAGCCCATTTCTGATGAATTGCTGGCAAATTTACTCAAACATCGGCGGATTCTGGTCATCTTAGACCACATTTCTGAAATGAGCGAAGCCACCCGCCAGCAAATCCAACAGGAATCATTGGATATCAATGCTTTGGTGATTACTTCGCGACTGGAAGAACCGCTCAATCGTACCACTCAGTGCTGCATTAAACCCCTTCGCATCGATGGAAGTCGTCTGTCTTGGTTTATGGAAGCGTACCTCAATCAACGGGGTAAGCGGGGTTTATTCACGAATACGGAATTTTTCAACGCCTGCATTCAACTCTCGGATATGGTGGGGACGAGAGACATTACGGTATTACTGGCAAAGTTATATGCTGAACAGTTAATTTCGGCAAAGGAAGGGTATCAATCGGCAGATTTGCCGGAGAATATCCCGGATTTAATGTTGTCCTATTTAAAGGAACTGAATCGGGATGTCACGGAAGATAAACTGGCCGATCGCACCCTGCACCAAGATGCGAAAGCGATCGCCTGGGAATGTCTGAAAGAGCGCTATCGTCCCGCCAGTGCTCACATTAAAGATGCGATCGCCGCTTTAAAGATACCGGATGCGGACCAACGTTTGCATTATCTCGAATTCAAGTTGCGTCTACTGCAAACGGTTGGAGTTAGTACAGACAAACTCCGGTTTGCCCTGGACCCGGTGGCGGAATATTTAGCGGGTTTGTATTTGGTGGATTTGTATAAAACTGACTCCCAGAAATGGCAAGATTTCTTTAAAACCGCTGATGCTCAATCCGGTGCACCGGATGCGATTAAAGGTTTTCTGTTGGCGGTGCGTGATTGTTATCTGGCTACAATTCCTGGGGCGAAGGATAGCGATTTTGTGCCGAAAGAAATTGGCGATCGCACAATGCCGCCATCTGCACCCCCGCAAGCGGTGGCACAAGCTGTATCGCCTTAAGGGATCTCCAAAAAATAAAACTTCTAGGGGAGATCCCCCCAACCCCCCTTAAGAAGGGGGGCTTTAGTAATTGGTTAACACCTCTAATGCCGGATTTTTTTAGGGAAATCCCTTAATGATGGGGGCGATTAGGGGATAACGACTGAAGTCGTTTCTACGAAAAAAAGAGACTTCTTGCAAAATTCTTTAAAGCCCCCCGTGCAAGTAAAGATTTATTCCTCTGGCTTCCCCCTTTTGAAGGGGGACGGGAGGGGCATCTAAGGGGGGTTGGGGGGATCAATCCGGATTTCTACACTACGAACTAAGAAAGATAACGACTTCAATCGTTACAAAGATAACGACTTCAGTCGTTACTAGGAACGGGTGGTTTTATCCTTTTCGCAGGGGATTGGGGTGGAGGGGCCAGATTTGGGGGAAAAGCCAGTCTGAGGGCAGATGCGATCGCCTTTGATGTCCGGATACGTTAGAACAGTGTAACTTGGAGAGAAAAACTGTGGCCGCAACTGTGGATCGCGCTTGGGAACTCAAGCAGGAATTAATTGATTTTGTTTTAGATGCCGAGGGAGAGTTGGCGATCGCCCTGGAAACCTACGCCGCCGAGCACGCTTCTCGCGATCGGTCCGATATCAGTCAACGCAATATGCGAATCGATTCGTTTGCGGTGGAGGGGAAAGTTGGGAACAAAACTCCCATTGATTTATTTTTAGAAACCCAACCGGACTTATCTGAAGGCGATCGCGCTTTAATTCAAAGTTGGCAACAAAGCTTCATGGGGGTCTTTGAAGTCATCCAAAGTTTACCCGATGGCTTAGAGTTGATGAACTGGCTCACAGCTAAACATTATCAGGTTAAGGCTAATTCTGCCTCACAACAGGCCCAACTCGAACGGATTAAACCGGGAGATATTTTACTGACTCGCATCGCCCCAGTGGACAATTCTCAGTATATGTTCTTCGGCAGTTATATGGCCCTGGGGAATCTGGGTAAACCAAAACTGGCAGTGGCGATCGGCAATTTTAAAGATAATTACAACAATCACTTGTATGGTGATGCCCCGGAATTATTAGAAGAAGCTTGGGAATCCGTTGTTAAATATCATGATGAATTTACCGAATTTTTTGGGAGTGATAACTTTACCCTTCCCGGCTATCAATTGAACAAAAAAATTGGTGAACTGCAAGAAAGCATGACGAAAAAACGTCTTACCGACGCAGGAATTGACGAAAACAAGTCTCTTGAAGAAGTTGCTGCCGAAGCTGGGGTTGATATGGAGGAACTGATGGCGGCAGCAGAAGAAGCCGGTGTAGACCCGAAAGAAGCCGCCCTCTTCTTTGATCGCAATAAAAATAATAAAATGGTCATGCCGAAAGTCCATTTGCCCGATGACCTCAAAAAAGCCGAAGAGGTTACCTGTTTTTCTCATCCGCGATGGGGTCAAATGTTGATTCCGACTTACGGTAAATTTGTATCCCTCCTAAACCGGGAAGACCCCAGCATCATCGAGGCAGAACCGCTAGTCCGCCATTACCTCGAAGACCCAATTATTAATTTTTATGTCTGGCAGAAACTCGCTGCTGATTATCCTAAACCATTAGAAAATTTACTGCAACGGGTGTTAGAACGACCTACTTTTCAATTGGACCGGGATTTAGGGCCACTTTTGCAGGAATTTAATAAACCGTTAGAACCCCATCTCCCCGAAACAGCCTCGATTCCCCTGCATCTAAATCAACTCTTTGAAGAGGCCCTAGTAGAAGTCAACAAATCTAAATCTAAATCTAAGGGTAAAAAGAAAGCATCTAAAGGCTTTCTCGCCTCCTGAAACCGGGTAAAATTTCCCCCGATCTTGACCTTCAACCGCTATATAGCGTTTCTTAAGAGATTGAGGTCCACTGATCGGGTCCAAGTCCCCCTTGATCAGGGGGATTTAGGGGGATCGTGGGCATGAGATCCGAGTAAAAACGGCTATATCTTCAAGGATGTAGCCGTTTTTTGATGAAAACTCAACTGAGAATTTACATTAAATTTGCATGAGGGTATTTCTATCCCTATTCGCCGATTACAGGATTTCCTCCTAATCTCTTCCAGAAAGATGCTGCAATCTAAACTTTAAATATTAAAATTAACGATTAAACCCTTGTCAGATTTGAAAATAACCGGCACAATAAGGAAGAGTCTTCCATATTCCCTTGCCATCTATCTATGGTTAGAAAAAATAGTCGCTTTCTTATTTATATTGTTGCTTGTAGCACTATTGGTGTTCTCGTTGGAGGTACGGCCTATAGTGCCGATCTCAATCGCTGTTTAGATGCTGCAATACCATCGAATCAATGTTTGACCGAAGACCCCGTTCTTAACACCCTTGAAGGGATGACTTTCGGATTAATTGCAGGGGCGGGGGGTGCATTAGGAGCCACTTGGCAAATTTGGCAGAAAAATAAATAGAATTTGGATCCGTTTCAGGAAATAGAGTTTTGCCATTTTGCTGACAAAGCCGATTCTGGATTCAACAGAGTTCACCCTTTGGAGTTGGGCAGCCGAGGGGGAAACGCTGTGGAAACCTCACATGAAATCAAGCAGTCATCAGGGATAATTGAGATACTCCTGATGACTGCTTTTTAGTAGGGACTGTTCTCTAGCCTCTGCATTGATGATTGTGATCAATTTTCTTTTAAAACGGTCTTTAGAGACTCGATCGCTGTGATTTCTTAAGTCCTGTCTCATAAAGCAAGGGGTAAAGGCTTGCTACCCTACCCCTAATACCGGCTTATTAAAAAAGAGTTAGATTATTCTAGGCAAAAGACTCGAAAAATTTATACGGCACGCTGAGTCAACAGACCCCAGATGAAGATCAAGATCATGGCACCGATCACCGCAAAGAGAATGCCCTGCCAACTCAGACCCACTGTTGTAATTCCAAATATAGCTTGGGCTACCCATCCACCTACAATTGCACCGAGAATCCCTAGTCCAATCGTGGCAAAAATACCGCCGCCTTGTCTTCCGGGATAAATTAATTTTGCTAAAGCACCGGCAATCAGTCCTAAAACAATCCAAGTTAAAATACTAACCATGAGATAATCTCCTTTTTTGATTTGTTGCTTTTTGTCTTATGTAAATAGACTAACAATTGCATCCCTGATTTCTCATCTATCGAAGGGAATAAGTTGATCCGACTGCCATTGCTATCTAAGGATAGAGATAATGAGCGAACCGCCCCATTTGCAGTATTTCTGCTTAGGTCTGGCGGGATTTTTTTGAATTAACCGATCGCGTCAATGGGTTGCACTGTAAGGGTTAACAGCCGCTAAATAGAAATTTAGAGAGTCTTAAAATTTGTGATCTCTGACCCAGGAATCGAGGTCACACATCGGGGGACACCTCTCTATGTCCCCTCATTTTGTGTACACAAAACCTGCGATCGCTGAATATTTAGTGAGCAAATTATAAAAAACCAAGATTTCTCCTGTCCTGGCGTAGCATCGGGGAGCACCCGTGGAGTCCAGTTCTTAATTGTGCAGCCCCAACTCGTTATTCCCTAAAATCGGGGCTACACGGTTTTGTGGGCTGAGGTCATTGGGAAACAAATTCTTATATAAGGGTTGGCGATCGCCTGAGTTCCGAAGGATTTCTCTCAATCCTCCTTGATAAGGTGGACTTTGAGCCTATAAGTGGATCTCAATTGGGTGAGAACTGCTATACTATTTCCTGGACTTACACCTCTATAGCTCTATCGTGCCTAGGGCGTTGCCAACCTGAAAACAATAATGCAAGCGATCGCCTTGCCAATAGAATGGACAAACACATCCCTTCGGATGTTTTGTAGGCCAGGAAATTAGACCGCTTACTTTCCTGGGATGCTCAATCTCCCTCACCTTCAGACCCTACGCCAATCGGCAAGAGACAATTGCGCAATACACCGTCTGCAATACACCGATTGAATGATTAACATCGTAATGATTGCTGCATTCCAGGCAATGTAGGCAACTCTTCTAAAGCTTGAGTTTACCGTCAATATCGTTACCGCGAAAAACGGGCGAACTAGCGCCAAGTGGTGGATTCCTGATTTACTCTTAAGGTAACAAATCAGCTTAAACCTGGTATGATTATATTTAAAGACTTGCGTTCAATTTGGAATGAGGAGAACCTTAAATGAATCTTAAAAATATCAGCCTTTTGACAGGTACAATTTTATCGGTAACGCTCAGTTGGGGAAATGTATCTCCAACGATCGCAGAAACGACTTCCGAAACCGGGATTATTCGAGACGCGATCGCCCAAACCATGAGTGAACCGATGGGTGATCCAATGATGGGCCGCGTGACGATGATTCGGAATAATATAGTCACCTTGGAAATGGAGAATGGAGAGACGACCCAAGTTACCCTTCCTGTACTCGAACAAGAAAAACTAGGGATGCGTCCGGGAGTGGATGTCCTGGTGTACCCCGATGGAACAGTGACAGCTTACACCACCATGAGTTCCTCCGAGGAAACAGCCTCTTCGGATACCCTGGACGAAATTCGCCGGGTCTTTGAATCCATTAATAGCCGCCAGGAAACGACCACGACGATTACACCAGAACCTCGTGAAATGGTAACCCCGACACCCACCGCTGCACCGCAACCAATGCAACCGGCCCCTCAGCGGATCCAAGTGGAAACTGCTCCTCAGCAACCTGTTCGAGCACTCTGGTAGAGAGTTTCAATCCATTCAATCTGTGATAGCGTGACCCTTGCAGGAATTAGACTAGCCCTGTCAAGGTGTGTAGATTGTAGGGGCCTGCGCATTGTGTCCCTACACGAAATAACGATTTTTCGTTATTAAATTTACACCTGAAGTGGGCGCAAGCATTGCGCCCCTACCAGAAATAGGGTCATCCTGATTGAGATGGGCTGATCGCATCCTTGATCAGAGCAAGACTGCTTTCCAGCAAAAGTCGGCCTTGCTCTGATCAAGGGAAAGCTACAGAAGTAGAATAAACAAGGGAAACAGCCGAATCCTGGATAGAGCTTAATTTACCATGTCAGATTCTACTTCCTTGCGCGATCGCTACTTCCAATTTATCGATACCATTGTAGATACGACCCTCAAAGGCAAAATTCGCTCCGTTGAGCAGGTCTATCAAATGCTAGTCCAAGAGATTGACAGTGGAACTGGAGAAATTTTTGAGCGATGCCTTGCCGATCGCCTCAGTACCACTCAATATCAACTCAATCATGAAACCGATGAGTTGAAAGCGGCTAAAACCAGTCGCATCCACCGCGCCTTACAAACCATCGAAAAACAATGGGAACGCTGGCAAAAGGAAAATCGCGTCAAAGATGCGATCGCCTCCGCCTCTGATCGCATCATGCAAGCTGAACCCAATACTCGACTGTTTGCACTCCTGCGCGAAATTGACCCCAACCAGCCGGAAGTTCTCACCCTGGAACAACAGCGGCAACTCGCCAAAACCCTCACCGATCAACTTGAGCGCATTGCCAATCCCGAATTCCATTTAGAAGTTTCACCTCTTGCAAAAGGACTGCAACAAGGCTTACAATCCTGGCAACAGATTGAACCTCACCTGGTTAGTTGGATCTATGAACAAGGTAGAGGACAACTAGGATTTGGGGGAATCCCGGGACAGAATGGACCCTGGGCATTATGGGCTAAACAAGTGAATCGGCCCTTTCCCAAAGCCCTATTTACAAGCCTTTCATTCAATCACTCTTTCCTTGACTTTCTGGATCGCCAACCTGATGCTAATGTGAGCGATTGGGTAGAATTAACTGTAATTTTGCAGAGTCTACAACGGGGGTTAGTGGTTTGGTTTGATAAAATGGTTTATGATTCTAAAGTTGGAGCAAAACTATCGATTTCCACTTATTTAACCTTTGCCCTGATTTGGTCTCAACTCGCCAATGCAGTCCATCAGAGTACCCGCTTCAATTCCATCACTCGGGAGCATTTGACGAATGCTTGTTTTCAGGTAACGTTACAGATTTTACGAGCCTTTTCTCAACGGGATTATTTTCCCCTGTATGGGGGGATATTTGCAGCTTTTACCGGGGAATATTTACGCGGTGCACTGCAATATTTGGATGAACCCTTGCGACGGGTGGAGGGAACTCAGGAAAAGGCGCGGATTTTGACTTTGCTGGGTTATTCGATGCGGGCAATGGGAAATTTTGAGCGTTCTATTGCCTTTCATCAACAAGCCCTAGATATTGCTCGGGAAGCGGGCGATCGCCGCTGTGAAATTGCGAATCTCAATCATATCAGCCGCAGTTATGTAGGGCAGAAAAATTATGCGTTGGCGATTGATTGTAGTCAGCGGGCTTTAATCGGAGCTCGGCAAGAGGGAGAACGGTTGGGCGAGGCTAATGCTCTAGCAAATCTGGGATTTAGCGAGGTGTTTCAAGCCCGGGAACAGGGAGAATTGGAACCGGATGTGTATGAGGGGGCAATTCATTATTTGGAACAAGGATTACAGCTTTCAGATAAATTAGCTGATCGCCAAAGTCAAGCCTTATGCCGCAGTAGTTTGGGAATTGCTTATGTGGCGATCGCCGAGTATGCCAAGGCGATCGATAACTTATTGAAAGGATGGGAATCCGCTCAAATTTCCGGTGACCTTTATCTTCAGGGATTGAACTTAGCCTATTTAGCTCAAGCTTACTATCGTCAGCAAAATTTAGAATCTACCCTTTATTTTGGGGGATTAGGAATGTATATGCTAGAGCAAATCGAAGCTCAGGAATGGCGGCAAAGTGCGGGCTTACTCTCGATTATCCAAGGGCAAATGGGGGCGGATGCCTTTGCAGGTTTGCTAGAACAACATCGCCCCCGAATTATACCGGCGATCGGAGTTGATGGATATGATCATATTTTTCAGTTGTTAGAAGAGTATCAGCGATCGCTAGAATAGTTGTTCGGTTCAATCCCGGTTATATTCTGTTCCCACAAGTCGATTCATTTCGGAACTAGACTGGGATGAAACAATGAGGAAGTGTAAAGGCAATGTCTTCTCACTTCCTCTTTCAAATTTTGAGATCGGGCCGGACTTGACTCGTTTTCTCATCGAGGTTCTTCTCAGCAGAAATTACGGTTCTACTGTCACCGGTGTTCCCACTTCTACTTGTGCATATAAAGACAAAATATCCTGATTTCGCATTCGGACGCAACCGTGAGAAACCGCCTCTCCAATGAGTTCTTCATTGGGAGTACCATGAAACCCTATAAAATCTTTTCCGTCTGTCCAAAACCCAATCCATCTTGCCCCTAAAGGATTATCCGGCCCTGGATAAACTAACTCACCCGTCCAAGGGTGTTCCCAGATGGGATTCCGTTGCATTTGCATGACTTCATATTGGCCGGTTGGGGTTTCCCATCCTTCCTTACCCACGGCGATCGGATAACTGGTTTGCACGCGATCGTTGCGATAAACATAAACGCGCCGTTCACTCAAGCGAATCACTAAATGAACTTCCTCAGCCACCCTTTCAGGATACACTTCCTGCTCAAAAGGAATAAATTTAGAGTATTCTCCTAACGGAGGTAACTCAGGGTCTAAAACAGGGAACCATTGTAAATCAGGAATTGAGAGATTTCCCACCGATATTTCTGCCGGGATACCCGTTCCCCACGCAAGAGAGGGCATTGACAGGAGTAACACAGCGGCACCGACGGTAAGGCGCATAAACTTTAACAATAGAACTTCTCCTTGCACCATTCCTTTATCTTTAATTCCTAACAAACCCTGAGCACACATTTCCAGAAAAACTGATATTATTTTATTCTATAGCTTGACTTGATTCGAGTTCAAGCCTCAATCCCTCGGATCTAAAAAAACCATCTGTATTGAGGCTAGGGGGCCAACCTCTACCTATTGGTAGATGAAAGCTCCAGCATCGGACGGGTATGATCATGCCAGGGTTCCGGTAAGAGCAGCAACTGGTGTGTAGAATCTGATCGCGAGGTCTCCATCAAAATCTCGTTAATTAAATTGTGTTGAAGTGAGGATGTCATGCGGATGAAAAACATGAAAGTCTTAACGGGTACAATGTTGACCCTGATACTCTCAGCAGTATCGGTTTCTCCAGCATTGTCTCGGCCAGTCACTCCAATGGGGGACAGCCCAGTCATTAGCCAAACTAACCCCAGTATGGTCCGAGGTACCATTCAAAGCATTCGTAACAATCAAGTGAGCATTCGTCTCCCCAATGGCGAAACTCAGATCGTCGAAATTTCTGAAAATGACAGAAACCGTCTCGGGTTGCTCCCTGGAATGGAAATCGAGGTTGTGTTAGATGAGACAATGATGATAGGGACACAAGTTACGGTTCTCAATCCCGATACTCGCGTCACCACCACAACCACCTCAACCACCACGACTACCACCCCGACTGCACCCCGGACCATCCGGGTTGCGGGTGATGTCGTTTCTTGTGAAGACACCACCTTACAGGTTCGGCTTCCCGATGGCGGCATCCGCACTTATATGGTGAGTCGGGATGCTTGTACTCAAGCTGTTATGACTCCCGGTCGTCGGATTGAATTCGACGTTGACGATCGCAACATGGTCTCCAACATTCAGCAACCTGTACGCGCCCTTTGGTAAATCAAATCAGGGGTGAATCTTCTAAGCTAGAACGGTTCAATTAAAACGGTAAACTTAAGTGATGTCCTTAGCACAAAGGGCATCACTTTTTATTAGGAATCACTTACGCCCATTACACTTCCCTTGATACGGAATCCGGTTGTCAAAGGACTGCAAAAACCCGCAGCCTCAAGCCTGGAGCTACAGGGAGGAAGCCTGCCTATGCACGCTGATACAGAAAATCGACGTTTAACAACCGGATTCCGTATGACTCCCTACCAGCTCACTTCACTTGAGCCTGCACCAAATCTCACTTCTCCCCCATCCCCTAACTACCGCCCTCTCGGCCAGGGAATATTCGGATCCGCTGCTAGGGACCGAGCCACTGCAGCAGCCCCTAATTGGTTCAAATGACTAGGATCTTCAAAATACTCATTACGCTTAAGCCCCCGGATTGTGGACAGATCTCGCCAGAGAAACGCTTGCGCGCTCATGCGGCGCATATACTGGCGGAACTCGACCTCGACGCTGCTGCGGGTGGCATCTAAATAATCATCAGTCAGGGGTAGATTAACAATGACTAACGGAATTTGACGCGATCGCGCAAACGCTGCTACAGACTGTAACGCCGAACCCTGAATGCCGCCCAATTGAAAATTGGCATAATCCCTATCATAGCGACCGTCAACCCGCGACCGTTGACGATAGTAGCTTCTGGGATTGAAGCGAGTCGCCACCGGGAGGAAGCCGTAAGCATCAATCGCCATACCTAAAGGACTCAATCGACGGACCCCTGTAGCGATCGTCGATGAGTTTCTGTTTCCGGACCCATTAAAACATTGTGAAGCATCGAAACAGGCCACTGTTCTACTATGATTCTGAGCAAAGTCCGGACCCAGGTCATCAGAACGAGAGTCCTTCCCCACCCTAGAATCAGAAAAAGCGTGAAAACTCATCGGTTGAAACTGGTATTCTTCCGGGGAGGAAGAGGCGATCGCCTCTTGTTGGACAGTCCCCCAACTCAACTGCGGACGCACCCCAGATGCTAACCGCTGATATCCCGGAGACTGGACAATTTCGGTATAGGTGCGATCGACCCGTCCACTATTAAAGGCCCGGACCCCATCTGCCCAGAGAATCATTCGCGGCAAATGCTCGGGACCCAACAGTTCCTGTAACTGAAACCGCCCCACTTGGGCCGTGGCCCCGTGAATCCCCAAATTAAACACCCTCAGTCCTGATAACCCCCTAGCCTCCAATCCTTGGCGGAGGATACGCGGATCAACCCCCTGAACCGCCCGAGAGCTCCCGACAATCAAAATATCAGGCCGTCCCATCGCCTCAATGTAGGAGAGATAGAGTCCCAATTGCTCATCAAGGACCTCACTATTAAACGTGGGATAGTTCAAACGAGAACTCACCGTCGCTTGTTGCTGGCTGTACATCAGATAGCGCATATATTCTGCGACCTTTTTCTGAGCGAACGCCCTGCGGGGATTCGTCGGGGGAACAGACTGCATCCAGTAGATTGCTTGTAGCCACTGTTTTGACACTTCATCCCACTGCGCAGGAGAACGGGCAGTTTGTGCAAGGTTTGCGGCATTTGTTGCGTATTTAATCCCCTCCGCAAACGGCTCAACAGCCCCTTGGGCGACTGGGACTTGGGCTACTGCTGAGGGTGAAGCGAAAGATCCTGTAGAACGGGGCGTAACCCTTTCAGAACAGCCCCCGATTAGAGCCAGAAGCGAGATAGCCGGAATAAACTTTAGAAAAAACTGAAATCTAGGCATGAATTCGATATAAAAGTTCGATGCCGGATGGCTAGAAAAGCGGAGTGAGCGATCGATTAATATCTGATAAGACCCTCATCCTATCTATGATAAACATCTCCCTTCTCCACCGCAGGCGATCGCCCTCCGCTGCACCTACTCCCCTTTAATCCGATTAATTTCCTGTTGCAACTCCTCAATTTGACGGCGCAATCGCTCTGCTTCCTGTTCTGCGGGAGACTCCGGTCTCACCTCTACAGACCCTTGCGCACCCCCTCGCGGATAATTTCCCCGCTTAATTTCCTGATATTCTGCCGAAGAAGCCCACGCTTGTAAATAGCTCACTCGTTCCACGGTAAAGGGATGGGTTAGAAAAACCCCCTGGGAAACGTTGTTATAAAGAAAAAATTTATAAACTTGATTGAGTCCATCCTCATCTAGTTCTTGATAGCGCTGGGCCTGACGGGTAAACTCCTCTAAGCTGCATTCATGAGCATAGCGTGTAGACCCTCCGGCCATTTTCATCATGGTCTGCATCACCGGCCTAGTATCATCCATCACCAACATCGCCGCCCGATCTGCCGAGAGTTCCGCTTTTCGCAACCATTCATAAAAAGCCAGAATCAAGCCGGTACTGAGGATGCGGCTAAACCCCATCGTCAAATCTGCCAGACTGAAAACCGCCATAATTGCCCAACTTGCCATCTGAATCAAGGTGGTGTGACCACATTTGATATGTCCCAGTTCATGGGCGACCACGGAGCGAATTTCGTCTTCACTCATCAAATCAATTAACCCCGTATTTAAGACAATGTAGGGCAGATCTTGTCCGAGGGCGTAGGCGTTGACCACGGGGGCCTGAGAGACAAACAACGTGGGTTCGGGATAAATATCCAAATCCCGAATACATTCTCGAAAGATTCCATAGAGAGTTGAATATTGCCGAGGACCCACTTGGATACTATTGCCCATCATATAGACATACTGGGGACGCTCCACGAGAAATTCTACAAACTTGCGGGCCACTAAATCAAATCCAGGGACCCGGCGTAAGGTTTGCTCGGCTTCCCGATCCAAGGGATGCCGAAAGGCTTCGCTCGAAATTCCAGTATAGGTAGGCATCGTTTTTGTATTCCCCCAGGAAATAATATAGTGGCGGCATGACAAAAGCGATCGCCTATCAACCGTCCCCTCTGTCTTGCCTCCATCAATTTTAGATTAATCCCGGTCAGCAAAAGGCTCAATGGACTCCAAAAGCTGTTCATGTCTGTCTTTTACTCTGGGGCTACACTCGTCAATCCGTTAAGGTAAAAAACCCAGTTTGTGGCCCTCATTTGTGATTTTTTTGGCAGAGATTTTGGAATGAAACCCGGTTGTCTTCCCTGGATTGTACCCCCGAATTAAGACGCGATTGGTTTTCTCAAACTTGCTCAGGACTTACAGAACATCAGGTGTAGATAATAGAGGCTGGAGAGGAAAAACCTCTATTCCATCCGATGACATTCCAACGATCGCCCATCAGTCCTGTTGAGCGGGTCAGCCCGGTGTGGCAACAAATTCCCTTGGCCCTGATTTGGAGCCTTAATAGACAGCTTTTTGTTTTCCCCGGTCAATCAAGGCTGACCTGCTAAAAAAACTGATACGCTATATCTCTAAATGCAAACCAATACCGCTTTTATAGAGTTGACAAACAATCAATTGCTAAACCCAAGCATGGTACATCCGATGGATGATATCGCCAATCAAGCTCGCCAGGGCAGCGTATCGGCGATTATTCAAGTCCTGAATGAAAAACTGGCTCCTTTCGGCGTCAGAACCCGCGCCGTGTTTGCTGATGGCGTGTTGCAACTGCTATGCGAGGCGGGGAGTCCTGAACTCCTGGACCAATCTACTTTGGTCGATCGCATTCGACAGATTTTAGAGTCTTTGGCACCGCGCAATATTCGTCGAGTCCATATCAACAGCCGCCTCGTGCGAGAACAGCAGTTGTTGTGGTTGGAGGAAATTAACCGGGACCCTGAAAATCAACTCCTCTGGTCCCAACTGATTACCCTCAAAAAACCCAATATCTTCAAACAAATGGGCCAAGATTTCAGCCGTCCAAAACCCCGCACTGACCCAGCTTTCCCCAAATCCCCCTATTCGCGTCAAGTCCGAGAAGAACGCCAATTTCGCCGGGGGATCCTCAATGGCTTGGGGGTGAGCCTGTTACTGGTGACGCTGGGTTTACTGATTTATAACTGGCCCCAAATTCAAGCCGGATTGAATTCCGGTCAATTTTCCTTGACTTCCGGCAATTCGGGAGAGTCATCGGAGGCGGTTTCCGATCGCGATGCCTTTGCAGAAGCGGTGCGACTAGCTATCCAAGCCGATGCTGAGGGAAAAGTGGCTCAAACTTCCTCGGAATGGTTGGTGATTGCTGCCAAGTGGGAACAGGCTGCCATGTTGATGGCTTCAGTCCCGGCGGATCATCCCCGGTACAAAATCGCCCAAAACCGTACGGAACTCTATCGCAATTACAGCGAAGATGCCCAAACTCAAGGAGCTCTTTTACGTCGAGAGAAGCTTTGATTTATCCTTTGGACTGGGGAATTCGAGTCCAGTTTTCTACAACCTAGGTTACCACGCTGATTTAAACGGCGGGACGGTTTTAACTGGAAAATTCCCCTTGTCTCTAAGCTCTCCTGTTGCTCCAATCCAGTCTTGATCGCTGGCGGTTTAAATTCCAAAGAGAGTATTTAACCGTTTGCGAATCCAAATCAAGGGCTTTTCTTCCCCTTCAATTTCTTCATCCACCAGCAATCCTAAACTTTTGAGGGATTGTTGTCTTTCGGATAACTTTTCTGCAATGCGATCGGCTAAATTGCGATGGGTGACTAACAACCGTTGTAAATCATTGCGATCAATTACAAATAAAATCGTATCTTCCAACGTTCTGACACTTGCCGAACGAGGAATCCCCATCAGTAAAGAAATTTCTCCAAAAAACTCACCGGCGTGCAGACTGGCAATATATTTTTGCAGTCGTTGGGAAAACACTTCAACGGAACCGGAGAGAATAATATAAAAAGAATCCCCCGGGTCATTTTCCCGACAAATTAATTGATCGCCGGGAAACAATTGGCGATATCCATACTCAATTAAGTGCAGCAATTCCATATCGCTACAGGTTTCAAAATACGGCATTCGCCGCAGCAAATCGCGCAATGTCCAATTATTCGGGGATTTGGGAATCGATTGTTCTAGCTTCGGATTAGGGTTTTCCGAAGGGGGAAGCATTTCTTGACTCGGGACCGTGGGAACTTGATGTTTAAACAGGGTCTTGAACGAGTCGAGATTACGAATATGTAAATCTCGCTGAGGAAAGGGAATTTCGATACCGCGCTGACGCAATTCACAGTCAATCTGAAAATTTAAGGCACTTTTAATCGGTTCACTGTTTTCCGGTTCATCAATCCAGACTAACAGTTGAAAGTCTAAGGCACTGTCTCCAAAGCCTTCAAACCAGACTTTAGGCGGTGGATCAGAGAGCACTTGACGTTCTTTCCGCGCTGCGCTGAGGAGTGCTTCCGTGACTGAGGCAGGGTCTGTCCCGTAGGCAATGCCAATGGGAATATGGAGGCGACATTTTGGGTCTTGATAACTCCAGTTGATAATATTAGTTTCGACAAATCGGATATTAGGAACGATGACAAAGACTCCATCACGACTCCGCACAATGGTGGAACGAATGGAGATTTTTTCAACGGTTCCAAAGAGATCATCAACTTGGATATAGTCGCCGACTTTAATGGGTTGTTCAAATAATAAAGTAATGCCGCTGATAAAGTTACTGGCGAGATTTTGCAACCCAAAACCAATCCCAATTCCTAAAACACCCGCCACAACCGTGAGGGAACTCAGGTCAATTCCGGTACTTTCCAGGACAATTAGAAAGGAGAGGGCACTCAGAAGATACCCCATGACAGCAGCGATCGCCTCTCGGGTCCCGATGTGAAATTTTAACCGCCCTAATAACCGGCGCTTAATCCATTCGTTCACACTCCGAGAGATAAAATAGGCGATCGCACTGAGTAATATCAGTTGAGCAAGGCGATTCAGGGAAAACTCATTCCCGCCGACTTTAAACAAATCTTTGGTAAAAATAGCCCCGAAAACCGTCAGCAGTTGTTTTGTCTGCTGGATGATCCAATTTACCATTGAGCTAAACCACCTCGCCGAAATTTCATGTTTGATTTAAGCTCACTCGTCCGAGAGAATTTCTCTAGTGTTAAAGGTTGCAGGGGCGGGGTGAACATCTCCCCAATCTGGGAACAAATTGAACCCCATTAAAAGGGATTTCCCATCATTCTTTGAATTAAAAACCAGACTCCCATTCCCAACCCGCCCAGATTGACCACCAGGGATAAAAACAAGATAAAATACCCCAATAGCGTTAGGGTCACTTCATGGCGATCGTCGCTAATAAATCGAGTTTTTTCGATAGAAATAAACTCAGAAAGTTTGCCTTCTATAAAATTTTTCCCCAGTCTTTTATTATAGAAATAAAAGTTTTTTTTGATACCTTTCGGTTGATAAAGACTCAGCCCTCGTTTTCCCGCGCTGAGGTGACTAATTTTATTCAAATTTACCCCAAAAGTTTTAATCGCTTTTCGGGAAAAATCGGGACAAGAAAAACAAGCTAAACCGCGCTCAGTCAGGACAAGACAGGCTAATTGGCCTTGATATCGCACCCCAACTACATCAAGGATTTCACTGGTGGAAGGCATCAATTCGGACAGCGCTTCCGCAAATTTAGGAATGGCATAGTAGTAATCTACGCTGTATTTTCCTTTTTGGGGAAACCGACCGATGTCTCGGAGTAGGTCCTCGTAGTCAAGGGCGGTGAGACGCGATCGCCCTTCAGCGAGTTGTTCTGAACTCTCAGGGACTGGGGCCAAATGATCGGTAGATTCGGGGAGTGTTTGGGACCGATCTCCGTTGCGCGATTGCGGGATTCTGCCAGGGTTTTTTGGTCCAGTGACCAAGGGGGGTGGAGTGGCGGTTGAGGACTTGCGAGAGTTTCCCATCCGCGAAATCGGAGCCTCTAAGGGCGCGATCGCAGAGAGTTCCTCCGAGAATTCAGCCTGGGGAAACAGCTTAAACTCCTGGGACCAGGCGGGGGCTGTCTGTCCCGTCTGAAGACCTAAAACTTTCAGAGAGGCGATCGCCTCGGGAGCCAATTTCATCACCCCTTGATAAATAAACCCAGCTAAAACCTTTTGATTAGGAACCTTGGGGGCTGCAAGGGTAATCTGCAAGCACCGACCCTTAAGAGCCGCTTTCGCCGTGATCCCTTTGGGTTCTAGGGACCGATTGATTAGGGCGGCGATCGCAGTGGGGCGGCCCTGTTTAGCAAGTTCCAAAAGCTCAGTCTGTGTCATAGCTAGACAGAAGGAATGATTAGGAAAAAGCGCGAATACCGATAAGCATAAGGATAAAGGATCGGGTTAGTTTTGCCGATAAAACCATTCGCACCCATCCCGATCACTCCCACCGCAATCCCTTTGGGCAAAGGTCTCGACGCCTTGGGTTTTCTGGGGTGTTTGTTCCGTTCAATCACCCCAATTCCTTACCTGGAGTTAAAACCCATTTTGTTTTACTCAAACGCGTTGGCAGCCCGTTGTCGAGCCGAATCAGCGTTTTGCTGATACTGTCCCACTCGGGGTTGAGCATCAGCGTAATTAGCACTGCTTTCGGGGACTTGGCTCATCAAATCACTGGCCTCCTGCCACAGCACTGCGATCTGATTCCATTCTGCCTGGGTTTGAGCAGTTAAAGATTGCTCTGCTGCCTGGGTTGCTCGTCTCACCGCTTCTGCAAATGGATTGGCTGCGGGTGCAGGGGCCGGGGTCGGAGTTGGGGCCGGTGTAGGGGCCGGAGCCTGGGTTGTAGGGGCTGGTGGGGGGGCTGGTGCAGGGTCCGTGGCTGGGGCCGGAGTTTCCGCTGCGGGGTCCGCCGAGTCTGAAGCTGGAGTTGTGGTTTCTTGACCTTTCATCAGGAACCAGTAGGCCGCACCCCCGCCTAGTGCTGCGATTAAAATAACCAGAGGAACGAGCAGCAGGACTTTATTTTGATACCATTTTTTGCCCTGGGGTTTGGCCGAGGGGATGTCTTCTTCCTCGTCTTCGTCGTATTCCTCTTCCTCGTATTCATCCGACCCCTCTAAATCATCCTTGGGCATCAGATTTTCGTCGTCTGGGAGGAGGTCCTCATCTCCGGCAAGCATATCCTCATCTCCAGCGAGCATATCCTCATCGGGGGCGAACATATCCTCATCGGGGGCGAACATATCCTCATCGGTCGCGAAGGCTTCCTCTGGGGGTTCGATGTCTATTTCTTCTTGCCACGCTGGAAGGCGATCGCCAATTTTGCGTCCGTAAATCTTCAAGGTAGGAACTGACTCAATCCCCAACTCAGTTAGACCATTCTTGATGAAAGGAACTAGGGCCGTGGAATCTGGGACTGTTGCCGATTCCAGCAACAGGAGCAAAGAACCGTCTTTGAGAACGGCTTTTGCAGTTATCCCTTGAGATTGAATCGCGTGATTGACTACAGCAGCGATCGCCTCGGGTTGGCCCTTTCTGGCGAGTTCTTTTTGGTCTATCGGTGCATTAAATAAGGGCATGGGAGGAGGTAGGTAGATTCTGAAATCATCTTACTGTCGAGAATACCCACGGGAAACTTTAGCTTAGTCGGTAGATCGGATTTTACCTCAAACTTTGACTTTATCTAGTACATCATCGAGTACATCCGTTCAACGAGCAGATAAAACGGGCAGGAACCGGGCTTTCTGGCCCTCATTTTTGGCGCTTGAGTAAATATTTTCTCAAGAACCCCGAGTTTGTAAGGCCTCTGAGGCCCTGAGTTCGTCTTGGGCAGACAGATTGGGGCGAGGGTACGTCACCTGTGGCGATCGCCGGGTCGAGTGGGATGGCTTCCGGTTCAGGGGTCCGGGTCAAATCAACCCGAAACCGGCGATCGCCACGGATGGAACGTCCTAATCCGTTCCCTTGACCTCACCCTAATCCCCAGACTGCCGAGATGATTCGCCAACTCCCCCGGTCTTGTTAGGGTTCCTTGATGTTGGGGAACTCCTGGGAAAGATGTGGCTTGCGGTCTAATCTACAACCCTTAACAATCCCTGGCGTAGGGCCTCAAATACTCGGTCGATCAAAATTTGCTCTTTTGGGGTCAGGGAATCCTTCGATAGCAGGGTCATCATAAAGATTTTTTGATCGGCGCGGGTGATGCGGTGGGTGAGGAAGATCCGTTCGACAATTTTTTCAATGTTAGATTCCGGTTGCACTCTATTACGGTCATCATTCGGGATGTGATGGCTAAAGTTGTTTTAAAATCTACCATTGCTGAGGGAATCGCGGCAATTTTCAGCCGATCGCGCCCAGTTTGATAGTTTCTCAGTCCGGGTACAGGTTAGCCCGGACTGATGCCTAGAAGGTCGTGAAAAGAGGTCAAGAGACCGCAGAAAAAACCGGCTTTTCCTCTAGGAATTGTTGATGAATTCCCAGCAAATTTGTGAAAATACCGGGTGATCTTCACCGGCCTGTGCGGATGCTTTAGGCAACCTGAAACCGCGATCGCTTAACCTGTAGATCCAACGAATTGAGTCAGAATTTCCCCGACGATCGCCCTAAGAGGTTTCTCAGTCATTTAAGGGGAAATTCCTTTAGCTGACTTCCTGTCATCTTGTCTGTATTCAAACTAACAATTCCCTCAAGCGATCGCCACTAATTACGCCGAATTGGTACTTGTTGAATCCGCTGATCTAGTGTGCGTCCGACTTGAGCGATCGGATATACGGGGCTGTCATCATCGCGATATAACACAAACATAAACGCCCCCATCTGGTTTCTGCGCAACACCAAAATTTCCAACCGGCCTAACAAGCCATCCAAATCCACTTGTAAGCTCACACCTGCCGCCACATTGCCGATATTATTGATATTATTTAAGGCTTGCGGAGGCACGTTTGTGCCTTGCAGGTTTTCTGCTAACAATGACTTCAACTGTTCCGGATCCCGCAGTAATTCATCAAATTCCGCCTGTTGCTGCGCCGTTTCCAGTCTCGTGGTTATCCCCATAATCAGTTGAAACTGTTGCTGTCCCACAAAAGCAAAAACATTCTCAACATCCATCCCATCTTGAGACAGTTCTTCTTTAAGTTTCGCTACCTCAGAGGATGGCATCGCCGTAAAGCCCCCTGGCAGGTCTTCTAATCTCAAAGTGACATCGGCCCAGGTCGCAGCCTGTGCCAAGATCACACGCTCCAGTCTCCCCTTCTCGACCCCTACAGATTGAGCCAAAGTTGGAGTAGTCAGCATCACCATTGTAGGTACAACACCAACGGCAACACTTAGGAGTCCCACAGCTATTTTTTTGATCATTTGTCCAAGTTCCTTGTCCCTTCCGGGGAAATGTAATGGGATTGAATTCTACCAGGGAACCCCAGTGATTCCGTCATTCTTGATGCACGAGACGAGAGAGAAACGGGTAAAGGTGCCTCCGATGAGTAACAATCTTCCCCGGGTTTGACCTAACTGAGGTTGTCTGACCCCGACTTAGATCACAATTTTCTGTCATCTGCCTCAATCAATTGGTTGATAGCTTCCTCTTTCATTCTAAAATCTTACACATACAGAAAACTTGCCTGAAGCTGCCGTCAGTTTTATCTCTTACACTAGAAACAATACACTATGGCTATTGGTTACGTTGCGCTCGTCCTCCACGCCCATCTTCCTTTCGTCCGCCATCCCGAAAGTGATTATGTTTTAGAAGAAGAATGGCTCTATGAAGCCATTACAGAAACCTACATCCCCTTACTGCGAGTATTTGAAGGTCTAAAGCAGGATGGGATTGATTTCAAAATTACCATGAGTATGACGCCCCCTTTGGTGTCAATGCTCCGGGACCCCCTACTCCAAGACCGTTACGAGGAACACCTCGCTAAACTCGAAGAACTTGCTGAACTGGAAATTGAGCATAACAAGCACAATGGGCACATTCGCTATCTAGCGGAACATTATGCCAACGAGTTTAATGACACACGCCAAATCTGGGAACGCTACGATCGCGATTTGGTCTCTGCCTTTAAACAATTCCAAGACTCCAACAATCTGGAAATCATCACCTGTGGTGCCACTCATGGCTACCTCCCCTTGATGAAAATGTACCCCCAAGCAGTCTGGGCCCAAATCCAGGTCGCCTGCGAACATTATGAACAAAATTTCGGTCGTCCCCCCAAAGGTATATGGCTCCCCGAATGTGCCTACTATGAAGGTTTAGAGCGAATGTTGGCGGATGCCGGTCTGCGCTATTTTCTCACGGACGGTCATGGCATTCTCTACGCTCGTCCCCGTCCCCGCTTTGGCACTTATGCCCCCATTTTTACCGAGTCAGGGGTGGCGGTCTTCGGTCGCGATCACGAATCCTCCCAACAAGTTTGGTCTTCGGAGGTTGGCTATCCCGGTGACCCCGAATATCGCGAATTTTACAAGGATTTGGGTTGGGAGGCTGAATACGAATATATCAAGCCGTACATCATGCCCAATGGTCAGCGCAAGAATGTCGGGATTAAATATCACAAAATCACCGGTCGCGGTCTCGGTTTAGGGGACAAGGCGCTTTATGACCCCTATTGGGCGCGAGAAAAGGCTGCTGAAAATGCAGGCAATTTCATGTTTAACCGGGCGCGTCAAGTCGAACACCTCCACGGCATTATGCAACGCCCCCCAATTGTAGTCTCCCCCTATGATGCGGAACTCTTCGGTCACTGGTGGTATGAAGGCCCTTGGTTCATTGATTACCTCTTCCGCAAGTCTTGGTATGACCAAGGTACTTACGAAATGACCCACCTCGCCGATTACTTGCGCAACAATCCTACTCAACAGGTGTGTCGTCCCTCTCAGTCTAGCTGGGGTTATAAAGGATTCCACGAGTATTGGTTGAATGAAACGAATACATGGGTTTACCCTCATTTACATAAGGCGGCAGAACGGATGATCGAGTTGAGTCATCGGGACCCGGCGGATGAGCTGGAGTGGCGTGCACTCAATCAAGCGGCCCGAGAATTGCTCCTAGCTCAGTCTTCGGATTGGGCGTTTATCATGCGGACAGGGACGATGGTTCCTTATGCGGTTCGTCGGACCCGATCGCATTTGATGCGTCTCCATAAACTTTATGAGGATATCAATACCGGCAAAATTGATTCGGGTTGGTTATCTAAGGTTGAGGCGATTGATAATATTTTCCCAGAGATTAATTACCGAGTTTACCGTCCCTTGTAATCTGTCTTGATCGCAATGGAATGGAAATTGATTGTCACTTGCATAGAAACCGGGTTGCTGGGTATTCAGGATAGATTCAATGCTCTATTTCCTCCTCAGACACCCGGTTTTTTTAAAAGGTTTGTCCGGGGTTTACTCGGGAAATGACAAAAATTTGTGCTAAAAAAGATCGAGTTGCCTGCGGCGATCGCCTCGAATCAATGCCTGATTCTAATTCCCTGTTTCATCAGTTTCCCTGTCCCCGTTGTGGCACTTCGGTCCCTTTGAAGTCTCGGACCCACTCCTTTAATTGTCCTCATTGTGATTGGCAAGATTCACTGTTTCAACCCACTCAACGGGTTCGTTCCCAATCTTTTATCGCAACAAAGGTGACAAGCTCAGAGCTGAACCGCCCTTCCCATCGTAACCCTTCTGAGCGCTTGTCACCCCAATCCAGTCACAAAAGATTACTCCCGGTTTGGCTTTGTCAGTCTTCTGCTTCCTCGGTTCAAACCCCTGCACCGATCGCGCCTCAGCGTTCCAAAATGTCTTTCTACCTCGCTATGGTGGCGATCGCTACAGTCACCCTAGCTACTGTTCATCTCGTCGGGGGCTTTACTACCCTTGTTGCTCCGTGGGTAATGTTTTCTCCACCCTCCCCAGGGGATGACGTTGCAGCCATTCCAGCGGAAGACGCCTTTCGCCAAGGGGTAAATGCAGCCATGACAGCGGCGACCCTGACTCAATCCGCACGGACTCAGGCGCAATGGCAAACGGTTGAGTCTTGGTGGTCCGAGGCGATCGCCCTGATGGAAGCTGTCCCCTCCGACAGTCGCGATCGCCCCCTTGCCGAACAAAAGGCTGTCGAATACCAAACCAATTGGTCCTACGCTCAAAAGCAAATCACCCAAATTGCTTATGCACCCCCGCCACCGCCTCCACTTTTCCCCATGCCGGTTACTAACTCTCCCTTACTGCCCCCACCCCCTCCAGACCAAGCCCCTTCTCCCTCTCCGCAACCCCAGGAAATATTCCGCTATGCCGTGAATCAGGCGATGAGTGCCGCCAGTTTGACCCAATGGGCCGAAACCCCGGAAGACTGGATGAAGGTTTCTCAGGAGTGGCATCAGGCGATCAGTCTGATGAAATCCGTCCCTTCTGATAGTCCAGACTATTCCACCGCACAACAAAAGGTCCAAGAATACCAGACCAATCTCCTCTACGCGCAACAACGAGTCAACCAACTATCCCCCTAGGGCCAGAGTCAGTACAGTATGAGAGTCCAACGACCAGAACCCAGGTTTCTGGCCGCAATTTTTCATCAATTACCAAAAATTCTCCCCATCTCCCCAACCTCCCCATCTCCCCCAATCTCCCCCATCTCCCAAATCTTCTCAGGATCACAAGAAAACTTAACCTGCTGCAATACTTAGTCACAATACACCGACCAGAATCGCCCTATTGACAAGACTTTCCAGTGATCCCAAAGATTTATGTAAATTTTTGTAAAAATAGCCAGTTTTGTAGCATTTTTTACAGAATTTGCCCTTATAGTAAAAACAGGAACAAAAACCTGCCCGAAAAAAAAACCAGGAGGCTACTCAAATGTCTACTCAAGATCAAGCCCGTGCCTTAATGATGCGTCACCATCAAGTTGTAAAAAACCGTCAGCAATCCATGTTATTCCGGAGCGCCGCTGAAATCGGTCTAGATCCTGACGACTATTCCAGCACTATTCAAGGCAAACCCCCTTCTGACTTCCGGACTTCTTATGACCGCTCTAAATCCACGATGAGCTAAATCAATCGGATTGTCCGTGGCATCAATCATTTTTTTGTACAATTTCACCGATAAAAAAAGGAGAATAATCCCATGTCTGAAGATATCGCTCGCGTCAGAATGACTCGTCATCAACATCTCGCCAAAAATCGTCAACACTCCATGTTAACCAGAAGTGCTGAAGAAATTGGATTAGAGGGAAACGAGTGCTGGAAAAGCAATGGAAACCAGTGCCAGTCTAATGGCTGTCAGCCTTATAACAGCAATGGCGCATCCATGAGCTAATCCGAAACAGTCGGTCTAAATGGTGAAGGTCAATTAGATTTGATGCCAAAGATCGCGACCCACAGTCTGAGAGCCTCTGAGTCTCGCTAATATTAGTCAGTTCAATTCAACTATTAAATTGCATCAACCTCTAATTCGGGCCTGCTTTAATTCCAAAGCAGCGCCCTTGAATTTTTTTGGGGGTTATACAGAATTGGGTATTTATTAAGGTCTATAAAAATCTGCATTCGTTAACGGTGGGGCACTCGCTGTCTTTGTCAGCGAGTAAGGGTTCAAGACTAAAACGACTTTTTAAAGGCGGATTTTGAAATGCGGATTTAGTATTCAACCCACTCCGCGATCGCCTGGGAGCCGTTTTCTGGCAAATTGAGATGGGATGCCCTAGCTCGTGATACGGTAAAAGCTTAGGCAAATTCCAAAGCCGATCGTTCGCTCCTGGTTTATGCAACAACCCTCTTCCAATCATCCACAGTTCCAGTGCCTGTCTATTGAATTGACCGGCACTCCTATCTTAGATCCCCCCAATGACACCGCGTTCTTGGATTTGAACTTGACCCTACACTTTCAGGAAGTCTGGCAAGAGGTCCTCGGCGGTCGTTTTAAGTTTGGGCTGACTGGTGGCAAGCTCATGTTAAATCTGGAAAATGCAACCCTCCCCGAAGGTGTCGGATTGCTGACCGAATTAGCAGACATCGCCTCTTCCCCATCCCAGGCGATTTCTTGTCAAGTCACCACCGGGACCCCCACCCCTTCCCATTGGATTTTAGAGATTACCGGGGATGGTTCCCTCCTCAAAGGCAGCCTGGGACTTTTGAAACTCGCCCGGGTGCAAGTCAATGGAACGCCGGTGCGGGTACAAGCCACATTTCAGGTGAGTGCTGCTAATATCTTGATGGTAGAGTCCGAAGGATTGTGGCCCCATGATATCAATCCTAATCAACATGGCATCCTAGAACGACTATTAACCCGATCGCTCGTTGAGCGTCAGTTCCAACCGCACGTCACCCGGACGGAACTGCACTATACTGGCTCACCGGAAGCACCAACGGTGGTGGAAGATCTTCCCCTCCATCGAGACTTGTCCCCCATTGTGGAGGCGATCGCCCCAATTTTAGACGCCACCACCGATAACTTTATCGAACTCGCCACCCTCGCCGGGATGGATCCGGCCCGGGATTTTGCTGGGGCCAAACTCTGGGGTTGTAACTTACAGGGACTAGACCTCAGCGGTGCCGAACTCCCCGGGGTAAAATTGCGCGGGGCTGACCTGAGTGATGTTGATTTGAGTGAAGCGAACTTGACTGGGGCCAAATTAGCCGGGGCTGATGCTAGTGGCGCACTCTTGAGTGATGCCAACCTATCCGGTGCAGACCTCCATCGATGCAGCTTGGCTCTAGCTTCTTTGAGCGGGGCCTCGCTCAAAAATGCCAATTTGCAAGAGGCCAATTTAAGGAATGCCAATCTCAGTGATGCGGACTTGTCCGGTGCAAATCTGGCCGGGGCAGATTTGCATCAGGCGGGGTTAGTCATGACCAACCTCACAAATACCAACCTGACTGGGGCCAATGTGGATCAAGCTCGTTTCAAGCTGGATTCGGGTTTATCGGCACAGATGGAACAGGACCTCAAGGCAAGGGGTGCTATTTTTGAGCCTTGACCGGGCCTAAAACACTGAGAAATGGTAGGAGTCCAAACCCAATTGCTCCCCCTTAACCTGATGCTTATGTGATGAAGATGACGATTGAAGGAGATTTACTGCTAAAACAAGGAATTGCCCAATATCAGCAGGGGGAGTTTGAGGCGGCCCTGGAGTCTTGGCGTGAGGCGGTGACTCTGTATCGAGAAACGGCGGAACGAAGTCGGGAAGGGGCTGCCCTAGGGAATATGGGGGCGGCGTATCAGGCTCTCGGAGATTTAACAGGGGCAGTGGATTGTTATGAGCAACATCTGGCGATCGCCCAAGAGCAGGAGGATCTCCAAGGACAGGGGAATGCGCTGTTGAATTTGGGGACGGCTTATTCGACTCTAGGAGAGTATGAACGGGCGATCGCCTATCAACAACGTCGGATGGCGATCGCCATTGAAATGGCAGATAAAGCCGTGGAAGGTCAACTCCTCTATCAGTTAAAAATTGGTTATCAGCACCTCGGGGATGGCGAGCGCGTGCGGGAGTGTCAGGATCGTCTACTGGAGATCGCCCGGGAGTTGTTTTTTGAAACTAAAAGCGATGATTTTATCGCGATCGCCTATAGTCTTGGACTCAATCCCATCCAGGATTTTGCTGGAGGTAATTTGAGCAATCTCGATTTCCATTACGCAGACTTGAGTCATGCGGAATTGGAAAAGGCCGATTTTAGCAATGCTTATCTGGAACTGGCGGATCTTTCCGGTGCGAATTTGGCCGGGGCTAATTTATCTCATGCCCAGTTAACCAATGCCAATCTAAACCGGACTAACCTGTGTGGGGCTAATTTGAGTGATGCTGATTTACGCACGAACTTAAATCGGGCCAATCTGACCAATGCGATCGCCCGTCGGACTAATTTTAGTGCCGCTTATCTGCGGGGGGCCAATCTCTCGGGGATCTGTTTGGTGGATGCTGTGCTGAAAAACGCCGATTTGAGTCGGGCAAACTTAACGGATGCTGACTTCACCAGGGCTGATGTTAGTCGTGTGGAATGGACGGGTGTCATCTGCGATCGGGCGCGATTTACTCAGGCGATCGGTATTTCCGAATCCCTAAAACACGATTTGATTAAGCTAGGCGCGATTTTTGAATCCGAGGAACCCCAGATGGATAACCCGGACCGGGATTGATCCCAAATCCGCTTGTCAAAAGTCGGTTTTCGCTTGCAGCCTGTGCAGGCGCCTCTACGTGGGCAAGTACCCCACTATGCAGCAGTGTGGGTGGTTGCCGACTTTCACCACGGCAGAGGCATTGATCCCAAATCCTGGCGATCGCTCTCCCGAAAAGCAGATCGGATTCAGGATTGCCCCTTCCCCAAACCAAAAAAACTGCCTGAAAGCAGTTTTGCTACTTTCAGGCATGAGATTGTTCGCTTGATTCTCAGGAAGGAAAGAAAAATATTTTTAAAAGCTACATGAGTCCGATCTGAGACAGAATGCCATGTCCCGTCAGCAACTCAGTTGCCACTCCAATCACAAAACCTAGCATTGCCAGACGACCATTCCAGGTTTCCGCAAACTCTGTAAATCCGAATTTTGCTTTTGTATCGTCCATAATTCAGAAAACTCCTAGCTAGTCAAGTCTCTGTAATATAACTTAACGCATTCCAGAAAAAACGGCAACATTTCGTTACAAAATTCTGACAAAGGTCCAATCAATTACCGATTAACAATTAAGGACATCAAAAATAGGCAGAAATCTCCCGTAAACTGGCTATAACAAAATATGCTACCAACCCGGGCAGAGGCTCCACCCAGCTTCAATATGGTCCCTGGGTGCTAAGAAGGCGGGACAGAGTTGAGGAGTAAGTCCAAAGGTGCAAAATGTTATTATCAGCCTGTATTTCTGACACCTCTGGACAAGCCGATGCTTTACTTAAAACTTTGGGGCCGCACCTTGCTATATCTTTTAGTGACTTGTGCAGTCGTCGTGATTGCATTAGTCATCAAATTTATATCCATTCTCCTGGGAGATGCCCTCGTCTACCAAGTTCCCCTCATAGGCGATGCCCTTTTAAGCCTAGAAATCATGGAACTTCTCAATATCATTGTATTTGGGATTTTGGGGATGGGATTTGGCGTAGCGACCATTTTGTTACCCCGTTACTTTGCCTCCCGAGTCAGTGGGTTAACTTTAGCAGTATTAGTTCCCTTAATTTTTAGTACCGGCACTATTTTTAGATACTATAACTGGGTTCAATTATTTGCGGCTCAAGAGAATATTTCTTATAATCAAGCCGAGCTAATTACCAATTCTTTTTTGAGACAATCCACCCCTCAACAAGACGGATTTATTGGATATTATATTTATACGGCTAAATCCCCGTCTTTGCCCGTCCGAGAAAAAGAAATGATAGAACTCGAAGAATTAGAGAGACAAAGCAAAGCGAGATTTGCTCGAATTACGCGATTAGATCCAGAATTAGTCGGTTATTTATACGCTGGTCGAGGCTGGGTAATTCGCTTGTTTTACTTCATCATTTCGGTGTTTTCCACCGTAGTCAACTTTAAAATTGGTAAATTACAAGTCAAGAGAAGTTAGACTAATTGAGACAGAGATGCGCTCACGATTCATGGGTGGCAAGCCAGTAGGGAAGAACGAGGGCCAAAACCACCCCGGGGATTTCCCGAAGATAAAAAAGCCCCAGGCAAGAGGGAGTTAACCCAAATTTAAACAAATTTTGTAGCCCTTCCAGGAAATTTTCTTAAGAATAGACCAAGATCCAGCTACATGAATGGGCCGGTATTGCCTCTGTATTTTTTTCACTATAATATAATAAAATAATCTGTAAGGTAACTTAAACAAGTTCTGCCCTGAGGCCAAATCACCTAGGTGTCCAACGACCTGCGAAAGGATAGAAAAGAGGCCAACCACAGGAGCAGTCTGGATAAGCGGCAAGAACCTGAATAGAGCTTAATCTTTCAGGGACATGAGCGCAGCAAAAACAAGTCACATTTGAGTTGCCACCTGACCCAACCCTAGGGATCGCGCCCTCCCAGGAATCCTTGACGAGGCTGAAATGAGAATTGTGAGTACAATGACCCTCACAGGTTGCTCTAGGAGCAACTCCATTCCTGGTCTATCTTGTTCGTTTGTTCCCGGGTCTGGGTCAAGTGTCTTAAGAGGGGGGAATCTTGAAGACGCCAGAATTTCAGAGTGATGGGCATTTTCCCCCATGATTAAAACAGCACTCCCTTGACTACCACTCATTTTATGCGGATTCTGATTTATTCCTACAACTATCATCCTGAACCGATCGGTATCGCTCCTTTAATGACCGAATTGGCAGAAGGACTAGTGAATCGAGGCCATGAAGTCCGGGTCGTTACGGCGATGCCGAATTATCCAGAACGCCGCATTTACCCAGAATATCAGGGCAAATGGTATTTTAATGAAGACAGACACGGCGTAAAAATTCAACGCAGTTTGGTATATATTCGCCCCCAACCCTCCTTATTAGATCGGGTATTACTGGATGGTAGTTTTGTCCTGAATAGTTTCCCACAAGCATTAATAGGGTGGCGTCCCCAGGTGATTTTGGCAACAGTGCCCCCGTTGCCGGTGTGTATTCCGGCGACTTTATTAGGGCGAATTACTGGATGTCCGGTGGTTTTGAATATTCAGGATATTCAACATGAGGCGGCGGTTCATGTAGGGCTACTGAAAAATCAAAAGGTGATTCGAGCGTTTACGGAGCTAGAAAAATTTGCTTGCCACAATGCAGATAAAATCAGCGTAATTGCTGAGGGATTTGTGGAGAACTTGTTAGGAAAATCTGTACCTCCCGAGAAAATTGCATTAATTCCGAATTGGGTGGATACAAATTTCATTAAGCCGTTACCCAAAGAGGATAATAAATTTCGGAATCAGCATCATCTCACGGGGAAATTTGTGGTGCTCTATTCGGGAAATATTGCGCTCACTCAGGACTTGCCAACGGCAATCAAAGCAGCAGCGAGATTAAATCATATTCCGGACATTGCCTTTGTGGTGGTTGGCGAACAGAAAGCCATCGGGCGGGTGAAGGAATATTGTGAAATGTTTGGGGCGAATAATGTTACCTTGTTGCCATTTCAAGCGAGAGAAAACCTACCGGAGATGTTGGGGGGTATTGATGTAGGTTTAGTGCTGCAAAAGCATAATGTCATTGGGTTTAATATGCCTTCAAAAATTCCAGTGTTGCTGGCAAGTGGGCGGGCGATTGTGGGGTCAGTACCTGCTACGGGGACGGCTGCGAAAGCGATTAAAAATAGTGAAGGGGGAATTGTTGTCCACCCAGAAGACCCGGAAGCCCTGGCAAATGCGATTTTAGACTTATATACAAACCCGGAAAAGACGGAAGCTTTGGGGCGCAAAGGCCGAGACTATGCGATCGCCCATTATGCCTTTGAGGAGACGTTAAATAAATATGAAGCGTTGTTTGAAGAGGCGATCGCTTGCCGCAAAGGAACGCATAAACGGTCAGCGCATCGATAGGAGATTTAAACCATGATGCGCGATCGTATTTTAACTTGGTTAGAACATCACGTCACTCCCCCGCGAGTGCAACATATTTTGCGCGTCGAACAACTCTGTGGGGAACTGGCTCAACATCATCAACTAGATGTAGAGAAAGCCAAACAGGCCGGGTTAATGCATGATTTAGCCAAATATTTTAAACCTCAGCGATTGTTGCAAATGGCTCAAACTGAGGGCTTAGAACTGGATGAAATCTTGACCGAAGAACCCCATCTGTTACACGCCGATGTGAGTGCAATTGTCGCTAGAGATGAGTTTGGGGTAAACGATGCAGAAATTTTAGCGGCAATTCGGAATCATACTCTGGGCAGTCCACAGATGAGCCCACTCAGTTGTGTGGTTTATTTGGCAGATACGTTAGAACCGGGACGTGGGAACACTCCCGAACTTGAACAGTTGCGGCAAATTTGCGTTGAAAATCTTGTAGCGGCGGTGTGGCAGACGGGAGACTACTGCTTACGTCACCTTGTCGAACAGCAACGGATGATTCATCCCCGGACGATATTAACCCGCAATTGGGCCATGCAAGAAAGCAAAGGACAGCATCGGGGCCAAAAAGCATCGGCAAGCGATCGCATTAGCGCCTAAAATTTGTTAGCATGAACTCAAAAATCTCATCCAATCCGATACAGACTCTCAGCAAGGGAGAGCATCGGCTTTTTGAGCAAAAATTTGAGTAAAAATTCCTGGACATAGCAATTTTCCCATTCATGAGGTACGCCTATTCGATCCCCCCTAGCCCCCCTTAAAAAGGGGGGAAACTGGAAAGTTCCCTTGTTACAGAGGGTTTTAAACCGGTAAAGTCCCCTTGTTACAGAGGATTTAGACTGGGAAAGTCCCCCTTGTTAAGGGGGATTTAGGGGGTTCCTCGATGTAGTTCACCCACCAGAGAAAGGCTATAAACAACTAAACCCGCCCAAAACTTTTAAAACTATATGGAGAGTGAATGACAGATTCTTCCCCGATTCAATCGACTACTGCTTTAACCCGAGAAAACGCTGAAACCACAACTCACTCCGATAGCTACCGTTTGGCTGTTGCGATCGCCAGGGCCGCAGATGACCGTAAAGGGGGCGATCTCATTGTATTGCGCGTGTCGGAAGTCTCCTATCTCGCCGACTATTTTATTATTGTCACCGGCTATTCCCGCGTGCAGGTCCGGGCCATTTCTGATGCCATTACCTATCAAGCCGAACAAGAGTGCCAACGGGTTCCCCGGAGAGTCGAAGGGCAGTATCATGGCAGTTGGCTGGTTCACGACTATGGCGACGTGATCGTACATATCTTGATGCCCACCGAACGGGAGTATTACAATTTAGAGGCATTTTGGGGACATGGCGAACGCCTAGACCTGAGTGCCGAACTCAATGGCACACCATAAGAAATAGCGATGAGGGTTTCGTCTGTGTCTGCCTGTCCAGTACCTCCCGATTGGCAACCGCTCAATGAATATCAAGAGCTTCAGGAGTCCTGTTTTTTTAGCTGGGCGACTCGGGATATTAAAGGCTATCTGAGTAAAATGGCCTGGATTTTGGGACTATCCGTGGTAGTCTGTGCGCCGGTGGCAGCAGCCAGTTTTCCGCCTGCCAAGGCCCTGGGTCAGTTTATCCTCGGGAGTACCGGGGGTGGCGGATTAATTTTGACCTTGGTGCTCTTGAGACTCTATTTTGGGTGGCGCTATGTGCGCGATCGCCTGTTTAATGCCACCATCTTCTATGAAGAATCCGGCTGGTACGATGGTCAAACCTGGCCCAAAACCCCGGAAATTTTAACCCGCGATCGCCTCGTTGTGCGCCATCAAATCCAACCCATCCTCGATCGCCTCCATCGAACCTTTGCCATCCTCGGGATCTTGGTTTTCGTCGGTGCGATCGTGTGGAATTTGGTATAAACAAGGCAGTACCAGGGCAGTTCGTTCCGCGTTCTATCCCAGACTTGGGACCGGCTGACCCTGAACCTTGACCCATCCTATCCAATATAAAGGCATAATATTTAACCCATGACAATGGGAAAACGTACCGCAGCAGCAGCCCTAGAAGTCCGCTTGCTGCGCGAAGGAATTATTGAATCAGTCCATCACGTCCAGGCTGTCGTTTGTGACAACCGAGGACGGGTTTTATCCGTTGCCGGTAACTCCGAAACCACTGCCTTCGTCCGAAGCGCCCTCAAACCCTTTCAAGCCCTAGCAGTGACCACCACCGGCACCCTAGAACGCTTCGGTCTCAACGATCGCGACTTGGCGATTATTTGCAGTTCCCACACAGGAACCATTGAACAGGCGCGGCAAGCCTTTAACGTCCTCTGGCGGTGTGACGTCGATACCACCGCCCTGCACTGTCCCACCCCCCCAGGCAAAGACAGCCCCCTGAGCCATAACTGTTCCGGCAAACACGCCGGAATGTTAGCGGTTTGCAAACAACGCAATTTTCCCCTGGAAACCTATACCCAGAAAAATCACCCGGTGCAGCGCCTGATTATCACCAAAATTGCTGAACTGCTGCGAATGCCTGCGGAAGAGTTCATCAGTGCGCGGGATGACTGTGGTGCACCCACTTATCTGATGGAGTTAGGTCAAATGGCCTCCCTGTACGCCCATTTGTGTTCCGGGAATAACGTAGATATGGAGCGCATCGTGCGGGCCATGACCCATCATCCCGCCTTGATTTCAGGACCGGGCGAGTTCGACACCGAACTGATGCGCTTAAGCGAAGGTGAACTGGTGAGTAAAGGCGGTGCCGAAGGCGTTCTGTGCATCGGACGAGAAGGGGAAGGCATGGGGTTAGCCATTAAAGTTATGGATGGCAGCAAACGGGCAAAACACGCGGTAGCAATTCACCTGCTGAAACAATTGGGGTGGATCGACCCAGCGATCGCGGAGACCCTCTCGGAAACCCATATCACCCTCAATCCCTATAAGCGTCTGGATGTCTTAGGGGAATTATCCATGCTTTAGGTCCGGGATTGTTTTATTAATCCTTTGACGCTGAAAATTTGGAAACGACTGAAGTCGGGACTCCAAAACGGGAAAAGTATTTTTTTCCGAGTTTTTAGGAACCACTTCAGTCGTTATTTTGTTTTGGGGAAAATCTACTCCTCTAAGGGAACCCAAGCATTTAAGATCGATAATAAAGGGCCCGTTTGTTCTTGACCATTGGTAGCTAAATCGCTGTGACAGAGAATCAGGCGATCGCTCACCCGTCCCAATAAATCTAGGATAATCCGCTGCAATCGGTCCTCATCATTCCGCAGTTCCTCCTCCTGAGTCCAAGGGTCACCGGTCCAACTTTGTAAGAATAGGGGTGCGGCAAACAAACTCGCTGCACCGCCACGAGACCATAAGGGTGAACCAATATCTAGCCAAAAGTGCCAGCGGTGAAACTGTCGCGCCGCCCGATATTGGAAAATCGTTGCCAGGGTGACCGCATCGGGTTTTGCACTCAAGGCACTGACGGGGAAGGGATTGGCCGTAATCGTGCCTTTGCGAAGCAGTTGGATGAATTGACCCACGGTTACATAATCTGGTGCATCCTGTTCCCCACAACGGCGCAACCGTTGATCCACTTCCCAATAATGTTGGGCGGTTTCCATTAACTCGCGAAGGGCGGCAATTTGGTCTCCGGGTAAACTGCTAGAACGGCCTAAAAATTCTTGAATGGCCGAATTGAGTAAGGCGATGGGACTGGTTAACTGCGATCGCCGCTGTTCAATCCAGTCCAAAATCTCCTGATACACTCGGGTTGCTCGATATCCCAAGCGGTCCCACCGAGGAAATGCGGTCACAGGTAACAATTTCGGCTGTTCCGTGGCGGGAGAATAGCAATGATCCACCAATAATCCAGCGCGTACCGGGTCAATGAGGAAAGAGGCAGAATGCACGAGGTTCGGGCCTTCCTCTGTCTCTTTCAAGGATTCCCAGTCCGGACGACGACTAAGGACAACGAGCATTTCAGCAACGCTATCCCGGTCTACGAGACGTCCCAAACCGGGATAGACGAGGGCTAAAAGGGTGAGTAAGGCGCGAATCACGGGGACAGTGGCGAGGGGACGTTGTTCGTTGAGGGATAGGACCGGAATTCCTTTGCTGGTGAGGATAGACTGGAGACTGTAGCGGGCGATCGCATCTAAACCTGGGGCGATTACAGCAATTTCAGCAGGTTTAACTTTGCCGGTATGGACCGCATGAGCGATCGCCTCTCCGGTTTGCCGCAACAGTTGCGATCGGGCAGTGGTTTGAATCGACCCCACCGGTAAGGATAATCCAGTCTCCTCCATTTCCTTTAAATACACTGTCGGGTCTTCCATCACCTGGAGGGCCATTGTCCCTAACCTTCCCTGTAATCCACTCACCCCGTCCAACTGCTGGGGATGACAACGGGATACCAAACCGGCCAGATAATCGGGATCGGCCCCTAATCCCTGACGCACAGACCCCTTGGGATTGTAGGTAAAGACCCCAGGAATTCCCGCATCCAATAGAACCTCAAACAAATCTCGGACAATTTTAGGGTATTCGTCCACATCATCGGCAAAGACTGCGGGATAGCGGCGAATTAACTGAGTCTGGTAGATGGGATTGGGGAGGAGATGCCGCCAGTACAATTCCGTGATAATCCCATAGGTGAGTAAACCCCGTTGGAGACACCACCGGCGCCACTTGACCAACACTTCTCCCATGCAGTCCCAGAGGTCGAGATTGCCATTGGGATCGTCAATTCCTTCTTGTAAAATTACTGAAATATCTTCGAGACGTCTGCCGCTAGAAGCTGCGAGTTGCAATAAGTCCAAAGTCCTGCGGACCATGCGATATTCGCTGATTCCCTCTTGGCGCAAGCGTCCGGAGTCCAACTCATCTCTCCATAAGCGGGTTGCCAACTCCTGCTCAGTTTCTGGACGCACTCGCAGGGGAAATTCGGCCCTAAGATTGAGGTGTTGAATCAACAGAGGCCAAAATAGCAAGACTTCCCGTTGGAAAAAAGCGAGGGGGGTGGAGGAGTCAATGGGATAGCGTCCGGAGGTGGCATGGATGATGCGATCGGTTAAGGGAATGCGATCGTCTCCCGTGGCGGCAAAGACAAGCAAGGGGGGTTCATCTTGTCCCAACCGGCGCGATCGCGGTAGGGTCTGAGAGATTAAGAAGTCCTGTTTCTGTTGGTTTCTCCCTCGAATAGTCCCTCTGTTGGATTCCGCAGCAGTCCGGTGACGATTCAGGGGCGGAGTGTTTAGGTCCCCATTCGACTCAACCCAATTGCACAACTCCTGAACCAGACGACCCGTCTTGCCACTGCCAGTCGATCCAACGATCCAAATTGATGCTCTACCCACCCCTAATCCTCCACCAAATTTGTTAACATACGACCACTGTAGGTTGCTTGCGCGAGGTCTCTGGTTTCATTATTGCTTGCCCGAGGGGATAGTCCCTCAAGGGTGGCAGAGACTGGGGCGATCGCCTTGCCTCTCGGCAAAAGAATCGGTGAACTCTCGGGTCTACAAAACACCATCGTCCCTGATGCAAACTCCCGCTTGGATTCCGGGAAAACTAGCCTGAACTGGATGAAGAAAAAGGGTTACCACCGGAATAGTTCGAGTCAGTCTTAGTCAAATTGTACTCGGTTGGTTCGAGTAAAGAAGGGTTATGAAAAAGCACAAATATTCTTCTAATCAAGCAGGGTTTTTCAATTCCGTTAAACAATGGCTCATCGAAACTCCGACTCGCTCTCTGGAATTGGCCTATCAAGCGGCAGTTAACATTCAGGAAATTGAAAAAAAATATTTTAATAGTCAACGGATCTCTCCAGAAAATTCTAGTTGTGGGCAGACCGTTTTTTCTGTTCATGAATCAGACTTGAAAAGAAACTTAAGTATCATCAAGCTGCGATTAAGAGAATTTAGAAATAGCCGGTCTTTTGTGGAGATTTACAAACAATCTAAATTAGGCGATCGGCCTTTTGATGATTCTATCCCCGTTCGGGTGGTCTCTCCCGAAGATAATCGGCGGTCCAGCCCAGAGTTCATTGTCTCTCAACCCTCTCAATCCGTGATTTTAGATAAACTCAGTTTTATTGATGAAGTCACCGCTAAATATACCCGCAACTCAGCACAACCTAATCCCTCCTCGGTTCCCATTACACGGACCCTCGCTACTTCTACCCCTCCTTACCCCTTAGATGTTCCCAAATTAAGCCATTTTAATGGTAAAAAAAAGTCATCTCCTCTCCTAGAAGAAACCCTTCCTGACCCAGAATCAGAAACCAAAGAAATTGGGTCTCTAGCGGGTCAAACTAGCTTCTTACCCCGCTCAATTTTAAGAACTCTCGATCGCCTCAAACGCGAGTTGGACCCCAAAGCCGAAGATGAAGTGGTCCAAGAATTTCGTCAATCTAAAACGAAAACTATTGTTTCCATCAAATTTATTTTACTGTTAATTTTAATACCCCTGCTCACCCAACAAGTTGCCAAAAACTTTCTGGTTGGTCCAATCTACGATCGCCTCATCGGCACTGAAGCTGAAATCTTTCTCAATGTCGATATGAAAGAAGAAGCCTTAATGGAATTAACCCAATTCCATGAAATGCTAGAATTCGAGGAACTCCTGGCGACTCAACTCGAAAGTTTAGAAGGTCCAGAGCGAGAAGACCTCAAATTTATCGGTAGAATTCCTCAACATTTATCGGAAGAAGACGTTCAACAGCAAATCAAACTCAAAGCCTTAGAAGTTGCCAAACGCTACACTTATCGCAGTAGTGATGCGATTAAAAATATTTTTTCTGATTTATTTTCTTTCGTTGCTTTTGGCTTAGTTATTTATAACAGTCGCCGGGAAATTGAAAGCCTGAAATCATTTATTGATGATATCGTATATGGCTTAAGCGACAGTGCCAAAGCCTTTATCATTATCTTATTTACTGATATTTTCGTGGGATTCCATTCCCCTCATGGCTGGGAAATCGTCCTCGAAGGCATTTCTCGCCATCTGGGACTTCCGGAAAATCGCGACTTTATTTATCTGTTTATTGCCACCTTCCCCGTCATCCTGGATACGGTTTTTAAATACTGGATTTTCCGCTATCTCAACCGCATTTCACCCTCTGCCGTTGCCACCTATCGAAACATGAATGAGTAAAGGTTTCTTTAGGGCTGTTTTAGGGGAGATTCGTCCGCAGTTTTTCCTCAACCTTGCGGGAATAGCGGGGACGACAGGGACTGCCAAAACAAATTTGACCCTCGGGCATATTGGTAAATACACTACTGCGCGCCCCGATCGCCGCATTAGCACCAATTTTCACCCCAGGGGCGATAAAACAGTCTGCGGCAACCCAGACCCCATTACCAATTTCCACAGGTGCAGTCTCTAGGTTAAAGGTAGGGTCGTCGAGACGATGACTGCCGGTACAGAGGTAACTTCTTTGGGAAATGACGCAATGCTGCCCGACAGAAATGCGATCAAGACTATATAAAACCACATCATCTCCAATCCAGGAGTAGTCCCCCACTGCGATTTTCCAAGGGTAAGTAAATCGCGCCGTAGGACGAATCAGCACCCCACTCCCAATTTTTGCCCCAAATCGTCGCAACAACCACCGGCGAAATCCGTGGGCAAAATGAGGACTTAAGGGGAAAGCGACCCCTTGCACCAACCACCACAGCAAGATAAACCCGCCAGACTTGCCGCGATCGAACCATGACTGATCATAGCGGCGTAAATCTACCAGGGAGGGGGCATCTAGTACAGGGTCTGGTGCCGTGGCAATCTTTCCAGGGAGGGGACTCGGTTCGGAATTAGCGGGGTTGAGAGCATCACTCATCAGATTGAAATTCAGGTTAAGGGACTAGAATTTAGCATCCCCTCATCATGACTCTGCCATGAATTTTGAGGCGTTTTCTGGTTTACTTCTTTTCACTCCGAGCGCGAATAAACTCTCCTAGAAAGGCGATCGCACCGGAAGTCAAAATCAATACCACACTCAAGGCATTGATATCCGGCTTTACCCCGGTTCTAATCCGTCCAAAAATTTCCATTGGCAGGGTCACCGCCCCCCCTCCCGATGTGAAGGAAGCAATTAATAAATCATCCAAACTCAGGACAAAAGCTAACAGACAACCGGAGACAATTCCGGGCATCAACTGGGGAAGTAATACTTGAATAAAAGACTGAATCGGAGTCGCCCCCAAATCTAAGGCAGCTTCTTCTAGGTGAGGGTCTAAGTCACTGAGGCGAGTAGAAACAACTAACCCAATATAGGCAAGACAGAAGACAATATGGGCAGCAATAATGGTCCAAATGCTCAGGTTAATTTGGACAGCGGCTAAAAAGACCAACGTAGCAACCGCGATCGCAATATCCGGGATAATCAGTGGCAGATAAGAAACTCCCAAATACAAACTCTTCCCGCGAAATCGATAGCGAGATAGCCCCACTGCCATTAAGGTGCCGACAATTGCTGCAATGAAAATCGCCGAAAACCCGACTATTAAACTATTTTTCAGAGCCTTTAAAATGGCTTCATCTTGAAAGAGGGTGAAATACCATTTTAACGTAAATCCTTCCCAACTCGCACTATAGCGAGACTCATTAAAACTGTAAAATGCCAGTACCAATATGGGGAGGTACATGAAAAAAAACATGAAACCGGCAAATGCTATCTGCCAAGAGATATTAATTCGACTCTGGCTTTTTAACATATCTACCGGAATATCCTCCTGTTTGAGCCTCGTTTCTGTCATGCCATTTCACCATGCAAGCATTAATTAGACGTTTGAATAAACCCTTTAAAGCGGTTAAACGCTTATTTTTTAGGAGTGGCTTCACCAAACCGAATTAACCCAGCGATCGCCAGACTCACCGCTAGAATTAATACCATACTCAGGGCCGAACCAAATCCCCAGTCTCTTGCCACGCCTAAGAATTGATCATAAATTAACCGGGAAACAGTCATACTGGAAGCCCCCCCGAGTAATTCGGGATTCACAAAATCCCCTAACCCACTGATAAAAACTAGCAAAGAACCAGCAGCAATTCCCGATAAAGTTTGGGGCACTGTTACTTTCCAAAACACTTCTATGGGATTGGCCCCTAAATCTGCGGCTGCCTCTAATAAGCGTTTATCAAGCTTCTCTAAAGAGGCATAGAGAATTAACACCATATAGGGAAGAAAACTGTAACTCATGCCGATGAATACGGCGGAACTTTGGTGCAGTAAATCTAAGGGAGGGATTCCTACAACCCCTAACAGTGAGTTGAGAACACCCGTGGGACGTAGAATTGTTTTCCAGGCGTAGGAACGGAGCAAAGAAGAGGTCCACAGGGGCAAAACGAAGGCGAGTAAGAGCAGATTTCGCCAGCGTTTTGGAGTATCTACGGCTAACCAATAGGCGACGGGAAATCCTAATAAGAGACAAATTATTGTAGTGCCGGTGGCAAAAAAGAGCGATCGCCCGATGGTTTGGAGAAATACCGGGTCAAACTCTGAAAATCTGCAATTTTCAAATCCCAAAACGAGACAGAAGTTATCCAGTCCCGAGGGAATCACGCGATCGCCCGGTTGAATTCCCGGCACTAAACTCAGTTGAAAAATCACCACCGTTGGTAAAACCAACAACAGGAATAACCAGATTCCGGCAGGACCGAGTAAAGCCAGGGGTCCCAGCCACTCCGGTAGGGTGCGTTTTCCGATTTTGGATTCGTTTTTTGGCTTACTGGGCGATACAGTCATGGGAAGAGTAATAGGGGGACAGACCAGAATTTCAATCGCGATCGGTTAGAGCTTTTTGAGATTCACTCTTAGGAAAACTGAGCTAACCTAAAAACTCAGTTTATCGTGAATCAAGGGATGGGTTTTGGGAGCAATCCAAGAAATTTTTAGAACCTCATAACCGAAAATTGGGTGAATCCTACCCGGTTGTATCCCGTTTCCAGGAGGGGGATTAACCGCCGATTTAAACACTTTTTAATTGAATCCAATACCGAGCATATTCTTTTTCCTTTTCCGTTCCGAGGGGGAGAATCCCTTCACACCGATCTAAAACCGATTCCGAAGGAAATAAAGTCGGATTGTCTCGCAGTTCCTGGGATAGCAAATTATAAGCAGCACGATTCGGGGTGGCAAAATAGAGTCGTTCAATTAAATCCGCTGCTACTCGGGGTTGAAACATAAAATTAATCCAAGCATAAGCACCTTGAACATTCGGCGCACTTCGGGGAATGACCATCGTATCAGTCCATAACGAACTGCCACTCATGGGGACCACATATTGCAAATCCGGATTTTCCTCCGAGACGGAGAGGGCATCAAAAGAGTAACCCATTGCTATCTCCAAATCCCCCGCCAACATCAAATCCCGCCAGCCATCGGTAGTAAAATTGGCAAGGGCTGGCTTGAGATTGACCAAATGTTCATAAGCGGCACGCAGTTGAGCGCGGTCCGTAGAATTATAGGAGTAACCGCGCGATCGCAATCCTGCACCCAAGACTTCCCGAACATCATTCATCAACGTTAGCCGCCGCGAGAGGTCACTCTGATGAGCCCAGAGATATTCCCAATCATCGGGAGGCGTCGAGAGTTTAGCCGAATTATAAATCAGTCCAGTTGTCCCCCAGGTAAACGGGACACTGTAGCGATTTCCCCGGTCATATTCCGGATCTTGGAACTTCTCAAACAAATTGCCTAACCCTTCAAGGCGCGATCGATCCAAAGGTCTAAGCAGTTGCAATTCAGCCATCCGTCCCACCATATAATCTGAGGGATAGATAATACTGTAAGAACTGCCACCGCCCGCCTGCATCTTTGCCAACATTGCCTCATTCGAGTCATAAATATCGACAATCACTCGGATACCCGTTTGCTCTGTAAAACTTCTGAGCAAATCTCCATCGGTATAATCAGCCCAAGTGTAGATAAACAATTCATTAGCAGCAGTTGAGTCCACCGCCACAGAAGGAGTATCCTCCTCGATCTCTGGACTCGGTTGGCCGCCCAGGGTCCAGCCACAACTAGACAACGCCAGACCAGAAAGTGCCGCCGCAGACTGTTGTAAAAACTGACGTCGGGTCGGTGTAGCACTGCTCATTCTATATTTTGGGGGTTTCGGAATCCGCACTATTTTGACAAGGTGGTGTGATAACCAACATTCAGATTAACTAACAATACCGAACCGACGTTTCTAAAGGGAGGGGATTCCCCGTTTCCGCATCGGTATTTTGACAAGCAAACATTAATTCCGGGAAAAGCTTTTCATATCCAAGCTCAGAACCGTCCAGTTTGAGGACATAACCCCGGAGTTCTTTAATCGGCAAATGGGTCAGTTCATCAATTTCAGGTAAAAATGACCGGAGAATCAGGGAAGCTACAGGCTCAGTTTTAGACAGTAACTTGCTAACCAGCAATTCCTTGATCCCCCATTGATACCCATAATTGACCCGATCGCCCTCTCGTTTGAGGTCAACCACAAAGGATTCTCCATCACTGCCGAGAAAAGTAAGAATGGCATTCTTGGGACAGTAGGATTCTATCTCCTCTAAAAATTGAGTTACACTGCGTCGATTCATATAGATGTCCGTCCACATGGTCCAAACAAGCGATCGCATCCACAGGTAAGGGAGTAGAGCACCCCTCCAATTTCAGCCTAAGCCGCAGCCAAGGCAATACAATCTGTAGGAAGCCAGTAGGTATAAATTGGCGTCTCAGGATCCGGTAAGCTCGTTCCCGTATTCGGTTGCAATACCGCCATTTCATCCCCCGAGAGCAGTTCCACTACATACTGAACATGGGTTCCCAAATACATCACCGTTTTGAGCCGCCCCTCAAAGCAGTTGACCTCCACCTCGGGGGGATACAGACTCAAATTAATTTTTTCAGGGCGGACACTAACGATCGCCCCTGATGTGTTGCTACTCCAGGGTTCGGTCAGTTCCACCACAATTTTTAATCCCGTCCCTGTGCGAATCGCCAAAGAGGTGCGATCGCTGCCTTCAATCCGTCCTGGCAATAAATTGGTTTCTCCAATAAAATCCGCCACAAACGGCGTGCGTGGCCGCTCATAGATGGCACTCGGGCTCCCAATTTGTTCAATTTTGCCCTCATGCATCACAGCAATCCGGTCCGACAAAGATAGGGCCTCCTCCTGATCATGAGTAACCATCACAAAAGTCAACCCCAAATCCCGATGCAACGTAGATAACTCCACCTGCATCTGTTTCCTCAATTTCAAGTCCAACGCCCCTAACGGTTCATCCAACAACACAACCGCTGGACGATTCACCAGCGCCCGTGCTAGAGCCACCCGTTGCTGTTGACCTCCCGAAAGCTGGGAAGGATAACGATTGGCGTAAGACTCCATTTTGACCAATTTGAGCGCTTCTTTGACCCGTTCCTCAATTTCACTTTTTCCACAGCGTTTGATTCGCAACCCAAACGCAATATTTTCCGCAATGCTCTGATGATTGAACAGCGCATAACTCTGAAACACCGTATTCACCGGGCGCTGATAAGCCGGAACCTGATTCATGGACTTACCCCGAATTAGGACCTCTCCCGCAGAAGGAGTCTCAAAGCCTCCGATCAATCTTAGGGTCGTCGTTTTCCCACAGCCAGAAGGACCAAGGATACTAAAAAATTCTCCTCGATTAATGTCGAGATCGACACCCCGGACCGCAGTTTCCCCCTCAAACACCTTAAAAACTTTGCGAAGTTCAACGTCAAGGAGGGTATCGTAACCCGTGGCAGCGCTTTGGTGCGTTGTAGCAGATTGAAACATCATGGCGATTCTCGGCGGTGATGCCCCTCAGTAGATTGAACCAGTCCCTCCGCGTAGCCTCTCCCTTGGCACAGCCTCCCCTTCGGGGATAGGAGAATCCCACGCAAAAATCTGGCTTTGGTTTATTCTATCCACATTCAGCATTTAGGTTAATATTTATCCTCCCGTATCTCCCCATCTCCCCCATCCTCCCCATCTCCCGTATCCCCCCTGGCCCTAGACATAGCGCAAATCTTAAAAATTAACAACCTTTGACCACTAAATCTAAGATGGCGTATAGTCTTGATCTACAGCTATACGCGGATACGAGAAGAGATTGACTTATGGTTCGAGAATTGGAACGCACGCGCCACCACAGCGATTTTCCCGAAACCGCACCGGCAGCGAATCCGGTGTTTTTTAGGACTTACAGCCGCCGCCAGGATGAGGGGCGCGAAACTTGGGAGCAAGTCTGCGATCGCACCATTGCTGGATTAGAGAAACTCGGTAATCTCAACTCCGACGAGGTGGCACTCCTCACCCAGATGCAGAAACAACTCAAAACCCTCTCCTCGGGTCGCTGGTTGTGGGTGGGGGGCACGGACTGGATCGAACGCCCGGAAAACTTTTCTGGGGCCTATAACTGTTCCTCGACAAATATCCACGATTGGCGAGCCTTTGGGTTGTTAATGGGCCTTGCGATGATGGGATGTGGTACCGGCGCGGTCCTCGAACCTCAATATATCAATCAGTTGCCCAAGATTCGCAACCGACTCCAGATCACCCTCCAAGGCGAAATTGGCATGACCCCCAGCGATCGCCGTCGCCAAGAAACAGAGGTGACTTACGATGGCGATCGGGTCCTCATGAATGTCGGAGACTCCCGGATTGGATGGGTGCAATCCTATCAAACTCTCTTAGAACTCTCCACAGATCAGCGCTTCAATTCAACCGTTGAAGTCGTTGTAGATCTGTGCGATATTCGTCCAGCCGGAGAACCGCTCAAAGGGTTTGGAGGCGTTGCTAATCCAGTTAAATTAACTGACCTTTATAAGCGAGTTGCCTTAATTTTAAATAAGGCCAATGGACGACAATTAAATTCTGTCGAATGCTGCTTACTCATTGATGAAGCAGCTTCTACGATCGTGGCAGGTAACATCAGACGCTCTGCCGGGATGCGCCAAAGCGCAAGCGATGATGAATTGTTTGCTAATGCCAAAATGAATTTATGGCAACAAGATGAAGCTGGAAACTGGCGCATCGACCCTGAACGAGATGCCTTAAGAATGGCAAATCACACTAGGGTTTTTCACCATAAACCAACCCTAACTGAATGTATTGATGCGGTGCGTCAACAATATTATTCTGGGGAAGGAGCCATTCAATGGGCTGGTGAAGCCGTTGCCCGAGCTAGTTGCGATTTAATGCCCGATCGCGAGTCTAAACGGGATTTTCTGAAAGCTTATAACGAAGGCAAAGGGAAGCAATGGATAGGCGATCGCTATCCAGAAATTTCTCAACCAGAGTTAGAGCATCGGTTGTCCCGCGTTGGATTAAACCCGTGTGGTAAGTAATTTTGCCTCACGTTAAAAATCGGGCAAAATCGGTGAACCCTGAGAAGGAAATACCGAGGTAAGCAGATTGTTTAAAAGCATCTGCCACCGTAGAGCGTAGGATGTGAAACTCGCATAAGAGACTATAATCATCCCAAGAGTGCCTGACAGCAATGAGCGGAGTCGAACTGCTGAAAATGTACGCCGAGCTTATCCGAATTCAAGGATAAGAACTAGAGGATAAAAAGCCTTTAGGATAACAACCCTGGAAATTATTGGTGCAGATTTTCATTGTAACCTTTCTGAGGTTCATCTCAATCTAATTGACCCGGAAAACGATCGCGAACAAGAAGATGCTTTTGCCGCTGGTGCTTTATCTGTGGCAACCTTGCTGAATCATAAATTCACTGAACCCCGCTATCAATACAGCCGGGAAATCGATCCGATTGTCGGGGTTTCTTTTACTGGATTGTTTGATTTCTTTGTTCATGCCTTTGGTGTGGATTGGTTGCGTTGGTGGGTTGAAGGACGTCCGGCAACCCCGGAAGGAATCGAATTTAAGCGTCAAGAAGCGGCCTATTTAACGCGCTGGCGTGATATTGTTCATAATCAGGTTTGGGATTATTGCGATCGCCACGGATTGCGCCGTCCCAATCGTTGCACCACGGTCCAACCTTCTGGGACAAAATCTTTACTAACCGGCGCATCTCCGGGGTGGCATCCCCCAAAAGCCCAGCGGTTTATTCGCCGCATTACCTTCGGTAAAAATGACCCGGTTGCCTTAGCTTGCATCGACTACGGTTACAGCGTCATTCCCTCTCAATCGGATAAAGATGAGAACGGAAATCTCCTGAATGATCCGTTTGATCCGCGCTGTTCTGAATGGTTGGTCGAAATTCCCATCGCCGTGAGTTGGGCCGATTTACCCGGTGCTGATGAAATTGATATTAGTCAATTTAACGCCTTGGCTCAAATGGACTTTTATATGAATGTTCAAAGCCACTATGTCACCCATAACACATCAGCAACGGTGGAAGTTCGGGAGTCAGAAATTGAAGCCCTAGGTAGTCGCATTTATGAGGCCATCCAAAACGATGAAGGCTATATTTCTGCCGCCTTACTCGCTCGATTTGACGATCGCCAATCCTTCCCCCGTCTCCCCTTTGAACCCATTGATAAAGCGGAGTACGATCGCCTCAGCGCTGAGGTTTTAGTTCGTCGCAAAACCGATGACTTTAAAAACGCCCTCCAGCGCTATGACCTTGGTGAATTAGCGGAAGCAGGACCTGCCGGATGCGATTCCGATAAGTGCCTGTTACCGGAAAAAAATCCCTCCTAGTTGATGAGGGGATGACATTTCACCACTCCATCGGGACCGTAGATCCGAAAGGTGCGGGATGCCGACGGCTACTCTGGTGTCAAACGCGCTAGGATACCAGCAGAAGTAGGTAATTTCCCCCGCGATCGCGAAATCCGGGGGATATCCTCCCTCTGAGAAGCATTGGCCGCCAAAGGAGACATTCCATGTTTTTAGATGAACTAAGTCCAATTTTTAAAGAAATGACCGAACATCCGGTTGCCTTTTTAGGTGGGTTTTTCTCCGGGGTGTTTCAACTCAATCTCTCCGATGACCCGGTGAAAAGTTGGCTGGAACAACAAGGTGCTTCCCCCACGGGTTCTTCCACGGGGAATAACAATGGCAGTGGCAATTACAACAACCGTCCTCAATCGATTTCGATTGACTAGCCGATTTTGTGGGTAGGGGACTGTTCAAATCTGAGACAGTCCCTTTTTTGACATGAAAACAGTTCCGTTTAATTTAGGTTTTTAAATTAAAAAATAAAAGAGCTTTTATAAAAAAATATAAGTTTTTATTGAAGGGTTTAAAGATGACAATTATCATTCAAAATTAGAGCCTAACTGCCTTTTTATAAAAAAAGAAT
>CBFGOM010000023.1:0-45811 GCA_965650385.1 uncultured Oscillatoriaceae bacterium
AATGAGACTCCCACTGAACCAGGTAATGAGACTCCCACTGAACCAGGTAATGAGACTCCCACTGAACCAGGTAATGAGAATCCCACTGAACCAGGTAATGAGACTCCCACTGAACCAGGTAATGAGACTCCTACGCAACCGGGTAATGAGACTCCCACTGAACCAGGTAATGAGAATCCGACACAACCGGGTAATGAGACTCCCACACAACCGGGTAATGAGACTCCCACACAACCAGGAACAGGAACTCCTACACAACCGGGAACAGGAACTCCTACACAACCGGGAACAGGAACTCCTACACAACCCGATCCAAATTCTCCACCGATCGCGTCAGATAATCCTTCAACTGGACCTACTGTTACCCCTCCAATACTACCCAATCCAGTGCCTCCACCGTTGATTATTTCACCGGGACCCGATCAGAGTAATCCCCCCGGAGGAAATATATCTAACCCTGTTCTACCGGGTAATAACGGCGGAGAGAATGTATCGATTCCTCCTGGTAATAACGGCGGAGTGAGTGTCCCGATCGCACCCTCAGTCCCAACTCCTCCTCTTGATCCTTCAAGTCCAAATGGGGAATCCCCATCGGAGGCGATCGTTCAGAACTTGCGATCGCTGCAATTACAGGGGACACCGAATTCGGGAGAAACAGAGATTGGGAATACCTTAGCGCCTCCTATTTCTGATGTAAATTGGATGGGTTATGGAGGGTCTTATTTACCTCAGACCTCCGATATGTCCGAGTGGTTTGAAGCACAAAATAGTCTCAACATTCGCACAGTCAGCCGCATAGATATCGAACAACAGCTTGATGGAGGAGATATCGCGGAAGCGGTTATCCTTTTGGATATGTATTTTACGGAAGAACTAGGGGTTTATCTGAGTCAAAGTGTCCGACGTAATTTCAAAACTTTTAGCGCCCTGCAAGAAAAAATCGTCCATGATTCTGAACCGACTGGGACTAAACCGGCAATTCTTTATACCTTTGCCCGAGATGAAGAATTAGACTTGATTTTAGTACCGAGCAAAGGTGAGCCAATTTACAAAAAAGTTGAGGCAGCAGATCGAGAAACACTGCTGAAAGTTGTTACTGATTTTCGGAAGGCCATTGCTGACCCTCGGTCTCGAACTACTAAAAGTTATCAGGTTCCCGCCCAACAACTCTATGAATGGTTGATTCAACCTTTAACGGAGGACCTGGTAGAGTTAGAAATTGATACCGTGATGTTTTCAATGGATGAGGGGTTGCGATCGCTTCCTGTGGCTGCCTTATCCGATGGTCAGCAATTTCTCATTGAACAATATACCATAGGGTTAATTCCCAGTGTAAATTTAACGGAAATGAACTATAACCCGTTGAACAATGCTCAACTTTTAGCAATGGGAATCTCTGAATTTTCTGAACTGTATCCGTTACCGGCGGTCCCGGTGGAAATTGCCAGTATTCTAACGGAGTGGCCGGGTCAATCTTTTTTAAATGAAAATTTGACTCTAAAAAATCTGGAAGCCCAACGACAAAAACAAGCATTTCAGATGATTCATTTGGCAACTCATGCGGATTTCAAACCGGGTTCTCCTAGTAATTCTTTCATTCAATTATGGGATACAATTCTTCCGCTTTCTGAACTGCGCCGCCTGAAATGGAATGAACCTCCTGTTGAATTATTAGTATTATCCGCTTGTCGGACAGCGATCGGCGATCGCAATGCGGAATTGGGGTTTGCTGGGTTAGCAGTTCAAGCCGGTGTTAAATCAGCATTAGCGAGTATTTGGTACATCAGTGATGAAGGAACGGTGGCTTTAATGAATGAGTTTTATAATCAATTTAGATCAGGATGGACCAATGAAGACGGAACCGCTTCTTCAACCCGCCCTTACATTAAAGCAGAAGCCTTACGCCGTGCTCAAATTGCGATGATTCAAGGAGACTGGCAGATTGAAAAAGGTGAGTGGATTGCCAACAATCCATCTCGAAGAATTTCTCTGCCTTCGGAACTCCAACATTTAGCTAATCAAAATCTCAATCATCCCTATTATTGGGCTGCTTTTGTCATGATTGGTAGTCCTTGGTAACGTGAAAATTACAGGATGTTACTCGGGGTCTCAATTCGACTTCTTGCCGACTTTTCAAAAGTTAATTGGCTTTTCCCCATTGTTTCACAACATCCCCTGTTCTCCCGATCGCGCATAGCCCCAGTACAAGATCGAACAGGGCTATCACCCAGCCGTTTCAACCTGTGATCCCCTTTTCTTTACAAATCTTCATAAAACTATATACTATCTCACGTTATCTGCGTGTTTTCCACAGGATCCGAGGCATTGACGGTCCTGATAATCATGTTATATTGGGGGAAACCACTATAAAATTGGGACATTTAAGGACTTATGACTACAGGACATCGGGTAAACGCACCGCTGAAGGGGATGGAAAAAGCACTCCCTAATCCACAAAAATAGGTGCATTATATCCATCTGCGGGTATAAAAGGCTATCAGTCAATCGCAGCTTCTATGTATTTTGAGAGAGATGTGAATACCTGATTAATCGAGTTTAGGGCGAAAGTTCTCTCGATTGGGGCATATCTTAATCGGTAACAGACACTTAAGATTAAGTCAAAGCCTGAATGTTATTGCCTCGATCTGAATGAAAGAGTCCAATAATTCAGAAGGTGAGTCGTTTCTACAAACCTTGGGGGATAAGGGTTTTTTCATAAAGGGAGGAGTGTATATGCCTGAGCTACAAGTGGGTTTAGATATTCAAGTTAATACAACCAAGGAGGGAGACCAGGTTAACCCTCAAATTAATAGCAACGGGCAGGGACTGACACTAGTCGTCTGGGAAAGTCTGGGAAATCCCCCAGGGATTCATGCCCAGGCGTATGACAATGAAGGGAAACCCGCCGGGGATGAGTTTGAAGTTGCCACTGGGAACAATCTGCAAAACCCAATGGTAGCGATCGCCCTTGATGGCAGCTTTGTCATTGCGTGGGAAGAAGCGGGGTCCGAAAACGGAGTAGTTCTCCAGCGGTATGACAGTGCTAGAAATCCCGTAGGAGAGGCAGTTGTTACCTCACTCACGAGCGATGGCAATCAGGGAGCGATCGCCCTGGATGGTCAAGGAAACGTTCTCTTAGTGGGGAGCCAGGGCAAAGGTGCTAATGCCACTATCTTCGCGCAACGATACAACGCGCAAAATGAACTGATCCAAGACTTTGAAGTGAGTGACGCGGGAATCAATGCCGCTAACCCGACGATCGCAATGGCTGCGAATGGCAATTATGTCATTGCGTGGGAACAAATTATCCCCGGAAATCAACCAGGGTCGGCTCAAAATATTGTAGCGCGACGCTTCAACGCCACCGGACCCCTGGATCTGCTGGCTTTTCAGGTCAATACTACCAGTCAGGCTAACCAAGAGAATCCCACTATCGCCATCGCTCCGGATGGATCAACCTTCTCAATTTCTTGGGAAAGTGGCGGGGGTAATGCCTTTGGCGGGCTGTATGCTCAACGCTATGAGTTCAATTCCGGCGAGGCGATCGGGGAGGAAATTAAACTCGACCCCGGAATTGATGTGGCAACGAAAGCGATGGCAATTGGTGCCGATGGCAGCTTGGCGATCGCCTATTCAGAAACCTCGGATATCTTTGTCAAGCGCTACAATCGCGCCGGGGAGCTTCTCAATCCCGACGATACTGCGCCGATCAATGCACAGACTGAAGGAACTCAAACCGCTCCAGCCATTATCCAAAACAATCAAGGGGACTTCATCCTTGTCTGGCAAAGCGAAAATCAAGACGGCAGTGGGTATGGAATCTATGCCAAAGGGCTGAGTGCAGGAGTCAGTCCCCAACTGATTACCACTCCCAACGAAGACAGCCTGGAAGTCATCGAAGGCAGCACGAGCGAACTCTACTCGGTGGTTTTGAGTCGTAAACCCACCGCCGATGTCACTCTAACCTTTGAGACAGGTGAGGGAATTGAACCCTTACCTCCGATTATTTTCACCCCAGACAACTGGGACATCCCGCAACCCGTCACCGTCAGCGCGATCGCGGATGAGATTGCCCAAGGCGATCGCCCTTTGGAAATCCGTCATCAAGTCACCAGTCCTGACCCGGATTACGACGCAAAGGAATTAGCGTCAGTGGTGGCTACCCTCATTGATGTTCCCCCTCCGGTGACTCCAGGGGGGGTGAGATTGATTGAACCCATTGGCAGTACCGAGGTCCTGCAAGGCTTCAAAGGAGACTCGTATAAAATCGCCCTCTCCCAAAAGCCAACCCAACCCGTAACCATCACCCTAGAACTGCCGGAAAACCTCTTAACAATGGGAGGGAGTTTACCCCAGGGTGACTCAACCCTCACCTTTACCCCAGACAACTGGAACATCGCTCAAAGCATCCTGGTGAATGCTTTAGATGTTCCAGTTGTACCGAGTCGTAGTTTCCAACAAGGAAAGCCCTCGGTAGGAATCAATTATGCCATTAGCAGCGAAGACCCAGCCTATAACGGCTTAGAGATAGAGGGATTAAACCTGAGCTTCAACAATACTAATAACAGGGGGATGGAGACAACCCTCGACGAAGCTTCAGCCCTCGGACTGAGCACCATTGACGATCGCATTACCGGATCCTGGGGTGATGACATTATCCACGGTCGCGAAGGGAATGACCTAATTTATGGAATCGGAGGAAACAATGTTATCTATGGACAAGAAGGGAACGACGGCATAGAGGGTGGTGCCGGTAACGATATTATTTATGGCGGTGCCGGTAATAATCACCTGTATGGGGGGGCTGGGGATGACATTATCTCTGGAGGGGCAGACAGCGATCGCCTTTATGGAGAAGAGGGGAATGATATCCTCTTTGGCGCAGAAGGCAGCGATCGCCTCTTTGGAGGCCCCGGGCGCGATACCCTCACCGGAGGTCCCGGGAACGATAGCTTTGGCATCGGTGCTGGCACTGGGGGAGGCAGTTTCAGCGAAGTCGATGTGATTACCGACTTTATCAAAGGCGAAGATATCATCGAATTCGTGGGGAACCTCAGCTTTGAACAGTTGGAAATCTATCAAGGGACAGAGGTTTATGCTGCCGATACCATTCTGCGCGATCGCCAAACCGGGGAATATTATGCTCGGTTGCAAAATGTGATCGCCACCACCTTAGACTCCTTTGATTTTGTTTAACCCGCCGACCGATACAACAGTCCCCATTCCCGGTATGATGGGGAAAATAATAAATCACTCTATAAAATGAATCCGGAATCCACACTCAACCAGCTAAAAGCCGCTTCCCCCCAAGGACAACTGCCTTCTAGCTATGGAGTTTACTTTAAAAATACCCTAGTGGCCCTGTGCCACGCCCTTGAAGATCATATTTTAGACGCTTCCCCCAAAGACTCTGACCAAAAACCCTTGGTTTTAGTCACCTTTCAACAAGGCAAGTGGTATTTGCAAGAAGCCGAACGATATTGGGACCTGGCCCAGCATTCCGGTCACGTGGCGATCGCCGCCCTCTCGGACAGTGGCTTTAGCACCCACCGCACCAACCAACTAGAAAACGTTTCCTTGCTGGAACTCGACCCCGAGGATAGCTTAGTTAATGAATGGAATTTAATCATTATCGCGCCCACCTACCGGGCCATGCTTTTATGCCACGAGCTTTCTGAAGAAGAGTATTTACCCGAAGGTCCACCTTCTGTAGATATGGAACGCAAATTCTATGGAATGTGGACTTTTGACCCAGAACTTGTTGCCAAATCCGCAGAAATTTTAATCGAACGATTTCGGCCCTACAATTCCCCCTTGTGCGATCGCCTCCGCCAACAACTCCAGGATATTATCAACACCGAAGGTCTTCCTTTAGCAGATATGACCGGGGTGGTTAACCGCATCGTCACCTACCTGCAAACGTCGCAACAGCAATTGGTGACCATGAACCGCCAAACCCGTGAACTCTGGGAATTAGAAGGGCGCGCCCTGAAAATTAGCCGGAATTTGAATGCTAATAAACTGCAAGCCTTTTTACGGATGGCCCAGCGCGTCGATGAACGGGACAAAGCCAATCCCTGCGCCGGATTGCAAGTTTCGGCCTTATCTGAAACCGTGGGTCAACTACTCGATTTGCCGACCCTGAAACTGCGGCGACTGCGACTAGCGGGGTTACTCTTCCGCATTGGGTTAGTTTCTGCACCCTTGGAAATTTTTGCCAAAACCTCCCAAGACTTAGATGAAGTCAGCTTAACCTTCTGGCGCGATCGGGCCATCCTCAGCGCCCAACTCCTCTCCGCCATGCCAGAATTAGCCCCCGTCACCCACATTGTTAAACATCACCTGGAATATTGGGACGGCAGTGGTAAACCCGATGGACTGCGAAAGCAAGATATTCCCTTAGAATCCCAAATTCTGGGATTAGTCTCCTATTTCCAAGAACTGACTCAATCTCGCGGTTCGCGATCGGCCCGCAGTCTATCGGATGCTTTAGAAAAATGTCAAGCTCGCAGTAACACCCGGTTCGACCCCCAATTAGTCGATACCCTTTCCCACATCGTCCGACTCACGGAAATGGGCCTCATGCAACTCCCCGATCGCCCCTCTCAATTGCCCAATGTCTGGCTAGAAGAAGCCTAGTTGGGAGATGGGGGAGATGGGGGAGACGGGGAGGTAGCGCATTACACGGCAGAGCCATGTAACAAGAACATCATCCCATCTCCCCCATCCCCCGAACCCTCCCCCACCCACTCACCCACCCAACTTTCATGGATTTACAAGCGATTCGACAAGGAAAAATTAAAGATTTGCGAAATGCCGAGCTCCCCGGCGCCGATTTAAGCGGCGCTAATTTGGTCCTAGCTGACTTGCAAGGGGCTAATTTAAGGGGAGCTAATCTCTCGGGGGCCGACCTGCGGGGGGCGCAATTGCGCGCCAACTTACGGGGGGCGGACCTCACCGGGGCTAACTTATCCGGGGCTGATTGTCGCAATGCCGACTTGCGCGGGGCGATTTTAGTCGATGCCAATCTGCGGGATGTTAGCTTGGCTGGGGCTTTTTTAGCGGGATCTGTCTGTAGCCAATTGGATTTGAGCGGGATAGACTTGCGCGGGGCGGATTTGCGCGGAACGCTGCTGAATCGGGCGTTTCTGCAAGGGGCCGAACTGACTTCCGCTAACCTTTCTGGTGCGGACTTATCCTCTGCTGACTTAGAAGAAGCCAATCTCAATGGGGCCATCTTCTGCGGGGCCAATTTAACGGGGTCTAACTTGTTCTGTGCGACGATGGAGCAAACGGAATGGGTAGGCGCAAGACTGGAAGGGGCTTGTGTGGAAGGGACGCCTTTAGGAGAACGTAGGAGGTCCCAAGGATGAACTGAGGAAAGGTTTTTGATAGGGATTTCTCTTTAAAAAGGTAGATTTTTTGAGTTGAGTCTCTTCCAATCCGGGTAGAGACCCCACCCTCTTTTCCCCAGGAACCGGGGAGGGTCCTCAGAACATTTGAACGCTTGAAAGAAATACAGGGTATAGGTTTAAGGGATTGATAACTTAAAGACTCACCTGGGTCAGTTCCCTGATTTTCTCCCTCTGGCGGACTCCCCCCTTGGTTTCTCTTATGGTGTCCATAACCATCACAAAAGTTTACATTTTGTAATGAACCGTTATAATAGAGCAGTAAACAAGCCTGCAAAAAAATGGTATCCTCATTGTTTGGCAGTAAACCGTTTCAAAATCAAAGTGGCGATGCCCTCGTTAGTAAAGTAGCGGGAGCTGCGATCGCTGCGTTGTTCAAGAAATCTGAAAAAGTTGAAGCCAATGTCCGAGCAGAACCCGTAACCAAGCTGTTGCAGGGCAGCGTCGATGGCTTTGACTTCATTGGCAAAGGAATGCTGATGTATAATGGCCTGCGGATCGAGAACATGGAATTGTACCTGCAAGCTGTCGCCATTGATATTGGCGCGATTTTTGCCGGTCAAGTCCAGTTACGGCGACCCACCAGCGCCAGTATGAGAGTGGTTTTAACCGAATCGGACTTAAACACTTCCTTTAATACACCGTTTGTCGTCGAAAAACTTCAAAGATTAGAGTATCAAGGGGAGTCCCTGAATTTTCACCAAACTCAGGTCAACCTCACCCCGGATAAAAGAATTCAAATCCTGTCCCAAGTGAGTTTAGGCAACTCTGACACAACGATCGCCCTGGATATGACGGCCAGCGTTCAGGTGGAAGAACGCAGAAAAATCCAATTTATTGACGTCAGTTATGGCGGAGACGAGAAGGCGGTTGAGTTGGGTAAGGCATTGATTGATCATGTCAATAATCTGCTGGATTTAGATAAATTTGCGTTAGAGGGGACGCAATTGCGGGTAGATCGGATCCGACTGCAAAACCAAGAAATTGTCTTTTATGGTTCTGCGCAGATCGATCAATTTCCCTCGGGAAAGGGTAAAAAATAAGTGAGCGATCGCCGTACATTTGGGGGGTCGCTAACGGCGACGCTTCGTCAGACATTCTGCCTGAAGTACAACCAAATCCCCCGCCTGAAACTGGGTACAAGGGGCGATCGCTCCCACTAATGCTGGAACCGTTCCCCGTCGAAGTGCTGCCTCTGCTTGTTCCGCAGCCTTAAAAAGCGGTTGAGTTTCGGTGAGTTGAAAGCGGCGTAACCACGGGCTTTTGTCTAAATACTCTGGGGTAAAGGCAGAGCGTTCTACAATCCATAAATCAATTCCATACTTTTGAATCACTTGCTGGACGGCATCCAATTTTTCACTATATTGAGCGTTCACGAGTTCAATCGCCCGCTGATTGAGTTCTTGATAATACGTCTGATGATATCCAATGACATAGCTGGGACTGACCAAAATAGACCGATTGGTAAAGGCAGGGAGATTATCGGTTTCTTCGGCAATGGCGGCAATCAAGGTATCTTTGGGTTGGGTGGATAAAAATTCATAGAGGGGTGAATATTTGCCAATTTTGTAATCTACATCGGGGAATTTTCTTAACAAAATCGGATAGATGAGTAACAGAGTTAACAAGGTCGTAGCAGTTATTCCCCAAATAAATTTGTAGTGTTTGGCCCGAGTCGTCCGCAGTTTTTGAATCAGCCATTCTACAATTAAGGTCAAGGAAATTGCCCCGGCGATCGGCATCGCGAGTCTTAGACTATGTTCGGTATATCGACTGGGAAGATGCAGTTGAAATAACAGGGCATGGGCTGCTAAAAACATAGTCAAGGAAACTATCAATAATTGCGGCAATAGAATCAGGCGCGGGCTAATTTGTTGAGCTAAGGGAAACCGGGAAGAAAATAGCAACAGAACCGGCAACAAAACTCCTAACCAAATTTGGGGTAAACTAAAAGAAAGTTCGCACCATTCACTCGGAAAAATGCCGGTTCGCCGCCAACACAACCAATATTCCAGAGGATTATCAATAAAAAAGCTGGGCCATAAGGTTTTAGCTTCAGAAGCGGTTAAAACGGGACCATATTCGGAAGATTTTAAGGCATAAGGTAACATCACCATAAGGGCTACAGCTAAACCAATCCCTGACAGTACATAGTTTTTCCGGTGGGGAGACCCAGAAATTTTACCTTGATTCCAGGATAAACAGTGGAAGAGTAAAAGACCAGATGCCAGAAAAACACATTGGGGATAAAATAGTCCTAACAGGGCAATGGTTACTGCTGTAAAAATGACATTTTCTCGGACCAAGTAATACAAGAAGGCTAGAAATAAAGGATAGGCAAAAGCAACAGGCGTTGCGGAGGGAATATCATCTTGTAACCAAATATTTTGATTGAGTAGTAATCCACAAATAAACCCGGCGAAGGGAACTGGAAAAAGTTCAATAACGACTTGAAAGCAATAGAATGTGGCGATAATTACCAGAATTAAGGGTAGAATTTTATTGAATAAAAATGGGTTGATTCCCAGTTTTGCCCCCATCTGATAAAGCGTTGTATATCCAGCGGGGGCGACTGATTCAAAATAGTCCGCCATTACGTCATGAGGGAACAAGTCCGGGTCGATAAAACGCTGCATCCAAAAGATGTGCTGTCTTGCATCATCTTGGATCATATAAGCATTAGATAAAGCAACTTTTAAAGCAAAAATTGCATAAATAACCGCGACAGAGAGAGTGGCAATCAGCCAAAAACTTTGTCCTCGACGAGAAGTGGTGGAGATAATGTTCACAAATCCAGAGGAGATCATAGAGGGGAGGGGTTGGAAGTGAGAATGCAGGTAGAATCTAAGACTGCCAATTTATCGAATTGGAAGACAGTACACCGATCAGCAAGTGTTGCTAAAATTGGGGTCATACCCTTCTCCAGTTGGGCGATCGCCTGATTCGCAGCGGGTTGATATTGCATCATCCAGCGATCGTTTTGCACATAGGAGGCTGTAAATGAACCTTCCTCAATCAACCAAAAATCAATATCATATTTAGTAATAAATTGCTCAATTTCTGCTAAGTTGGGGCTGTAATGGGCGTTAATTAAATCGATACTCCTTTCCTTGATTTCTGCATAATACCTTTTATGATAAGGTACGACATACCCTTCATTTCCAATCAAAATTGACCGTTGACTAAACGAAGGAATATTATTCACTTCATCGGTAACTGAGGCAATTTGAATATCTTTGGGCTGTTGGGCAAAGAATTCATATAATGCCGGAAAGTACCCAAATTGATAATCAGTACGAGGAAATCGTTTTAACCCTAAAGGTTCAAAAATAAGGGCGGCTAAAATGACATAACACCCAACCCGAGTGAGGGTTTTTTGATTTATATTTTCCCCCCAAATCAGAAGGGCATCCATCAGCAGAGTAACGGTGATTCCAGCGGCGATCGTACTGATAATCCTAAAGGTGTGTTCCGTATAGCGACTGGGCAAATGTAATTCAAATAACAGCAAATGAGATAGGAAAAACAGTCCTACAGATGCCAGAAAAATATCTAGCAGAATGCCTGCCTGTTTTATTTCCACTGACAAGGGGAAAACTCGACGAAATCGGAGTAACAAGGGTAAAATTCCGCCTAAAATCAGCGGTGAAATTATGGCAAACCGAGGCATCATCCCACTCCGTTGACCCGTAAACCAGAAATGACCCCAATCCTCGCTAAAAAATTCACTTTTACCGCGTTTTAAAAACTCAGGTACAGTTTTAGCTTCAGCGGCAGTAATCACCGGACCATAATCATCAGACTTAAACATATAGGCGATAATCACTATGGCGGCAATTCCGAATAAACTTCCATAAAATTGATACAGTGTTTTAGGTTGTTTTCGATGAGGACGCCAATTAGTCAGGTGCAAAAATTGTAAGCCTAAAACTCCCAAAGCAACTAATAAACATTGTGGATAAAATAGCCCCAAAAGAGCAACAAAGACTCCTGTTCCCCAGAGGTTGCGTCGCAATAAATAATAGATAAATCCAGTAAAGAGGGGATAAACAAATGCCACGGGAGTTGCTGAAACCACATCATCCCGCATCCAGATATAATGATTGAGTAATAACCCACTGATAAATCCGGCAATAGGTACGGGGAACAGTTCCATCGTAATGCCAAAAGAGAAACCTGTTGTGATTAATCCTAAAATAGGGGGTAGGATTTTATGCATCAGCAGGGGAGAAACACCCAGCTTTGCGACAATCCAATAAAAGGCGGTATATCCTGCGGGTGCAACAGATTGAAAATAGTCCGCAATCCAATCATTAGGAAATAATTCGGGGTCAATAAACCGCTGCATCCAAAAAACGTGCTGCCGCGCATCATCTTGTACTACATACTCGATACTAAACGCCTGATGTAAAACCAAACTCCCATAAACCGCAGCAAAAGTTAAGGTTAAACTTAGCCAAAAAATTACGCTAGATTTTGGAGATTTTTCTAAAGGACCGGTCAAAAATCGATGCAAATTGGGCATTGCCATAGATCAGGGAGTAAAGTTACGGAAAGGGAACGGAATTAACCCCGGCGAATGGGGCAAGGAATGCAGGCTTAATCGTTAATCATACACTGAGATTGGAGGACGAAGAAATCCCCAGTTTCAAATACTGTACAACGGGCGATCGCCTCCGCAACAAAGGGCAGAGTTCCCGCTTCTAACGAGGCGATCGCCGCCTCCGCCTCTGGTTGATACTGTTGCAACCACCGATTCCGGGCAAAATACCCCGATTCAAACGCCGATTGCTCAATTAACCAAAAGTCGATGCCATACTGTTCAATCACCCCTTTCACCACTGCCGCTTCCCCACTATATTGCGCATGAATTAAATCCCGCATTCGTTGACTAAATTCACGATAATATCCCTGATGATAGGGAATAGCATATTCTCGCCCGACTAAAATAGCGCGATGAGCAAAAGTCGGCAAATTATTCGCTTCACCACTTAAAGAAGCGATTAAACTATTCTCGGGTTGCTGTTGGAAAAACTGATACAAATCTGGCAAGGGTCCAGGACGATAATTTGTGCGCGGAAAACTTGGCGTATAGTTGGGATAAAAAATTAAAGCAACGGTGAAAATCAGAGTCATCCCTGCTGCAACACCTTGATGAATTTTCCCTGAAAACGGCGTTATAGCGTCCAAAGCCCAATCTATCAAAATTGCAATCAAAATTCCAGTTCCTATGGCTAAAACAATTCTAAAACTATGGTCAATATAGCGACTGGGTAAATGGAACCGAAATAATACTAAATGGGCCGCAAAAAACATCAAAACTGCCGCCAACATCAGTTTTTTTAATAACGGTAATCCCGAAGAAAGTTGTGAAACCAAAGGAAACCGAGAGGGATAGCGGCAAACCCAGGGTAAGAAAATTCCCACCCAAATCAGCGGAGGTAATAACGGGGGAAGAATTCCGGAACGCTCACCAATTAGCCAAAAATAAAAGGGGTTTTCATGATAAAATGGGTTTCGTCCCCCGGGCCATAATTCTGGGGAATTTAGGGCATCAGCAGCCGTTAAAACGGGACCATATTCATTGGTTTTCAAGGCATAAGGCAACATCACCGCAAACGCTACCGCTAAACCAATTCCTGAAAACAGATAATCCCGCCTATTGCGCGAGAGAGAAATCCACCAAGATTGCCAAGAAACTAGACGCAACAGCAAGACAGCAGAACCGATAAAAACATACTGGGGGTAGAAGAGTCCTAACAGCGCGATCGCCACGCAACTACCCGCTAACTGATTCCGAGATAAATAATAGAGAAAACCCACAAATAGGGGATATAAAAAAGCCCGGGGAGTTGCGGAAACTAAATCAAACTTCATCCATAGACTTTGGTTCAACAATACACTACTGATAAAGGCAGCCAAGGGGACCGGAAACAACTGTAAGGTTAACCCAAAACAGTAAATTGTGGTGATAAGAGCGAGGGCGATCGGTAGCAACTTACTTAACAATAATGGCTCAATTCCTAACCCTGCCATTCCGCGATAAACTGCCGTATATCCCGCTGGGGCTACCGACTGAAAATAATCTGCTATATAATCGCCTGGAAATAAATCTGGGTCCAAAAATCGCTGCATCCAAAAGACGTGCTGCCTCGCATCATCCTGGACCACATATTCACCGCTAAAGGCTTTTCGCAGTACCATTCCTCCATAAATAGCCGCAAAAGTCAAGCTCAAACTAAACCAAAAAATAACAATCGGACTGAATCGATAAGAAAGAGGGAGAGTTAGGAATTTGCGTAAATCATTCATAAGTGAACAGCCGCTATTTACGGGAAAATCAATTGTAGAGAATTCCTAACGATTTTGGGTACGGAGGGTGGATAAATAGCGCTCTAAAAACGGCAATCCCGCAATTGCCGGTAGCAAATAACGAGCCGTGCAAAGTAATCCCAAAGCTGCTCCTGTTGCCTCGCCAAAATAGGGCTGATAGAACAGAATTAAGGCAGCATCTCGGGTTCCGACTCCAGCAAAGGTTAAAGGCATCAAACCGGCAAGAATGGCTAAGGGAGAGAGGGCGAGGTTGGTTAAAAATGGAGTCCAGGCATTGAGGGCGAGAATAAAAAACCAAATTTGTAAGAGATGGCAAAACCAGAGAAAAATCGAAGTCAGGGTAATGGTGAATAACCGACGGCGATCGCCCCAAAAGTAATCGTGCATTTCCCCCCAGGAAAACCGTAATTTTTCCAGCTTGATTTTAACCTTTTTCGGAGCAAAGCGGGCCGTAATTCCAAAACAGATCCGCGCAAACTGAGGCGAACTCAACAACAATAAACCGATAACTAATCCCCCGGTAACACCCGCCATCATGGCCCAAAATAAAACATCTTTCGCGGGATATAAGAGTAAGCCAAAAACGCACCATAAGAGCAGGGAGAGCAAATCACAGGCTTTCTCAAACACGACCAAAGAGAGAGCCAAAGACCCACTTAAATGCCCCCGATCGCGCATAAAATAAGCCTTAGCAATATCCCCCATTTTCGAGGGTAATACCATATTTAACACACTAGAAGCCAGAATCAGCCGATTAGCCTCGGTAAAATCTAACCCTGAACTTGCCGGTGCAAGCTGCTGTAACCGCCAACTGGTAATCGCCACCAGGGGGACCACCATTCCTAAACTCACCACCATCCAGAGGCGATCGCAATTTTGGAACACTTGCACCAACCTGGGAAAATCAATTTTCCAATAAATAACCGCCAGAATCAGTAAGCTAATCGTCAGAGAAATCAGTCGTTTCATTAAGTCTCAATTAAGGGTGAGAGGAATCCAGAGGAATTTGTAGAAGGGTTCTGTTTGGAAACAAACTTGTCAGCCGACAGCAGTTGTTAAAATGTCAAAAAATTATTGACTTATTTGAATGTACACGATGAAGCGATAGTTTTTGATTGGCGATCGCACCAGCATTCTGACTAATGGATTACTGGACTGTAATCCGATCGCCCTCCAACAACCTCCCAACCCATCCCTATCACCACCCCAACTCTTAGCCAAACATTAAACTTTCCCAAATAATCGGCTTATTCTGAGAAAATAGAAGAGTAAGGTGTAACATAACCCCCTTAAAAATATGGATGCTAATGAACTACTAGAACGGTATGCTGCTGGAGAACGAGATTTTCGCGATACCGACCTGTTTCGGGCGGATCTGAGTAATGCGGAGTTGAGTGGTGTCAGTTTCTTTCGCACGAGCTTGTTTGGTGCTAATCTATTTCGGGCTAAACTGATTGGGTGTGATTTCTTTCGGTCTACCCTAATCGGTGCAAACCTCTATTGTGCGAATCTCAGTGGTGCAAATTTGACTGGTGCAAATTTGACGGGCGCGAATCTCAGTGGGGCGGATTTAAGTGGTGCGGACCTCACAGATGCAGATTTGGGAGGTGCGGACTTGAGTTATGCGACGTTGCATTATACGGACTTCACAGGTGCAAACTTGTTTCGGGCGATGTTGGTGGATGCAAAGTTGAATCATGCCAAGTTGGTGCGGGTTCGCTTGCGGGGTGCAAATTTGAATGGTGCGATCGCAGAAGGGGCAATTTTTTCTAAGGTGATGGGGCTTTCAGAGGAGGTGAAACAGGATTTGCTTGATCGCGGTGCAGTATTCCAGGAGTTGACAGAAGCTGTTCCCTCCCCGATCGCCTGACTTAATCGGACTCGGGGGCGATCGCACTTCAAAACTTACCTGGCGATCGCCCCCTCAGACTTACTGGACAAACAACGGCATCACTTCCGCCGCTGTTAACAACCCGTAAATCCCCCGTTGGTGCAAGCGCACCCCTGCTTTCAAATAGCCAAACGCAGGACCGCAAACATTCGCCGCCATACTGGTTTCATCTCCGAGGGTAAAGGTATGAGTAGAAATTTTCCCCTCGAAAGTGCGACCTGTAATTTGCACATTGGTACTTAGCGGCTTTTTGGGATTGCGGGTATCCACAATACCGCCAACGGAGACGCGATCGCGTGAACAAATTCCCGCCAATTCCAACATGATATCATCAGCGTGTTCCATGTTTTCCAAGGCCAATTTGCCATCAGTGCGATCGAGCAACGCTTCCACTTCGGAATCGGTCATCGCCATCGCTTGGGCGACAGTATAACCGGGAATATGGGCAATATCTTCGCGAATCGTAGCCCGATAGGCTTCCCAGTTGGCAATTCCGACGCCAAAGATAATTTTTACACTATGGATTTCGGCGTAACTTTGGGCGGCTAAAGCAGCAGCAGCCGTCAATAAGCCGGGGGTGGCACCACAGCCTGTCATATAGGTGATCCCGGCTTTTTGTAAATCATCCTGAAGTTCGAGTAACTGTTCAACAGCGCTAGTCCGTTTCAGGGCGTCTACTAAGACACCACGCCATCCCGACTCGATAAATTGTCTCGCCACTGATGCCATGAAGGTATTGGGGAGGTTGGGTAATGCGAGGAAATACCCATCGACGTCAGCTTGAGAAATTAATTCGGCGATGCTGTCTTGGCTGAGAATGCCACCGGGTTCGAGGTAGCCGAGGGACCCCTGTTGATGGTAGGTGGTGATGCAGGCATCAGGATTTAAGCCTTGGGAATTGTAGGCGTAGCCTTGTTTATCCGCAGCAGCCACCCAGAGGGTTTCGCGTTTCGGGGCCAGGATCCGGGCAGCAGCTTGTCCTAAGCCTCCAAACCCGAGAAGACCGATGCGGAGGGGGTTTTGGGTTGGGGAGTGGGGGGTTTGCAGGTTACTCATGGGGGATTCCTTGAATTAAACAGATTCTCATTATCTAACGGAAGTTGAGCAGCAGCACGGTTTCTGGGGCGAGATAGGCTGGGATTTGTAAAGAATTATGAACGGAAGGAATGAGGCTAGACCTATCAGAATTTTTAGGGGGGAGCATCAATTGTGTCAATGTTTCCAGACGATTCCCCCTAGCTGGGCAAGGGAGTAAGCGGCGTGAGTGTCGAGGAATGGCGGGACTGGGGGCGGTTTGAAAATAGCAGGGGTTGAGACGATCGCCCCTTAATATTTTGCAGTTGGGATCACTTGACGACTCCCTCAACTTAGGGGAAACTTAGCAAATATTGAGTGATTTACTCTAATCGGTAATAAATTTTGTTAAGGTATGACTCAATATAATTCGATTGGTCACAATAAGTTAACAAGACTTGCCAAGTTGGAGAGTCTCGGATCCCTGAATTGACCCAAAGGCATGACTGGCAGTCCTAGGGATGCCTGCGGATGAATTACAACCACCTAAAAACGTAAACCAAACGCATGGAAACACTCGAATTTGTCATCTACCCTGATGGTCGAGTGCAGGAAAAAGTCACTGGCATTGTCGGTGCATCCTGTGCAGAGGTCACAGCGGCGATCGAAGCTCAACTGGGACAAGTTCTTGTCCAGGAGAAGACTTCGGAACATTTTGCCCAAGTGGTAGAACTATCTCAGACTGCAACTGCCCAAGCGAGTTGGAGTGAGTGGTAAATTTTTGTAAAACTGCAATTTAATTGTTTCTGGTCCCTTTAGATTCACCCTAGTCAGCACAAGAGAGTCATCAACTATGTCACATTTCAGCCAAATTAAGACCCAAATTCGCAATCTGACTTCGTTGCAATCGGCGTTAACGGAGTTGGGAATTGACTGGAAATCCGGGCCGACGGAGGTTCGGGGTTATAAAGGATTAACCCATAACGCCGAAGTTGCGATCGCCCAAGAAAATGGGTATGACATCGGGTTTGCTTGGAACGGCCAAGAATATTCCCTGGTGGCGGATTTGCAATATTGGCAGCAACCCTGGACCGTGAATCGGTTTCTGAATGAAGTCACCCAGCGCTATGCCTATCACACCGTGGTGAATGAAACGGCAAAACAAGGGTTTCAAATTGCCGAACAGGAAAAAAATGAGGATGGTTCAATCCGGGTTGTCTTGCAACGTTGGGCCAGCTAATGGATAATTTTTCTGAGTTCTCAACCCCCGACACTTCGGACCGTTCAGGATTTGAACCGGAGTTAGGTGGCGCGTTCCGGGATGTCCCGGAACGTTCAGGTTTGGAGCCAGAGTTAGGCGGCGCATTGCGACAAAATGGCGTCTATGTGGACGAACCGACTTGCATTGGCTGCAAACATTGCGCTCATGTGGCGCGGAACACTTTCTATATTGAGGAAGATTATGGACGTTCTCGGGTGATCCGCCAGGACGGAGACCCGGAGGATGTGATTCAAGAGGCGATCGACACTTGTCCAGTGGACTGTATTCACTGGGTAGATTACACCGAACTGAAACAACTCGAAAAAGAGCGACAGTATCAGGTGATTCCGCGAGTGGGATATCCAGTGGAACAGGCAGTTTCTGTTGTGGGGACTCGCCACAAAAAAGAAGTGTCTAAGGGCAAAAAAAAGAAGCCAGTGAGCGACTAGAGGGGTGCGCTTGACCAACTTCAAGGAGGCGAAACTTTATTTTTTTGCTTTGTTGAAGGGGTAGGAAGCCGCCTAATTTTTAAGAAAGCTTGAAACTGGATAAGGACTGAAGTCGTTACTTACAAACCCAGATAGGACGCAGGGCGATTTGCAAGAAAGTCTCAACGGTTGATGACTGTTGGGGCTTTTTTGGGTTTATTTCAAGGCATTATGTTCGGTGAGGATTCGTTCGACTCGTGCTTCTTCTACTTTCGAGGTGAGTTTTTCCGCTTCATGGCGATCGCGCAGGGTTTTGGCGAGACTAAACGATGAACCGACCGTGAAGATGACACCCATTCCCATATACCCTTTGACCCAATTATTGACGGGTAAATTGACGATGCCGACGCCAGTAGCGGTTAAAGCGATCGCAAAGGAAGCCCAAACTTGAATGATCCAGGCGGTTGTGTGTTGTTGCGAAGGAACTTTATTCATAAAAAACACCCTCAATCTCTGGTTTTCACCAGGTGTAAAAATCTGACGGTTTCCTGTAACTTGTTTGGCTTGATTCTATTGCCGAAGGGGTGAAGAATTAGAACCCCTGTGCCAGTTTGAAAAGTGGCATCTAAGCCGTACAATAGCGTCAGAAAAAGACCGAATTGGAGAGCGCAAACTTCCTCGACTGTTTCCCCGCGATCGGGACTTTGAGGTGAAATCAGGGAACGGGTCTAAAAACTTGAGAAAGTGCTTGACAATTTCCGCCATATCGGGTATCGTTTCTGACTTAAGAATTACCTGAAAGGGTGATAGGGAGCTGTTCCATCCCCACCCGTTAGTATCCTCAGTCAACTCCTATCCTCACTGTACAACTTCCCGGGAAAGACTGTAACACCTATTCATCAATGCGGTTTTCTTCCTGGAAAATAAAAATATCTTCCGCTTCCTCCACAGGTTCTTCCTCTTCAGTTAACCCACTGAGATTTTGAACCACGAAGGGGAGAGAAGCGCCTTTGAGACCCCGTTTAATGCGATCGGGCGTATCGTCAAACACCACAAACAGGGGATAAATTGTATCCGACCCTTCCCCAATCATATATTGATAACGCAACGGCATTAACCACTCATAGGCATGAGATAACCACATTTGAGTTTGTCGCCAGCGGCGGAGCAAATCCGAGAAATCTTCTTCAGGACGATGAATAAACACAAAGATTTCCCCCCCCATTTTCACCTTCCAATCTGGGTCACACATCAAAATTGCGACATCACAGGGTAAAGAAATTACCTCCCCAGAGTTGGCATTTAATCCACTCGCCGAATGGGAAGAGATTGTTTCGCGAATGCGAATATTGGGTAAGGGAATGGGAATAACACTTTCCTGGGGACGACGCATACTTGGAATCATTTCCAAGTAAGTTCGATACTGCCGTAGCAGGGCGATCGCACTAGCCCGATTGCTATAGTCAGCGAGTAACTGTTCGTAATGGTATTGTTTAAGAGACATGATTTTTCAAGACTTTTCAACTTCTGGATTGACCTAAACTGAGTTGGCATTCCAGTCAATGAGCCATATCAAGAACATAAAATCAGATTGAAAGCGGGGGAAAATAGCAATAAACCCCGCTAGTTCTTAGCATTTCAATCCCAGGAATCGGTTCATCAATCCAGCTCATTCCCCTCGGTTTATCCGAGTTTGTCAAACACAGCAAACATAGGCAGATACATCGACATCAAAATCGAACCCACCATTGCCGCAATCCCCACCATCATAATCGGTTCCAGGGTACTGGTGAGACCTTTGACCGCTTGCTCAACTTCATCTTCATAAAAATCCGCAACTTTAGAGAGCATCTTATCCAGTTCGCCGGTTTCTTCTCCAATGCGCATCATGGAAATTGCCATTGGGGGAAAGATTTTTTCGCGGTCAAAGGCTTCTGTTAAGCTGCCCCCCTGTTCAACCTCAGACTTACCATTATTAATGGCATTAGTAATCACCTGATTTCCTGCGGTACGGGCCACAATGTCAAAGGAACTGAGCATCGGAACGCCTGCGCCAGTTAACATAGAAAATGTACCACAGAAACGAGCAACCGCTGTGAGTTTAATTAAAGGCCCAACCACGGGAAGATTCAGGTACATTCGATCGCAAATTAAGCGGCCCTGGGGCGTTTTGTAAAACGCTTTGTAGGCAGTCACAATTAAAAAAAGGCAGATAATCAAAGAACCGATTTTAACCGGCGTCCGTGTAAACTCACTGATTCCCAGCATAACTTGAGTAAACATGGGTAATTCTGCACCCAATTCCTTGAAAATGCCTGCAAAGGTCGGCAGCAGAAAGGTGGTCATAGCGAAAAACACGATGACCGCAATACTTCCCACCGCTTTCGGATAGGCGGAGGCGGATTTAATATGGTTTTGGATTTTGGCGGATTTTTCTAACGCAATGGCGAGACGGTTGAGCACCATGTCAAGCACCCCCCCAATTTCTCCAGACTCGACCATTGCACAATAGAGGTCATCAAAGATATCTGGGAATTTGGACATCGCCTCAGAAAGTGGAACCCCGGTTTCAAGTTCCCCTTTAATCTGCCGCAGGGCCTTTTTTAATTTGGCATTATCTGAGGTTTCCCCTAACATGGCGATCGCCTTCATTAAGGCAACCCCAGAGTTAAACATAACAGCTAACTGACGGGAAAAAACGGCTTTATCTTTCACCGTTATTTTAGCCATTGCCACATTGAGACTCTCTTCCAATGTGGCAAAATCAAACCCTTTCTTTTTTTCTTCCGTTGTAATAACGTTTGTTGCCATAGTTAACCTCCTGTTGGGAATAAATTGAAAGAGTGCAGGGATTGAAGGACTCGCAGCATCCGTAAATTTCTAAAGCAAGGGCTGATTCCATCCTAACAACGGACGCTCTGAATCGGGGGTTGAATCAGAAGAGTGGAAGGATGGAGGGGAAGGGGCTTGACGCACTTCCCCCCCGATTTCCGGCAAACCCAATTAGTGACCTGATGCAGTCGTGGTGAGGGCCGGTGAGGGTCCGATTAACCGTTCGAGTTCCTCGGGTTTAACCGCTTTACTCATGGCCCCCTCCCAAGAGACCTTGCCATCTTTGTAATGTTTAGCCAGAGCCATTTCCATCGTCTGCATTCCCAAACGACCCCCAGTTTGAATCATGGAGTAAATCTGCGCCGTCTTTCCTTCTTTGATTAAGTTGCCAATAGCTGCATTATTCACGAGAACTTCCTGGGCGCAGACCCGACCACCGCCAATCTTAGGGACCAAGTTTTGACTACAAATGCCAATTAACGAAATCCCCATCTGTGCGCGGATTTGAGCTTTAACTTCCGGGGGAAACACATCTAACATCCGGTCTACGGTACCGGAGGCTGAGTTGGTGTGAAGGGTTCCCATGACCAAGTGACCCGTTTCTGCCGCAGATACGGCTAGAGAAATCGTCTCAAAGTCCCGCATTTCTCCCACGAGAATAATATCCGGGTCTTGGCGCAGCGCCCCTTTGAGCGCATTTGAGAAGCTCTTAGTGTCTTCCCCTTTTTGTCGTTGGTGGAATAAGCTCTTGATATTGGGAAACACATACTCAATCGGGTCTTCCACGGTGAGGATATGTTCGGCGCGGGTGCGGTTAACTAGATCCAGCAATGCTGCCATCGTGGTGGTTTTTCCTGAACCCGTTTGACCCGTAACCAACAATAGCCCCCGAGGGCGCTCGGTCATTTCCCGGATCACCTGGGGAACCCCTAACTTATCGGCATTAGGAATGGTGGAACCCAAGGCCCGTAAACAAGAGGCCCAGCAGCCGCGTTCCCGATAAACGTTTACCCGGAACCGGGCCAACCCTTTAACCCCGTAAGCGCAGTCTAAATCCCAGTTCTGCTCTAAGGTTTTGCGTTGTTGGTTGTTGAGCATTTGGAAGATGACTTGCTGACACTCTTCCGGGGCGAGAGTTTCGCCAAACTGGGGCTGAGGAGTCAGTTTCCCGCTGACGCGGAAGTAGATAGGTGCACCGGCTTGGATGTGGATGTCTGAACCCCCTTGTTCAACGAGGGACTCCATAATATCTTCAATGACCAGACCTGCCATAGTCGCGTTCTCTCCGATAATGTCTGTTTAGATTGTATTGAAAGTAAATTGCTGGGGAAAGTTAGAGCGATCGCCCGATGTTTGTTACTCTTGGAAACGTGGGGTCAAGCAATACAGACAATCAAGCCACTCCTGCTGCAATCCTGCACCGCAAGCTTTGCAAGTTAGACCGGTCTTCCGTTTGGCTTTGAGTTCAGCTTCCAACCCGGAGTCGGTAAACGTCACCCGCTCAACTTCTTCAAAGGTGGTGTGACCTTCTCGAACCAGATTTAGGCTATAGGCGAGCAAGGTGATCATGCCCTCTTCCACTGCAGCTTCCTTAATCCGTTCCGTGGGTGCACCTTGAGAGATTAACATTTGCAGGTTTTCAGTGTTTTTGAGGACTTCATAGACCCCAACCCGGCCTTTATATCCACCGCCCCCACATTTTCCACATAAGGTCCCGGCGTCTTGGGCGGCTTTACGCTCTGCTGGGGCCACGACGTTGGCTTTATAAAAGGTGACATTGCTTTCCCCGGAAACCGAGAGTCCAAAGCGCCCGAGTTCTTCAGGAGTAGGAGTATAGGCAATGCGACATTCACTACAGACCCGCCGCATCAAGCGTTGGGCCAATACACCAATGAGAGAACCGGCCACCATGAAGGGTTCAACCCCCATTTCATCTAATCGGGCGATCGCCCCGGCAGCGTCGTTGGTATGCAGGGTGGTTAACACTAGGTGACCCGTCAAGGCCGCTTCAATAGCCGTTTTCGCAGTTTCTTTATCCCGCGTTTCACCCACTAGAATGATGTCCGGGTCTTGCCGCATGAATGCCCGCAACAAGTTGGTAAAGTCCAATCCTTTCGCCCGAATCACCTGACATTGGGTAATCCCCGGCAAGGCATATTCAATGGGGTCTTCTGCGGTGGAGATATTTACGCTGGGGTCGTTGCGTTCAGCTAACACGGAATACAACGAGGTGGATTTCCCGGAACCTGTGGGTCCCGTCACTAAAATTAGCCCAAAAGGACGACTTGCCATTTCTCGGACTAGGGCCAAACTCTCAGGATTGGAAATTAACTTATCCAAACCCAACTGGGTAGACGAGTTGTCCAAAATCCGTAAGCAGAGTTTTTCGCCGTAGCGCGACGGCAGACAGTTGACCCGGAAGTCCACGGTGCGTCCCTGGAAGATCCGCCGAATCCGCCCATCCTGGGCATTCCGACGTTCGGCAATATCCATGTCGGAAATAATTTTGAACCGGGAGGTCAAGGCATTTGTAATTTTATTCGGTAACCGGGCAAACTCATGAAGTACCCCGTCTTTGCGCATCCGCACGCGCAGAAACTCTTCTTGGGGTTCAACGTGGATATCAGAGACGCCATCAGAGAGGGCTTTTGCCAAGATTTTATTAACAGTGTTAACAATCGGTGCGTCGTTGGCCCCGCGCAACGCCGCATCCAGATTCATATCTTCGTTTTCTTCTGGGGCGTCATCAAGGGATTCTCCGTCTACTTCATTGAAGACGTCAGCATTGAGGCTTAAATCGAGTTGATTCGCTTTTTCTGCTTTAGCCTGTTGTTCTTTTGCCTTTTCGTCAGAATATTGATTGAGTAATTGTCGATAGTCTTCCGGTGTAATGACGAGTCGGCGCAGGCTGAGTCCCTGGGGCCGCAGGATTCGGGTCAAGTCGTCGAGGGCGGCTAAGTTGTCGGGATCGACCATTGCTACGGAAACGGAGGGGGAATCGCCTTGATTGCGAGAGATGGGCAAGATGCTATGGCGACGGCAGGTTTCCAGGGGAACTAATGTTTCGAGGAGTTGCCCGAGTTGTTCCGGTGACAGTTCGGTGATTTCCGGATCGAGGGCTTCTACGCCGTAGACAATTTTCAGTTCAAAAAGCTGTTGTTTTTTGTACTGCCTGAGCAATTCTGGAGGCAGTTGCTTCCCGGTAATGGCTTCAAGGACCTCGGTAAGAGGCTTTCCAGATTTTCGACTTTCGATGTGGGCGCGTTGAACTTGTTCGCGATCGGCATAGCCTGCTTGGATGAGCTTATTGCCGAAGGGAGAAAACGCATTCTGGACAACTAGAGCACGCCGCTGTGATGCGAAGTTTGTCATGGCTGGTCGATTTAATATGCTGTATTAGAGTATTCCCAAAATAAAGCGGGTTAAGCGCTTGTTACCGCGAGTGGTTGGCTGGCGCTTGGGTTGATCCTGAAGATCCCCACATCTGAAAACGGGTGGGGCGACTCTGAGAGAGGGTTGCTCCTCACCGCGATCGCCGCTGTTGGTTTAGTTCAATGTTTACTTGATTATCTTTGATGATAGCTTTTACCACCCTGAAAACACCAACTTTTAAGCTATATATTCTCTTATTTATAGCCTGATGTCGCACACTTTAGGGAGTAAGTTTGGGGTAAGTTTGGCTTGGGACTGATTTTCCAGGGTTAAGTATTTCAAGAATCGCCTGGATGACGCTGAGGTGTTATCTCGGTTCTCGCGATCGCGCAGCGCTGAATTGCTTTGCGTCGGTCCCTCTCTTGAACCCTCACCTTCTGCTTTTATACCGAGGCAGCGTAGGTAGTAGCTTGAGGGGGGTTTGAGGTGAAATTCGCCTATCCCCAGTCGATTTTCTCTGGTAGTCCCTGCTTGAAGGGCTTTGTCTGCTTTTGTGTTCATTCCCTGGAATTAACGAACGCTACGCGAACAGGGTCGGGTTTTGCCAAAGTTATTAATACTGTAGGGCAGTGTAGGGAATAGGAGTATAAAATGCCGGATCAGTCCGGTGAATAAGCCTCTGGGGAATCCCCTTGTGTCTGATTTTGAGAAGTCGGTTCAACGAGTAGGGTAATGTTATGCCGTCCCACTACATAAACCACTTCACCAGGATCTAGGGTAATCTGATGTAGACATAAAGCGGGCCACCAGGAATTTTGAAATCGGACTCGCCCCCCAAAATAAGGAACGATGGCTTCATCCACGATCGCCCGTTTATTCCAGTCGGCAACAATCTCTTTTGAGTTAATCTCATGGGGTTGAACACTCTTGGTGTCTCCTCGGGGAAAAAACCGTTGAACAAACAGCCATTGGAACCTATAAAACTTCATCCGATCTCATCCTCCCATTCATGATACCGATCGCCCTAGGGCCTGAACTTCAGCCGGGGTCACTTTTATAGGGCGATCGCTACTCGACTTCAAGCGCCGATCGCCCTCTAACCACTTGGTTAGGATGAATGGCTCAAAAATATGCAAGACTACAGTTCCGCTTCGGGTCATTTTTGCATAATTGGGGATGGACTGCCCTAGTAAATGTTTAGAACCCAGAAACGACGGATTTCCCTAAGATCACGATTCGCGAACCCAGAACGAGAATGTTAAGTCCATCGAACTCCAACCCCATTCCTACCCCACCTCGGCGTTCCCCTAACGTTAACCAATTTTCCACCTATCTCAGGTCAAATCATGATGGGGGGCGCTGGGTGCTGGAATGGAAAACTGAACCGCGTTTAAGGCGTAATTTTCAATTATATATAGCCCAAGACCCCAATTTTGCTAAATTGTGCGATCGCAGTGAAGATGGGATGGGATTAGAACAATTCTGGATTGCCCTCGCCCTAGATCCCCCACCCCCCCAAGGGTGGGAACCAACGGATCGTCAGCAATTGGCATTCCAGCATTTAGCGAGTTATTATGAGCCGATTTGCCACAAAGCAGCCCGTGCGATCGTGGACATTCATTCTCAAATTTTATGGGAAGATGCTTTTACCATTGCCCGACTTTGGCTACAAAAACAAGATAAATTATCCGAAATTTTAAGAAAGTACCAAGCCAATGGACCCGCACAATTTTCCACTTATTTACAATCGGTTTTAATGCGCACCATTAAATCAGAAACCGATGTGGGTCGTTACTCTTACTGGCGGTTATTATGTAAAGCCCCAGACTATGAAATAGCCCAAGCTTTAGAATCGGTTTATCTGGGACCCCACCCAGTATTCCAACTGTTATTAGCCCGAAAATACTTTAAAAAAGTTTATATGGCTAATCGGATTAATGGAGGGAGCAGAAAAAAGGGGGAAATTTGGCCTCCACCCCAAGGGGACGATTTTGCAGAAACAGCTAACTTTTATAATGCTCAAAGACTCTTACGTTCTGCTTTGCCGGAAGTGGCAGCGAATCCGCCTACCAATGCGCAACAGATTGAATCTTGGATGCACTGTTGTCTGAAGGCATTAAAAGATAAAAGAGAACGGGAAAATCATCGGAGTTCGATTGAAGAGCTTCAGAAACAACAGGGACTTGAAATCTCTGACCCCAATACTGAATGGGAAGACGCTATCCTAGAGGAAGGATCTGAAGGAGACTGCCCAAATTCTCCTCGGAGTCTAATCAATCGTATCCATGAGTTATTTGAAGCAGAACTGAGAGGATGCAGCAGCATTCTGGAAGTTCAACTCGGCGATCGCCCCCTATTAATTGACCCTGATTTCATTCTGCTGTTGAAATATGGAATCGGACTGACTCAATATCAAATTGGTGAGTTGCGAGGCATTCATCAATCTAGTGTGAATCGCAAACTCAAGAGTTATAAAGCTCGTCTTTTGAGTGCTTTAACTCAATTAAGTCAGCCGGAAGAAAGGTCAATGGACTCTGTACAAGGATGGTTACAGAAAAATTTTTTATCCCCAAATCAAGGGGATCTGATTGCTCAGGCATTAGTAGAAGCAATCAAAACATTGAAATTTGAGGACCGAGAACTCTTGTCCTTACGATATGGACAGAAACTGAGGAGCCCAGAAATTGGCGATCGCCTCGCACTCTCGGGAGAACAAGTCCAATCTAGGCTCAGTGACATTGAAGCTGACTTGCATAAATATTTATTCACGACCCTAAAAAATTGGATAAAGCAGTATGTAGACAAGTGGCTTTATGTTTTTTACAAAACCGCCCTAGAACAAACGCTAAACCACGGCTTTAATTTGCTTTCTCCCGATATCCAAAAAAATTTGAAACTTTCCTATACCCATCGGATATTGGTGGAAACAACGATTGAGGGAGTAGGACGGGATGAAGAAGGGGTGCATCACTTATTTTGGGAAGGAATCTGTCAATTAGAAAGTTACTTGCTTCAAGAGCTTTCTGAGGTTATGAAAATGTCTCTCGGGACCCAAATTGAAGGGCAGAAAATCACTCAATTGATACAAGACTGGTTAAATAATTTACAGATATCGGATTAAGGAGAACTAGAAAATGAACTTTGAAAATCATGAAGTAAATCAGTCTTCCATTCCAACAAATAGGGAAGGAATACGGTTTAAAATTGCTCCGGATGACCAAAAACAAGCTTGGGAAATGGCCGATCGCCACTCGAATACAGTGATTCGCTATCAAGCCTATCTCAATTGGCTCGCCGTCAAAACTCTCTTGCCTTGGTTTGAAGAATGCGCACAAGAGGAAGGATTACCCACCCCCGCAATTTGGCCCAAAGCAGACCAACTTGTTCAGTGTTTAGAGTTGGTCAACGGCACTGCGATTGAGTTAGCTTCAACTCGATTTATCCTGATTCCTGTGGATGAAATTGAGTCGGAATCTATAGAAATTCCCCAGGAATGGATAGACAATCCTAACTGGGTGGGTGATTATTATCTTCCCCTCATCGTCAGTTTAGATGGAGATGAGGAGGACTGTTGGATTGAACTGGTAGGATTTACCACTCATCAACAGGTCAAAACCCAAGCAAACTATGACGAAAATACTAGAATTTATGGATTAGAAATAACCGAGTTAATCCCCGATTTGACCGTTATGGAAATGACTAGGGGACTCCAGGTACGAGAACCGATTTTACCTTTGCCAAAGCTATCGGAAATTGAGGCAAAAAAATGGGTAAAAATTTTGGGAGATCCATTAATTTATTTCCCCAGATTACAAGGGGAAATACCGTTTGAAACCTGGGCTGCTTTATTAGATAATCAGGAATGGCGGCAACACCTGTGCGATCGCCGGATGGGAAAAGTATCGGAAGTTCCCTCCCATCAACCTTTACAGGAGTTAAGACAATGGTTACACCCAGTAACAGAACAAGGATTGACAACGATTTCCGGGATCTGGCAACAGTTTGAGGCATTGTTTGTCCCTCCGACCCCGGTTGCAGTGCGCGGAAAAAGTGAGACAACCCAGGCGATCGCCCCAGTGATTCGCTTGTTGCAACCGAATGAATTGGAGCAAACTCGGCGTCATGCCGCAGGAGTATTAGGGGAACTGGGATTTGGCAACCCCGAGGCGATCGATGCCTTAACTCAATTGTTGCATACCGCTCGCGATGAAGAAACCCGTTGGCAAGCGGCACTCAGTTTAGGTAAAATTAGTCCCGGACATCCTCAAGCCGGTATCAAAAAAGCCCGATACCTCGATTGGGGAATGGATTTACAAGGTCATTCTATCGCTTTAATTGTGGCAATTATGCCCAAAACTGACGACAAATTGGGGATATTTCTGCAAGTTCAACCGACTTCACCAGGGAAGTTACCCCCCCATTTAAAATTGAGCGTTCTGTCTGCATCAGGAGAAACCATTAGAGAAGCTGAATCCAGGAGCGATCGTACTGGAGAAGGTCAAGATAACTTAATTCAATTGAGGTTTAGTCCGCCTCCCGGTACTCACTTTCGCGTGAGAGTATCCTTAAAAGAATCGAGCATTACGGAGGATTTTATTGCCTAAATTAGCACAAGTCAAATTTATTTAACAGGGAGCCATTGTAATGGGAATTACGCTTGTTTTAAAACTGGTCTCCGGTGACTTGAATCAAGGATTTACCGTCTTGTTACAAGTTAGAAAGGACCCCGAAGGTTTATGCTTACTCGAACAAGTCGGGAATTTACCGCCAGATCCGGAGTTAGACCAGCTATATCAACAGTGGCAGACCAGTTTTAGAAATTTAATTTATCAGGGTCGAAACTGGGACTTTGATAATATTCCAACTGCTATTTCTACACAGTCTGATTTTGAAGCTTGCAAACATTATATTTGGCTGTTAGAAGATAATATGGAATACTGGTTAAAGTATTGCACGGATCAAGGATGGCAAGAAATCCAGCAAACAATTCCATTTTATTTAGGCAAGCATTCCCAAGAAGTTCGCCTAGTGATTCAATCGGATCCTCAACTGTGGAAATTCCCGTGGTTAGCCTGGAATGTATTAAAAAAAATTGACTCTCAGTTTAAGATAGAACAGATAGGAATTGGGTTTAGTCCTGTTGAGTACCAAAAGCTAGAATCCCTTGATCGGGGAGAAAGACAGGGGAGTTTCGTGCGAATTTTGGCGGTATTCGGAAGTGATGACAATCTGGATTTAGGACCGGACCGGATGGCCCTCCAGCAACTTACCAACGCAGAAGTAGAAACCTTAAATAAACCTACAAGTAGGGAATTAATTAAGAAACTCCGGGATAAGCAAGGATGGGATATTTTTTGCTTTTCGGGTCATAGCCAAACCAAAGGAAAAGATGGAGTTATTTATATTAATGATACCGAAAATTTAGAATTGTGGCAATTTCAAGAGGCATTAAAAACAGCAATTCACCAGGGATTAAAATTGGCAATTTTCAACTCTTGTGATGGATTAGGATTAGCTGAAAAGCTGGCAGGATTGCAACTGCCGGTGGCAATTGTTATGAAAGAAGCAGTACCCGATTCAGTCGCTCAATGTTTTTTAAAAGTATTTTTGAGCGCATATGCCTCCGGTGTACCTTTATATACTGCTGTGAGGCGATCACAAACCCAGTTAAAAGAAGAATTTCTCCAATTTCCCGGTTGTAACAGCTTGCCGATTATCTGTCAGAACCCCGCCGAAATACCCCCGACTTGGGCTGAGTTATCCCAACGACAACCCATTGTACCCCTATCAGAGATTGTACCCCGGGTATCCTTAGTCCCTGAGCGGAAATGGCAAAGTCGGCAATGGCAAAAACTGGGTCGCACATTGGCGGCAAGTTTTGCGATCGCGCTCTTCGTTTTGAGCGCCCAATGGCATGGTAAGCTACAAACCCTTGAATTGTATGCTTATGACCATTTAATGCGCCAGCTTCCCTCAGAAAATCTGGATACCCGACTTTTAGTCATCGGAGCCAATACCGATGATCTTCGTCGCTATGGCGATCCTTTACCTGACTCTGTTCTCGCACAATTAATAGAAAAAATCAATCAGTATCATCCAGCCGCGATCGGGCTAAATATTACTCGTGAGATTCCAATAGAAAATGCCAATTATCCAGGGGGACATGAGGCACTTCTTACCCAGCTTAATTCCTCTCAAGACAATGTAGTTTCAGTCTGCAATAATGGCAATAATTTAGGCGAAAGTACAAGACCTTTACCGGGCCTTCAAGAACCTGAACACCAAGTGGGTTTTATAGACTTATATAGAGATCAAGATTTTACTTCAACAAAGGAACTCCGTCGCTATCTTTTATCGAGGAGTGATAATGCTATTCCCTTAGCCAGTCATTGTTCCACTTCTTATTCTTTAGCCCTGCAATTATTTGAACGTTATTTAAGATACCATCATTCCCCCATTGATATTGATACACCCCAAAAAAATTGGAAATTTGGCTCTTTTTTAATTCCTTCCCTAGTCAATCATACTGGAGGATATCAGAACTTGAAAGGATATGGTCTCGGGAGTCAAATTTTGATTCGCTATCGCCATACTCGAAACGCCAACCACATTGCTCGCCAAATTAGTATCCAAGACGTGCTAGAAGAAACCCGGGTTTTTAAACCTAATAATATCTTAGGCAAGGTCGTATTCATTGGAGTAACTGATCCAACCGAACAGAAATTATTTTTGACCCCTTATGGTGATGTGAACCAGTTAAGTATTCACGCTCATGTTGTTAGTCAGCTAATCAGTGCATTTGAGGAGCAACTAGACGGAAAAAATCAGCGTTCTTTGATTTGGTGGTGGCCTCAATGGGTTAATATGCTGTGGATAGTAGGATGGTCATTCCTGGGAGGATTGCTCATTTGGTTATTTCCTCAACCCGTCCGACACTGGATTGCGATTAGTAGTGCAATTCTCGTTTTATATGGAATTTGCTGGATTGTCTTGACTCAAGGGGGTTGGATTCCTTTGGTTCCTGCTATCCTCACCCTAGTTGGTCCTACTGTGATTTTTTCCGGATTGACCCTCTCTAAAATTAAGTCATTTGACTAAACTTTTCTAACTTTTTACCCAATTTGAGTCATGATGAAATTGCCAAATTACTTGTTAGTTACTTTTACCCTTTCTCTGGTCAGTCTACTGAGTGGAACCACTGCTGGCAGCGCTGAATTGTGGCAACAACCCCTCTCCCAACTACCCAAACCACCGGATACAGGAACACCAGAAGGAAATTCAGAACCGGGTACGACTCGTCCCGAATCAGTTTGTCCACCTACAGATAAACCCCTAACTGCAATTAATCATGGCAGCGGCAGTGATGTGACTTTGGCTGAATATCCAACCTGGGTATTTTATACCCCCTATTCTCGCGAGACTGTTAGTTCTTTGGAATTTTTTCTCTATGATGAAACCGAACGTCAAACGATTTACAAAACTTCTATCCCTCTTGGGGAAACCCCCGGGATTCTCCAACTTAAACTTCCAGAACAGCCAGATAATGCTTTAGAAGTAAATCAAACTTATCGATGGTATTTGATTGCCTATTGTTCTGAAAATCGGGATGATGGTCCAGATGTGGAAATTGATGGATGGATTTATCGACGACCCATGACAGCAGAATTAGAAGCTGAGTTACAAAATCCTACGATTCTGCCTTATTTGACTTATATCAAGGAAGGAATTTGGTATGATGCGGTTCGGGATATTGGTCAAATTTATGCGGTAAATTCCCAGAATCAAGCGTTTCAAAATGCCTGGGAAGGTCTGTTAGAAGTTTTAGGGCGATCGCATTTATTTCAAGAACCTTTTCTTACCCCGGTGGGTAGTTTCACAGATGTAAAAGAATAATTTCGGAAATCATTAAGATTAGAAACCGGGTTTTTCTAAAAAGTTTCTGCTCATAAGCAGTCATTTGATTTAAAAACCCGGTTTCTGATTATTTGCGATTAAATGTCCCAATTTAGCGCCAATTTCCCACTAAAATATAGGGGGCCCAAGAGCGAGGATTCTGATATTTTTTGTCTTTTAATAGGGCTTTTTGCGCGCGATGGAGGGCTTCAGCTTTGGTGACACCGGACTGCATTAATTCAGTATAAAACTGTTCCATGAGTTGAATCGTGGAGTCATCTCGAACGCGCCAGAGGGTCGCCAAGGTGCTGCTGGTTCCGGCACGCAGGGCCAATCCAGCTAATCCCAAGGTAGCACGGTTATCGCCGTCAGCGGTTTCACAGGCACTTAAAACCAGTAATTCAAGAGAAGTTGATTGATCGCGATCGCGCAACAATGTTTCCAATTCATTGGGTCCAATTAATTCCCCCGTAGCACTATTTTCACCATAGACTAAGATATAAGTCTCCTCGGGATTTGAGCTGAATTTTCCATGAGTTGCCATGTGAACAATGGAAAAAGGCTGAATAGTTAACGCCCGTTGTAACCGATTTTGGGTGAACTGAGCATTTAATAAAATTTCAGTAGAAACAATACTCCGAATACTTTCGAGTTCATTGCCTACATTTAAGGGTGCAAAGTTTTTCTCTCCTACGGTTAATCCATCCGTAACTCCAGTTGCTAAAACTTCGTGTTGAGAAGCAGATGTTTCAAGGTCAAAAATTTGCAAGTTAGGTAAGAGGGCTAAGGCATAGTCTTTTTCAATTAAATATTGATTGTCAACCGTATCATACAATACAGAAACAGGGATATTTCTGAGTTCACCATCAAGTACAAATACTAGGGTTTTGACCTCTGAATTCGTTTCTAAGGCCGACTTTAACGGTGCGATTAACCATTGATACAAATTACTTGAATATTCTACAAAACCTTGTAAGGATGCAGGTCCGACAATCTGAGTGCGAAGTGCTTTAATATTGTTTCGCACTTCGTCGCGAGAAATGGAGGTGATGTGGCGGGATAAGGGTTGATTGGGTAATTTGAAGAGAACTTCGATGCGATCGGATAAGAGAATCGGATAAATCAGGGCAGAATCTCGGGTGATGTCATTGAGCGATCGCTCAAGTTGCTGGGATGAATCCGGTATTTTAGAGTATTGATTAGTGAGATTGCATTGCAGGAAATTTTCTAGTTCCGCGAGTTGTAGTGCATCAATTAATTGAATCACCTGTTGCAAATGACTGGGATTTTGGTCCGCAGTTTGTAACAGCAAATCGACGAATCCTCGATACATGGGTTCGACATTATCCCGGAATGAAAACTGCACATCAGCATTGACTGTTAACAAATCATTTCTGAGCAAATCTAGGGTTTGTACGGCTGCCCGATAGTCTGCGATCGCCCCTTCCAAATCCCCAATATCGGCCCGCAATCGTCCCAGTTGCCATTGCCACTGATATTGTAACTCCGCTGCCTTACTTTCTGTTGCTAAAGCTAAAGCATTTTGAGTGAATGTTGTCGCTTGTTCCCAAGTCGCAGAGTTGCGTTTTTTTTGTCCTTGTGCTAATTCTTGATATTCATAGTATTGACCGAGTAATCCTAATGCAGCAGATTGTAAACGCGCATCTCTCAAGGTTTCCGCTTCCACGAGGGCGGTTTGTAAGAGAGTTTCTATTTCGGATCCGGGAACTAGGGTATTTTTAGCATTTTCCCCCCGGACTAATTGACGACACTGCATTAAGCTACAAGCAACTTTAATTCGTGACTCAATCCGGGTTTTACTTAAGCTAATTTCTGCAATTTGTGATTGAATAGTATCGAATAGATGGCGGATTTTGGCAGAATTTCTAGGGGCCTCAGTTGACTCAGCTAGTAGACTGAGTTGATTCACTTGTCCTAAAAGTCTTACGGTTGAAGAAGGGGCAGTCGCAAGAGATTGTTGATAAAAACTTAACGCCTTGTTTCGATGCACTTTTGCTGCTTCAACTTCTCCATAACCTTGTTTTTGAGTCGCTAAAGCAGATTGAGTATTCCCTAAATAAAATAGACTCAAACTTTTCTGGGAATTAGAATCTAGTTGACCCGCTAACGCTAAACTTTGGGTTAAGATTTCTTCAGAGTTGGAAAGTTGCCCGATCGCCCGTAGCACATTCCCCAAACTCCGTAAAGCAATTGCCTGAATTTCTAGGTTACTCTCCCCCGTAAAACTGTCCCGAACCTGGGATAAATTTGAGGGGGTATTTAACTCATCACAAGTCATATTTTCGGCCCCAACCACTTGCAGCAAGGTTTGGCACGATCGCCGATAATATCCCATCTGTTCTAACGCTTGGGATTGATTCAGCAAGGCCCCTCGTTCTCCCAGGTTATCCCCTAGTTTCTGATAGGTTGCTGCCGCTTGTTCCCAGCTTGCAAAAGCGGCTTCCGCTTGGGCTAAATTAAGTTGTAAATGACCTTGAACATTCCAGGCAATAGCCTCGGCCATTGTGTCTCCGGGCAGGGATTCTAACCGTTTAAAACTGGCTGTAATAGCGATTTCTGCTGCTGCCCATTCTCCTAACTTTTGGTAAGTTAAAGATAAGAAACTGAAGGCTAAAGATTGATTGACAATATCCTCTTGTTGTGCATATTGCTCTACCGCTTGTTGGAAAGCGGTAACTGCTTCAGAATAACGCCCTTGTTCATACCTTTCTCGCCCCTGTTCTAGGAGAGATAACGGATTAGAAATTGCCTCAGAGGTTAGGTTGATTTGAGTCTCTTTCTGAGGAATTGGAAAAGACACTGCCATTTTCCACAGGGAAAAGCTTAGGGTGAAGATAAATGCCAAAAATCCTAATAATAAAAGACGAAATCCTCGGTTTAAAAAGGATTCCACCGCACGGAAAAATATAGCCCGTTTTCTTGCCATGTTCTATCCCTTGAATCAATTTTAACTAACGGAATACCCCAATCTAAGCGCGCTTGCAAGGCATTGGAGACTTGCAATTGTACCCCTAATCCAGTAGAAATTAAAGTATTCTGATCCGGATTAGGGCGATTGTCAGTGTTCCAATTCCAACCGACTCCTAAATCTGCAAATGGAATAATTTGTAGTCGGGTCTGCCATTGGGGAAGTTGGAGAACTGGATATTGAAATTCCAAAGAAGCAAATGCGCCATTATCCACCAGTAAAGCATCTTGCCGATACCCACGGACACTGTTAAATCCCCCGACGCTATATTGTTCTATCGGAAGCAGAGAAGTAGTGGATAATTGCAAGTCGCCGCGCACAATTAATAGGGGATTAATGCGTTGTCCGGATCGAGGTTCTCCCATGCGGCGTACCCACTGGGTTTGTCCTCGCCAGGAGAAGAATTGGCTATCGGGTCCATCGTCGTTTGTAGTGGCATCAAATGCACTTAATCCTAAGCTAAATTCGGACCGGGCGGCAAAGATTTGGCGGGAGTCTTGTCGTAAAGCATCTTGAAAGAAGCGTAAGGCAGAAACACGGGTTTCACCGTTTTCATTGGCGCCGGGAGATAGGGGAAATTTTACGCCTAATAAGGAAGTGTCACTTTCTCTGCGGGATGCGCTTAATCCAAGGGCAAATTCGGTGCGGATTAAATCAGTAGCGTTGATGAGAGAAACTTCGGGATTTTTAGGAGTAATTCGTTGAATTAATGGGTGGCGATAACTGAGTTCGTAGGTGCGAGAATTGGCTTCAATATCGACTCGATTAAAGGGAGGTTCGATGATTTCACTATCCCCTGTGCTATAGCGAAAACTCAGGGTACTATTGTTAGCAGTCAACGGGACCGCATAGCTGACGTCGATCGCCTGACTGCCATCAGTATTGCCATAATTGAAGCTGGCAATATCACCGAGTCCTAACAAGTTGTATTGAGTGAGTTGTGCTTGGCGACGCAGACTGCCGACGGATGGCGATCGCCCGTTATCGATTGTGAATTGAAGACTCACAAATCTCGCACGTTCCACTCGGACTGAGAGTAAACTCGTATCCGGTACAATCCCACTGGAAAGTTCCGCTGAAAGGGTTTCTAATCGCGGGTCAAATTGCAGCAAGTATAGCGATTCTAAGAGTTTTTCAGGATTGACGAGATCTCCGCGTTGTAATCCTAGGCGACTACGAATATAGGACCGATAGGAATCGTTAAGTCGATTACTGCCGGTGATTTTGATGTCTTCCAGGCGGTTTTCTACAACTTGGATGACAACGACGCCATTGCGGACGATTTGGGGGGGAATGAAGGCGCCAGAACCGATGTATCCCTGTTGCTGATACCAGGTAGAAATTGCTGTTGCTGCTTCCTGGAGTTCCTCGAAGGTGAGGGTGCGATCGCGGTAGGGGTCGGTGAGAGTTACCAATTGTTCCGGGGGAATGGCTGTGCTATTTTGGACTTCTAAGCGCTCAATAGTGAGGGTTTCAGCGGTTGTATTCTCTGCTGCTAAGGTTTTCGGCTGTTGTGCGGAAAGACAACCGCCCAAAAGAGGTGAGAGGGTGGCGATCGCCGGTTCGGATCCGATGAGTTCGACTTCGCCGCGATCGCTGATGCGGATTCCCGTTGCCGCAATTTTTGGGATTGCTTGAGGCAGAATTTGATTCTGAATTGTTTCCCCAGGAGAATTTCGGGGTGCATTAAGTTCCAAGAATCGCCAGTCTTCCCAAGTGTTACTGGGTGTGAGAGTATCCGTCGGACTGGGTGGAATACCACCTTTGCCAGTTTCTAAAAACTCACTATTTTCAACTATTCGACAAGGGTCGCGATCGATGAGTCCTGCTACATCTACAATGTTATTGTCTAATTCCACTACACCGCGACTGGGGTCGATGTCGGGAGTTGTGAGGTCAACTTGTCCGCTTAAATCGGGATCAGTGCGAGAAATAGCGGTAATATCGCTGGTATTGGGGAGGTTCAAACTGGGGTCAAATTGCGTTAAATCGTCATCGAAAAGAGTGTCTAATTCGGACCGAGTTCGAGGGGTTAATCCAAACAGTGCTTGCGCATCAATGGCGATCGCACCCCCGCTACCTTCAGAGGCATTAGCTGAAATATTGCTATTTTCTAAGGCAGCAATAATTTCCGTATTGATATTAATATTACCTCCATTTCCCGGCAAGTCAGCAGTCCCCGCAGTGGTAGAAATTTGACTGCTTTGCCGCATCAAAAGGGTATCCGCTTGCACCTGAATATTTCCCCCTTCTCCCGAGGCAGTTTCCGCAGACAACTGACCCCTATTGAGATTAAATTCTGAACTGTTGACCTGCAAATTTCCAGCAGAACCACCACCAAAGCGCGCATCAACCGCAATTTTTGCCCCTTCTGAAATATTCACTTGTTCCGCAGCAATATTCAAGGTACCGGCATTACCGGGTCCAGTAGTTGTAACCGTGACCCGACTGGGTAATAACCCATCAGCATCTTGGGTGGGTAAAGGTCGAATTGGAGAGAAATTTGACTTGCCAAACACCTCTAGCTGTGACGTTTCTAGGGTAACGGAACCGCCTTGTCCATCGGTAAACGTATCCGCAGAAATTGCCCCCCCTTCTTGCAGAATCACCCGATTAGCAGAAACAACGATATCCCCCGCATTTCCCCCCGTATTAAAGTTAAAAATCGGTTCCAGAGAGTCGGGAGTCATCTCGGCGAAAGGTTGAGATTGACTAAACATTCCACTCGCAAATCCTGTGGAATCTGTACCAATAATTTCTAGGGTTTCGGCAACATTGACCGTTAATTTTCCTCCCTGTCCAAATGCTTGGGTACTAACGGAAATTTGCCCACCTTGTTGCAGGGTAATATTTCCGGCATTAATCCTCACATTGCCACCAGGAACTTCACCTTGAGTGACAGCAGTAATTTCCGCGCGATCGCCCACGAGTAACCGTCCCGTAGAAACATTAACATTTCCCGCTTGTCCGGTGGAAATTGGTGCAACAAAGGTGGCGATGCGAGTGGGTGAAAACTGACCGCGTGGATTTGTTGCACCGCCGGTCATTTCTAATAATCCAGTATTGTTAATCGTCACCGTTCCGGAATTGCCAAAAGCTGAAGTTGCGGCTGAAATTGTTGCGCCATCTCTGAGGATTAAGCGATCACTATTAAGGGTGATATCCCCGGCAGTTCCGGTGGCAGGAATTGGGTTGATTCCTCTGAATTCCACACCGCTAAATAAGCTACTCGGACCTAGGGGAGAAAATCCGCTGATTTCAATTTTACTGGCGGTAATTTCTAAATTTCCACCCCGTCCTCCACTATAGGTACTGGTCAAAATTTGTGCGCCATCGGTGAGGGTTAAGCGATTGGTTTCTAGGGTCAAATTCCCCGCATTTCCCGCCCCTTCAGTTTGACTAAAAATCCCCGCAGCAAAGGCGTTAGGCGGAGAATCAGGGGGCGTTGGAAAGAGGAGAAATCCCCTCATTTCGATTTGATTCGCTTGGATGTTGATATCTTGTCCCGATGCGGAACCGTAGGTACTACTCGTGATGCCAGAATTTTCCACCAGCAGGCGATCGCCTTGGACTTGAATGCTACCCCCACCCCCGCGAGAGTTGGGAAATTCCGCAGGCAAACTACTCGCATCTACCACAGAATTATTCACCAGTTGAATTAAACCCGGTTGAGTGACTGCCTGATAATCTACGGAAAATCCTGAATTGTTTTGGACTAAATTAACCGACCCCTCGACAACACCTCCAATTTCAATATTCCCTTCAAAGGCAGCGAGATTACCGTTATTTAAAACAACCTCCCCTCCCACCAATCCTAAAGTCTGTCCTGGGGTTACCGCTAATCCTAACGGGACCCCAATACTATTGGTGGGAAATTGTTCTGGACTCGCCTGAGATTGATTAACAATTCGCCCGGTATTATTAGTAAATTGCAGGTGGGTGGGAATGCTAATCGTTAATAAAGGGGAAGTTGCTGCAATATCCGTACTAAAAATACTGCTATCAGCAAATTCAATGGCATTGGCAGTTGTTGCTAAAAATGAACCGCCGATTTGTAGTTGAGCATTGGGTCCAAAAATAATTCCATTAGAATTAATTAAAAATAAATTAGCGGGACCATTGGTTCGCAAAATCCCGTCAATATTAGAAGGATTACTCCCGGTGATGCGGGAAAAGATATTTTCTAGGGTTAAATTATGATTAAAAAATGCAGTTTCTCCGGTAAGGACAGAGAACTGATCGAAACTATGAAATAAATTGTTACCTCGGACTGTTCCACCTTCAATGATTTGGGTATTTCCCTCAGTGAACACCGTAGTCGGTTGATGAAGGGTAGCATCAGGGACAATTTGAGCTATTGCAGAAGGGGCGATCGCCAGGTATCCCCCTACCAGACTGCTCAAAATCCAGCATTTGGGAAAAATAGTGGATTTCATGCACCATGAATTTAAAGAGACTGAGACTGATTATAAAACAAAGGGGTGACACAATTGCGATCGTTTTTACATAATTTCCCCCTCAACCCTAGCGCCTCTTTTTGAGCCAAATATAACGAGACAATTTTACAAAAGGCATATAATCATATCAAAATTTTGCTTTAATTTCTTTTTAAAAACTAGAAAATTTAAGGATAGGAACTTGAATCATGTACTTCCGAGGATCTGCACCCGGAAACGACTTCAGTCGTCACTATGAACAGGGGAGATGATTACACTCATCCTTGAATGTTTGTAGTAACGACTTCAGTCATTTCTGGATATGCAACCACCTCGATTGATGAGAAAGGGTAAATCAGGTAATTTATTTTTTCTACTTATTATCAATGTTTGCGGCTGACTTACCCTTCCTAAATTCCAATGCTTAATGGGGCATCACGGAATAGCTTCTGCGGTAATTTCAAGGATAGGAGAGGGAGTTTTCTTTAAGGAATCCAGGATTTCTGGTTCTATTATGATACCTCCACTTCCGTCATTATTCCCAATAATAAGAGAAGGATCTAGCACGAAAATATCTTCTGTATCATACAATCCTAGCTCAAGCCCCTCATAGGTTTCGTCTAAAAACTGTGCGAGTTTAATAGGGTCAATCTCTGACCCCAAACCTAGATAGGAAACCATTTCTTCTGGTGAAAACACCATATAAGCATTAGCAGAAGTCGTGATACTTGGTTGGATTTCAATAATTCCAGATCTTGAAATATCAAAAATAACTCCCTCAGCATTGATGGTGTAATTGCTAGGTAAATCATTCCATTTACCTTGATTAGGGAAGTTTTGAATATTATGATTAGTATGAACAAAATCTTCTCCATCTGGGGAACTTAGGGCGTTGCTAGGTTCAGAGGGATGCCAGTTTAGATAGGGTATAGGACTGCCATCGACCCATTTAAAGGTTCCTTCTTGGGTTCCATAAATTTCACTATCCATTAATCCAATCCAATATTCACCTGTTCCACCAAAAGTTTCAAGTAGCCACTTTTGTTCATCTGAATCATTAATCGTGACTAGATTCCCACCCAGTGCCTGCGCCTGTTCCTGTGAACCCAACCAGCTATCTAATTGAGTTAACAAATATTGATGTCCATTGGCTGGATTGGTATAAAGAGTTGGTACAGGAGGAGTTGTTAGGGTGGTGTCGGAGATAGCTACACTTGCGGTAGTTTCATCTCCTAGGTTATAATTCGGACTATTGGTGAGGGTTACCTGTACTGTTTCCTCTCCTTCTGTTTCAGTGTCAAAAATTGGAACAACACCAAAGGGAATCATGGTTCTCCCTGCCGGAAGAATGACGGTTCCAGTTAAGGGTAAGTAATCTATTCCGTTACTGGCCGTCCCACTGACAGTATAATTAATAGTTAAGGGAGTGGTTAAAGGTTCTCCCAAAAGTTCCGCTACAAATTGACCAGAATTTCCATTTTCAATTGATAAGGGGTCACTAGCGATAATCCGAATGAGTGGAGGTGCATCAGTAATCGTAACAGTTGCACTATTCTCAGAACCAATTTGATAAGCACTATCTTCACTGACAGTTAAAATGACGGTTTCATCCTCTTCTGCTACTCCCTCATTGAGGGGGTTAATATTAAAGGTTAACGAACTTTGTCCACCCGGAATGGTAACTGTTCCCGTTAGCGGTTGATAATCTTCACTATTGGTTGCGGTTCCCTCAATGGTATAATTCACGCTAAAGGGATTTTTATTATTCCCGGTCCGAGTGACGGTAAATTGACCAGGAGTTTCATCTTCCGAGGCATTGGGTTGGGTTGCTTCTAAGGTGACAACGGGTTCGGTTCCGTAAAGATTAAGCTGCCAAAATAACCATTCTCCTTCGATTTGATTGCCTTTTTCATCATAAACTTCTAAGGTCCATTCTCCTAGAGAAGATTCACCCCAATGGCGAATGGAGGTAAAGGTCCACTCGTTTGATCCAGGATGCACTTCGTAGGTTTTGCCGATGCCGTAGGGGTCATCACCAATGGAGTTCATTAAGCGCGATTCTGTCCCATCGGGAGATTTGAGAATTACGCTTAAGTCTTTCCAATCGGGATGATTGATGTTGACTAGCACTTCGGCGTGTTCGACGGTGATATCTTGGTCAATGGCGATCGCATCGGTGAGTTTTTGCCCATCTCGAATCTGACTCAGCACGTTTTTAAGTTCTTTCTCTCCGGTGACTTTCACATGTTCCCCCACCGGGTTCCAATCTTTTGCTGCCATGACTGCGGCAACGGGGTCAACGGCACCAAATCCATAATACTGATTGATGTGATGTCCGCCGCCATTCTGTTGCCAATCGGGATGGGTTGGGTCAGTTTTATAAGCGGTTTTGGCGAGAATATGTTGGATATCTCGGGAGGTTAGATTGGGATTGACTTTTAGCATTAAGGCGATCGCACCGGAAACAAAAGGTGCCGCTGCTGAAGTTCCGCCAAAGTCGGTCACCATGCCATCTTTTAGGGTTGTTGCGGTGGTGCTAATTCCATTGTTATCGGGTTTTCCACTATCAGAATAAGCGACAATAAATGGCGCTTGCGTGCTATAATCCGACAAAATACCATCGCGGGAAATTGCGCCAACTGAAATGACATGGCGTGAGTTGGCTAAATTATTGTAGTTAACATGACCAATATTTGCACCATCATTTCCCACGGAGAATACATAACTATTTCCCAATCCATTTCGACCGAATTTAGATCCAGATTGTAAGGCAGCGATCGCCAAGGGAAGTTGGCGCATATACTGCGGACCCCAACTGTTATTAAACACGTCAATTCCCTCGTTGCGATTCAATGCCTCATCGGAATTTTTGGCATCATACAACGCATCGGCAATCAAATACCCTTCGGAATCATAGCTATAATTCACCGGGTCGATATTGCCAATGAGGCGGATCGCCGCAAAGTCTGCTTCTGGCGCAACTCCAGATAATCTCATTCCATCGGATACTCCAGTTCCCGTGACTAAAGTTCCATGTGGATTAATTGCGGTCACATCCAAAGACCAAGACTTAATTTGATTGGTCAAATCTTGGAGGAATTTAGTTGTGTCCGGATGCTTATAAGCATTTACAGAAATTTCTAACGGCCAATATCCACCAGCATAAATTCCATTAAAATGGTCTTCCAACGCAATATTAACCGATTTATTTCCTTGTTTAATCGGTAAAATTTTGTTTTTGTTGGACCGAGATTCTTCCCAACCGGGATATCGCCACCAATACCCAGCAAAAGATTGCCAATCAAAGGGGTCTTGTGCGTTACTCGTAGGACTATGCAGAGTAAAGGTCGCGTCTGCTGCTAACTTCAACCCTTGGGTTCCTTTAAATTCAAGGTTGAAATCCACATTGTTAACCAGTCCGGTTAAATTTACCGGAATCGCTAACCAAGCGCGATTGCCTTGAATTGTGGGTTCGGAGACTACTGCTTCAAACTTCTGCTGCGATCGCGGGAAAGGATCATTATCTAAATCGCTAAAATCAAAGCTCAAATTAGGATTGTAGCGTGGTAATAAATCTGCATGGTTGTAATCCACTCCATCATCCACAAACCCAATCACTGAGTTGCGACCAAGAACGGGTAGATTAGTTAAAGAACTAATGATATCCCAGGCTGATTTTACACTGGAGGGACTATTGGGATTTACAGCATCCTCTAAGTGCCATTGGGGATATTTAAATTCATTAATTCCTGCTAAATTCATCAACTTCAGAGGGACTGGCACTTCGGGATAGGCAAATTCTACGCCATCGATTTCCGTAAGAAGATTAGCAATAGCTTCGGGAGTGGTTTGCGGTTGGGGTTTGTCACCAAATTCCCAGAGATAAGTATTAGGAATATGGCCGGTTTCTCCTAAATTCACGGCATTGACTGAGGCAGCTAAGTCGTCAGCAGATTGTCCCGGAGTGACCCAAACGACCCATTTTTGAATGTTGGCTAATTCTTCCGGTGTATAGCGTTCTAAATTTGCTGCGCCAGCAATATCTATTTTCAGTTCATCGGAAAGTCTATCTCCCCCAGGGTCAGTAATCATTACAAACTTTTCTGTGGCAATATTGCTAGTTGCCCCTTGGCGATCGTAGACAACTGATCGCAGTTCATAACTCCCCGGAGTTAAGTTGCTCAAATCATAGCTAAATTCAAACCGTCCATACCCTTGTGCATCTTGAGTAAATTCAGTTACTTTTCCAGCATCAATCCAATCTTCCCCTATTTTACGGATGGAAAATTCAATAGAATTTAAGTCTTCAATCCCATCGGCATCGTAAACTTTTCCTCCTTCAAAACTGAGGAGTTCTCCCGTGGTATAAAGGGGAAACAGACTAAAGCGCAAATCCCCAGGTTGTGCGTTGGGGAGGGTAGGGAGGATGGGGGAGATTGGCGGGGTGGGGAAGATACTATGAGGGTTTTGTGGCGGAATTCGGTCGATTGGCGGTCCCGGTGGGGAGGGGTTGGGGGTTTCTGCTGTTGTATCAACTAGGGTCAATTGTTCGATGACTACGTTACTGGTTTTACCGGCACGATCGTAGGCGACTGCTTTTATTTTGTAGTCTCCTGCGCCTAATTCTTCAGTCCAGTCGTAGGTAAAGTTAGCGATTGTATCATCGGTAGAATTAGGAGTAAAGTCGGTGATGGAGGCGATCGCACGCCACGTTTCTCCCGCAATCTGTACCGACAATTCTATCCGCTGAATGTCACTAAATCCATTGCGATCGCTTACAGTTCCGGCGATCGTCAATAGGTTTCTCAATCCATTGTTTTCTAGGGTAACTCGCAAGTCTTTCGGGGGGATATTATTCTCCCCAGGTGTGGCAATTTGCGGAACTTCTACCTCTTGTGAGGGAAGCGGTTCCAGATTATTATCAGGTTCGGGAACTTCTGGTTCTGGGGTAATCGGTTCGGGAACTTCTGGTTCCGTGGCAACAGGTTTGGGAACTTCTGGTTCTGGGGTAATCGGTTCGGGTACGATCGCGTCTTCTGATGGTTTTTCGATATAAACAAAAATATCTGTTTCGTTGCGATCGTTATCCTTAACTCCCCCTTCTCCTTCAATAGTAAATAAGGTTCCATCCCCTAAAGTTTCTTCTCGAAAATGAAACCCGCCATCAGTTTTGTCCCCGAAGGAAAAGGACGGACGATTGTTACCTTGTAAGGAGGGATTTTCCCAGACTTCCTGAATCGTTGCCTTGGGAACTATCATCAAACCAAACTTTTCACCATAAATAGTAATCGGTTGACTGGTTCGATATTGGACTTCTTCTACCCCCTCTGGTACTTGAATTTCCCAGTCAAATGATTCACCAATTGATGTGGGTTGATTGGCATTGGAAATTAAAATTTGCCCCCAGTTGGACTGACTCAAAATTCGCCTTGCTGCTTCTTGAAAGTAGGCGGGAGTATTTGGCACAAATTGATTCATGCCTTCTAAACTAAAAATTCCCAATTCTGGGTCTTTTTTATCCCCGGAGACAATCTCGATATTGAGTGGGGTATCCTGACTCATCCCGTTGTCAACGAGGTTGGGTAATCCGGTAATCTGGTCAAAGTTTAGGGTGTAATTTGTATCGCGATCGCGTCGGATAATTTCCAGAAAAAGGGGTCCTGAAAACAAATCATTTAGAACAATTTCCTCACTGGGTGCATCAATCACCGACGATTGCAAAATTTGGCCTTGTGAATTAGTTAAAATGAGATCTACAGGAGCACTTAGGCCAGTTACGGAGAGTTTTAAATTCCCCGCTTGTTCCCATTGAAACTGATAATGATCTTGGGGTTCCAAGGTTACCAGGGAATCAGTATGGGGAAAGTTTGGGTTCAATAGAAGCACATGATCAGACATTAGGCTCGTCCGAAAATTAGAAATCCTTATGGGAAGAGAGTTTTAGCCTTTT
>CBFGOM010000024.1:0-45591 GCA_965650385.1 uncultured Oscillatoriaceae bacterium
GCGTCCAACTAACTGTGTGCGACAACCGAAGTGTAAGGCGATTCCCTACCAAGGGATTTTACAGCAGGCGATCGCCCAAGTCTGTCAGGAGTTGCCTCGCGCCGTTGCGGGATTAGAAATGGGTCAAATTGGAGGCATTAAACAGCAGATTCAAGGGGCGATCGCAACCAAGCAACAGATTCTCACCCAACTCCCACAACTGCGCCAAGACGGTATCTTAGATCCAGAAACTGCGGATCTGCGCCGATACAAACTCAGCACAGAAATTTCCGAACTCCAAAATCAACTGGCGCAACTCCCTCCCGTCAACTTGCGTGAAACCGCCCAAGCTGTTTCTCTCCCTCAATTTTGGCTAGATTTATCCGAAACCGAACGGCGATTCTACTTTCGGGAATTCATTCGCCAAATTGAAATTTACCGCCAAGGCAAAGCATGGCAGTTGAAACTTATCTTTATTTTTTAGGGGGTCGGGATGAATGCCAGGGGACCAAAACTGGGTTTAATGATTTAAACATTTGATCAACCAACCCGATTTCTAACGGTTACACCACCCACACTCTAAACCTGAACCGCCGGTTTTTCTGATTGAACCCCGTCCTCAACTTTCTTCGGTTGAGACACCGGCAATTCTATCCGAAAGGTACTGCCTTCGGTGGGTTGAGAAGTACAGATAATCTTGCCGTGATGGTTTTCTTCAATAATTTTCTTAGAAATCGATAACCCCAATCCCGTTCCCACTCCCATTGCTTTGGTCGTAAAAAATGGCTCAAACACCCGAGTTTCGATATCAGGGGAAATTCCCGGACCATTATCGGAAATGGTAATCGCTACTTGATTATTCTCTAACGCTTCCGTCTTGATAATAATTTTTCGTTTGCCCGGTTTTCGTTCCAGCTTTTCTCCCCCAAAACTGGCAGAATTATCGGGTTCTTCCAGAGCATCTATGGCATTATTAATCAAATTCATGAAAACCTGATTAAGCTGATTAATATAACATTCTATTTTAGGAAGTTTTCCAAATTCGCAAACGACCTCAATGTTTTGTTTATATCGATTATTCAGCAGGACTAAGGTACTTTCCAATCCTTCTTGGATATCGGCGACTTTCATATCGGGCTCATCCAGACGATAGAAATTCCGCAGAGTCAGGACTAAATCTCGAATTCGTTCTGCACCCACTTTGAGAGAACCCATGATCCGAGGCAAATCTTCCAGAACATAATCCAGTTCTACTTCTTCTAAGATTTCCTCTACCGCTTCGGCATTATCGGGGTATCCTTCTTGATACGCTTCTAATACCCTAAATAAATCTTCTACGTGTTCCTCAACGTAGGGTAAGTTTCCATAAATAAAGTTAATTGGATTATTAATTTCATGGGAAATTCCTGAGACCATTTGGCCCAGCATCGACATTTTTTCCATTTGCAACATATGCTCTTGGAGTCGATGTAGTTCTTGTAGACTATCTTGGAGCTGTTTATCTTGGTCCGTTAATTGTTGAGTCAGTTGAGCAACTTTTTGCTCCAATTCACGATTTTGGTCTTCCAGTTCTTGAATGCGATCGGTCATTATGGACAGCCCCCTGTCACATCAACAGTTCAAATTATATCAATTTTTACCCTTCTATTTTGTTGGCAAGGGAGATTGCAGGGGTCTGGAACAGGTTTCCGGTTGCCGAACCTTGTCCTCTCATGGGGATCCGGATAGTCGCGATCGCTACACCCCTGCTTCCAAAAGGCCGATCAATCAACGTCTTTCTCCCTGGATGAGAACGAGACGGCGGGTGAGGGTTGCACCGATGCACTTTGGGTTGGATGCTTAAGGAGGGGAGTCGGGGATGCTGTCAGTGCAAAAAAATAGCGGAGGTTTCAACCTCCGCTATTGTGCACCGATGTCTTTAGAGCGATCGCGACGAGTGCTCATCCCTGGAATCCGATCCTTTCCCCGCATTGCGAACATTCACAATCTTACCCATGAGATCAAACCAAAAACTTGACCCCATTGAAATAGCAATCCCACTGATTAACCATCCCGCCAATTGTTTGACAAAGGGAACGCGCCAGTGACGATTTTGAATCTGTTGTTCTTTGACGGTGACTTCATTCCACCCAATCGGTAAAGAGACATCCTCAAGGGATTTTCTAAGTTCTGTCTTGACTTTTTCTAAGTCGTCAGCCGTTTGAATGGGTTGAGCATTGACAATACTCTGAGCATTTTGAGTGACGGTTGCCCGTAAAACCGGATCTTTTGATAAGCTACTCACAATATAGATCGTATCCGCATTGGCGATCGCTGCCACCAGACATCCGATGAGAATTGCGATTCCTCTGGCATTGCGTTTGTACACACCCGAGGACCGTTCCATTGAGCGATCGAACCAAATTTCGATTTCTTGTTGAAACGTATTGAGTGTATCTTGAACTCCTTCGTTCTTCTGTTGCGCCCGTTTAGCTAAAACTTGTAAACTATCTTTAAGGGATTCCGGTAATAAGTCAATCACTTTTTCTAACTCTTTGAAAGCTGACTCAATCCCCTGATAAGCAGGACTGGTTTTATCTTCAAAGATTTCCTGCATTTCCAGGTAAATTTCTCGATACCGGGGCAGACTTGCAATGATCTCTTTCGGCTCAGGCTTCAAATTTTTTACCAAAACCTTCTTGCTTGCCTCTGCATAAATGCGCTTGGCGATCGCACTGATTCGCTCCAGCAAAAATTCGGGATTCTCCCCTTCCCCTTCGGCTGCAAACGCAAGCCGTAAGTTGTCCACAAATAATTTAAACCGTTCTTCCATTAATTCAACGAACATGACTAACGTAATTTCTTGTTGAGAATATTTAGTCACCAATTCGTTAAAGTTATGCCCACACCGTCTTATTTCGGTTTTAAAAATCCCTTCATTGGCTTCAGTGAGATTCGCTGTTTTAGTTATACTAATAATTTCTTGCAACTGCTCTTGTTTAAACTTTTCTACCCGAGCAATGCTGAGAGCATGAGAGATTTTATCAACCCCTAAAACCTCCATAAGCGTTACTGCAAAAAAGTCTGGACGAATGTAAGAAGGGCCTCCTTCATTTTCACCAAACACATTCTCAGTATGGGTCATTTTTTGATAAATTTTTAACAATCCCGAACTGATTGTTCTAAATCCTTGAGCTAAAGCGCCTTTAGCCTCTTGATTCAGGTCTTTAATTAAGGGGTGAGCATACAGTTCATTGGCAAGAATTCGGGCCTTGCGGCTTTCTTCACTTTCTTGGCTGCCTCCCATCATGACTTCAATTGATTTTTTTAGATGGTCAGCCCTCCACTGAAGCAACGTCGTGATGAGTTCTTGAATTTCTGAAGCCAGTAAACTGAGAATCAAATAAATAAAAATCAGCCCGATCGCCAGGTCTAAAATAAAAGGAATGTTCATGATGAATTCTCATCCAGGTAAATGCAGGACTAACTCAACTTGTTGAAAGTTGGTCATCGATTACTATACGGTCGGACTCTTAAAAAATCGGGCAAATTTGATGAGGAGATAGGGGAGATGGGGAGGATGGGGAGGATATGACTTGAGTCGTGACGTTGAATGTGGGACCCCATCTTCAGTCAATCGCTCCCATCCTCCCCATCTCCCCTATCCTCCCCATCTCCCCCTCGGGACTGTTGACAAATTTTAAAAATCCGGTTTGGGATGTTAGATTTGCGAGTAGGGATGGGGAACCCTGAAACCAGTTGACCCGGACCTTCGGGCCCAATCAAAATCCGTTAAAATTCTCTAAACCTTGCACGGTTTGGAGAGGGTCCGCTTCTGAAGGGTTAGAACAACTCAATGGGATTGCTCCCGGTTACCCTGACCCTGAATTGCCGAAACGCTGTCTTTGCGCTGGTTGCTCTTAAAACACCATGTACCAGGAAATTTTTACCCTGCACGAGTCAAATGAGAAAACAATGCGGAACCGACATAGGGGGGAACAGCTTTGGGTCCTCCTGCTCCTGATTGCTGCGATTCTCCTCTATCAGATGGATCTCGGCATTCTCCCGTTACGAGACTGGGATGAAGGGATTGTTGCCGGGGTTGCGCAGGATATTTACCAAGGGTCGTTAGATTGGCTCTATCCGACGAGTGCAGGAGAACCCTATTTTAATAAACCACCCCTCATGCATTTGCTGATTGCATGGGCGTATTTTTTCGGGGGGGTGAATGAATGGACGACGCGGTTACCTGGGGCGATGCTTTCGGCGTTATCGGTGCCGTTGCTGTATGGCATTGCGCGGGAAGTGTTTCGGTTGCGATCGCCTGCTATTTTTTCGGCCCTCGTCTATCTCACCCTCTTGCCGATGGTCCGTCACGGACGTCTCGCGATGCTGGATGGGGGGGTGCAATGCTTTTTCTTATTGATGCTCTGGTGTCTGCTGCGATCGCGTCGGAATTTGCGCTGGGGTCTAGGAGTCGGCATCGGTTTAGGTTTGATTTGCATGACTAAAGGCATGATGGGAGTCTTACTCGGCACGATCGCCTTTGCCTTTACCCTCTGGGATACCCCTCGCCTCCTCCGTTCTTGGTATCTGTGGATTGGTATCGCCCTGGGAATGACCCCGGTTACCCTCTGGTATGTGGCGCAATGGCAGCATTATGGGGATGCCTTTCTCTCCGCCCATTTTGGCATCCAGTCTTTACAACGGGTTTGGCAACCTGTGGAGAGCAATGCAGGTCCGCCCTGGTACTATGTCTTAGAAGTGTTGAAATATTCCTGGCCTTGGTTGTTGTTTTTACCCCAAGGGTTACAGTTAGCTTGGGAAAATCGCACCTTAAGTTGGGCCAAATTAATTGGGGTTTGGACCAGTGTCTATTTTGTGGCGATCACGGTAATGGGGACTAAATTGCCTTGGTATGTCTTACCCCTTTATCCGGCAATTGCCCTTGCTTGTGGTGCAAAACTGGCTCAAGTTTGGGCCGATCGCAAGACGGCGGAACCCTTCACCCGGGACCCTCTGTATCCCGTGGCTTGGATTGGGATTCTCGGTACGATCGCAGTCCTTTTGTGGGGCGGTAGCTTTTATTTGGGGGTGATGGAACCCAGCTATGGGACCTATTTGCCGGTGTTGTTAATTGCTGTAGCGTTAACCCTGAGTCTGGCAGCATTGCTGATTTATCACCAGGACCGACAATTTGTGCTGATTTTGTTCTGGGGGATGTTCGTTTCTCTCTGTTTATTCGTGGTGTCTCCCCATTGGATTTGGGAACTGAATGAAGCCTATCCGGTGAAACCTGTCGCTGAAGCGATCGCTCAACAGACTCCCCCCGGTCAAAAGATTTACACCTCGTTCCCCTATAATCGGCCTTCGTTAAATTTTTATAGCGATCGCCAAGTCATTCCTGCTACCCCCGAGCAACTCCAACAGTATTGGCGGGAACAGAAGCAGCCCTATTTCCTGGTGGATCGCCCGACCCTAGAAGCCCTTGACCTCGGTCCGAGTCAAATTCAGAATGCGAATGAAGGTTGGCTGCTGGTCACTCGGAAGTCACCGTAACGAAATCATCAGAAAATAGTCGCCCCAAACGCTGAATCTTGGGGCGATCGCTGCGATAAAGAAAGCGGGGAGTTGTTCTGGACCCATCCCCAGAATCGGAGTCATTCTCCAGACTCAGGCAATGACTCCCGGACCTCCCCGCTTTCTTCCGTAAACTGCCCCGGCAATTGGAACTCGCCATTCCAATTTTCTAAGGTTGCAAAGGTTAGACTCGCCACCACTAAACCCGCCAACACCGCCCAGATCGAAGGGCGTTTTTTAATGCCCACATCCCTGAGAATACGAGCCACGGGGCTGTTCTGACGTCGCAACAGCCGCGACACGGACAATTGTTTGAAGGTGAATGGGTCTCTAACATAATGACCGCTCCAACTAATCACTAATCGAGCTTGACAATGCGGGCAGGTATAGAGTCCGCCTAAAATCTCGCCTGGATTTCTATGTCCAGAGCGATTGCATACGGGGCATAAGACAGAGTGACTCTCGAAGATATGCGCGTTCATTCGACTTTCCCGTTTTCCCAAAACCGTAATGGATCAATTGTGGTCAACACAACACCAGTGGCGTCGCTTTGGTTGTAAAGACAAGCTCAGGGCTTGCCGGTGTTATCCCGCTCTTTCGCGACTCCCTTGACCGCTTCGGATGGGCTAGAAGAGGAATGGAGGGGGATAGCTTTGGTTCTCTAATTCTTAGTCTACTGTGCTTTTCTTTTTCGCGTAAATCTGCTGTCATATATCTCAATACATCAGCACGCGATCGCTGCCCTATGTTCCAAGAAATTTACCGTTAACCATCAGGGATCAACCCGATGTCGATCCAGTGATTACAAAACTTTACAATCAATCTGGTTTTACCTAACTTCATAAAGTTGACGCAGCCTCCACAGGGATAGCGATCGCCTCTCTAACAGCATTCCCTTATTCGAGAACCTGCTATCACGTCCGGCATTCACCTCAGACAACTCCCGCCTCACCCCGGGTTATTTCAAGGGAAATTCCCATCCCTCCAACAAATCTACCCCCACTGGAGAGGTCAAATTGTAATGGAGGGGGGTCAAGGTGATGTAATTTTTGCGAATGGCATCCACATCGGTGGGTAAAGTCACCCCCAATTTCGGATCCAGAGCCTGTTCCACCTCTTCTAAAACTTCCCCCGCCAACCAATAATACGTTTTTCCCCGAGGGTCAATCCGCTTTTCAAAAATATCCACATAGCGGCGAATCCCTTGACGAGTCAGGGCCACCCCTGCAAATTCCGCTGCTGGGACCGCCGGAATATTGACATTGAGTAACATAGAAGCCGGTAACGGGTTGTTTTCCAAAAATCCCAGTAAGGAAACGGCAAATTCTGCGGCGGGTTGGAAATCTTGGGACACATAACTTGCCAGACTAAAGGCAATACTGGGAATACCTTCAATGGTGCCTTCCATTGCCGCAGAGACGGTCCCCGAGTAGAGGATATCCGTCCCTAAATTTTGCCCTCGGTTAATGCCAGAGAGGATGAAATCCGGGGGACTGTCCAATAACGCCCACAGGGCCAATTTTACGCAATCTGCTGGGGTCCCGGAACAAGCCCAGGCTTTGATCCGGGGGTCAAACACTGATTCCACCACTTCCGCGCGGATGGGATGGTGCATGGTTAATCCATGTCCTGTGGCAGAACGTTCGCGATCGGGACAAACTACCGTCACCTCATGGTTCGCACCCTGAAGGGCCTGGGCCAAAGCATAAACCCCAGGGGCAAAAATGCCATCGTCATTACTAATTAAAAGTTTCATTCAGGAAAAGAAAACCAACAACAATCAGTCTGTATCATCTTGACTCAATTTCAAGAGCAATGGGTAGAATGGGGAATTTTGGTGTGAATTCCGCCCATTCAAAAATCAGTTTTGAACAATCCCATCCTAGGAAAAAGCGACTGTATTCTGATAAAAATTCTCCCAAGAAAGCTCCTAGGTTTCTACTCCGATGAGAGTTTATAATTTAGGGGTTCACAAAACGTTTCTACCCCGGTTTGCACAATGAAAATAATCACAGGGGTTGCTAAGATGGGCGGACAGAGACGAGATTGGGTTAGGGATTCCATGATTTGAGACAGGTTACCGGCCTCTAACGCGGCGCGGTTTTCAGCTTCGCACAGGAAGGCACGACATCGTTTGGCAACCCCCTCTAACCACCGTTCCGAGGTATCCGGTTCTTGTCCGGCCTGAATCGCCAGCCCGATCGCCGCATCCTCTATATCTCCCTCACAATCCTCGATCGCATCTAAGGCAACGAGTGCATCAGGATAATTGGCTAATTCAGACCGATACCGGGCAATGTCTGCAAAGGATAGGACGATGGTCATCAGTTCATTGAACGCAAGTGGACATCTTTCATTGTGCCAGATCCCACGAAGTGCAATCTGGAACCGTTCAGGGTGCAGTCCATCAGCCCGATTTCAGCCCTGGCCCCAACCCCGATGAAATGTCAGGCTTTCTGCTCATCTGATGAAACTTGACTCTATAAGCATCTAAGGGGGGGACCAGTGGCTAAACCACTCAAAAAAAGGCACTGGAGTTTCCAGTGCCCTTTGTATCTTTAGATACCTAAAATAACGAGTTATTTAAGTTAGAGGGTTGATAGTTTATAGCTCGCTATCCGGGGAGTATTTTCGCCATTGAAATTCCTTTCAGAATAGGCGAAAAAGATCCATTAGGAAGTTTACAAACTTTATCAACCCCTCCAATAGTTTGAATATTTTCCAAACTATCTTAACCCATTTAGTAATCTGTCTGAAGTCCATACGATGACCTACAAAAAATAAAGTTTTGAGGCGCATCAATAACAAGCAGACACATCAATAAGGGGAGACAGATGTTTCCCGTACTAAGACAACCCCCGAAGTTTTACCTACCCGGAGAAACCGAACTACTTGAATTCGGTTTTAGGCTTGGTTCGCGCGTCGTTGGTGCAAAGAGGGGGTATGGCTCATCATCTGATTCATTCCACCTGTTCCCAATTTATAATCGTACCACGTATTTTTGCTTTTGGCAAGAGGTTCTAGTTAAAATTATAGCGACCCTAACGGAATTTGAAAATGGATCCAAGTCTGATAGTCTTGTAGTGGGAGCATCTGGCTTGTCCTAGCGAGCCAGATGCTCCCACTCCTTGTAGCCTCTAATACCCTATGAGTCCAAAACTATAGCCCTCTTTTATCAAACCCGATTGAAAGCCTGAACCCTCGTTGTGTGAAAGGACCCCCCTACAGTCTGAGAAACCGGGTTTTTTCACCCCATCGATGCCAGTTAGCAGCAATCTCGCCAAAAACCCGGTTTCTGGTCCTGGGAGCCTCCTCCGGTACTGCTGCTCTAGGCTGATTCGGGGTAACCCTTTGCGCTAAACTCGTCATTGCGGGAACTATGGATTAACACTCGTTGCAGCATGACTACTCAGCTTAGTGATTTAGAGAACCAACTAGAAAACCTGCGTCAGGACGCAGTGGGGGCAGTTGCCTCGGTGAATACCCTTGATGAACTCGAACAATTGCGAGTCAACTATCTGGGCAAAAAAGGACAGCTTTCTCAAATCTTGCGAGGCATGGGAAAACTAGATGCCGCAGACCGACCCCGAATTGGTTCTCTTGCCAATGAGGTCAAGGAAGCGCTGCAAGGCCAACTGGAAGGGCGGAATCAGGATTTACTCCAGGCCCAAATTCAACAGCAACTCGCCGCAGAAACTCTGGATGTGACGATGCCGGGAGTCTATCGTCCCCAGGGTCGGATTCACCCTTTGAATGCAGTGATTGACCGGGCGATCGATATTTTTGTGGGGATGGGGTACACCGTCGCCACGGGACCGGAAATGGAGACAGACTATTATAATTTCGAGGCCCTGAATACCCCTCAAGACCATCCAGCGCGGGATATGCAGGATACCTTCTATCTCCCCGACGGGAACCTGCTGCGGACTCATACCTCGCCGGTGCAGATTCGCTACATGGAAAACCATGAGCCTCCGGTGCGGATTGTGGCCCCTGGGCGGGTGTATCGTCGGGATACGGTGGATGCCACTCATGCGGCGGTGTTCCATCAGATTGAAATTTTGGCTATAGACAAGGGAATTACCTTCACGGACCTCAAAGGCACGTTGAAAGAGTTTGTCCGCCAAATGTTTGGGGAAGATTTACCCTTGCGCTTCCGTCCGAGTTATTTTCCCTTTACTGAACCTTCTGCTGAGGTGGATGTGCAGTGGAAAGGGAAATGGTTGGAGGTGTTAGGATGTGGCACCGTTGACCCGAATGTATTAAAAGCGGTGGGTTATGATCCGGAGGTTTATACAGGATTTGCCGCTGGATTTGGGGTGGAACGGTTTGCGATGGTGTTGTATCAAATTGATGATATTCGCCGAGTTTATAGCAGTGATTTACGCTTTTTGCGGCAACTTTAGGGCGTCTAAATCCTTGGGATAGAAAATGCGGAGAGGGAGCCAGATGCTCCCACTCCCTAAATAATTTCTAACCCTGATTGCGATCGCTGGCAATACCCTCAGCCAGAATAGCTTCTACCCCTTGAAGCACCTGCTAGATTTTCTGGCGTTGTTCATTGATCCAGGCTTTTTCTGCTTGCCATTGTTCTGGGGTTTCCTGCTGATACCGTTCCTGCTTTGTGAGCAATTCGTTATAAAAGGCGATTCGTTGATCGATAGCCTCAATGGCTACTTGGGTTTGATCCGTGAACAAAGTCTGAATTATATCTATCAGAATCAGAAATAAATCTTCACAGAATTTTTCAAAGGCTTCCAGATTCATACCCATCATATCCTGTTTGGCCAAATTATTTAACGCTTCATTATAAAGAGTGGGAAAATTGAGAATTTTACTGGGTAAACTGTTCCTGGACAGACTAAACTGTTGTTCCAGTTTCCTCTGGGTTGAGTTAATCTGCTGTTGCCAGGTTTTTTGAGTCGATTTATCCAGGCGATTGATACAATCGTTGAGGGTGTTAGATTCGATTAATTTTAATTCTTGATTCATCAGCGTTAACTTCGATTGAGTGGTTTCGATGAGAGTTACTATCAAGGATTCTAGTTCAGGCCGTAATTCCTTGAGCAAGGCATCTTTTTCAAAAAAATGAATTCCTTTTTTGAATTCCTTCTTTTTGTCATCAAAAAACCATTTATTCCGGAGTTGAGTTGCCCTTTTGCTCCCAAAGACATGAATTTCTGTAACAACTTCCGTTTGGCATTGCTTTCCTAACTGACGAACTCGGAAACTGGCTCCAGTCAGTTCACCCAGATGGTCCCAGATTGCCGGTTTAGGGGCCCGAAGAATCTTGTATTTACTCAAGCGAACATCGTCAGCATCTGCCAAATCTGTAATACAAACTTGGGTCAAGCGTTGCAGGCGTGCTGCCGACTCCCGAAGCTCTTTAAAACAGGGTTGCAGTGATTCAGCGAGATGTTTTGCTGAGTCCTTAATCTCTACTGAACTAGATCGATCCATCCTAACCTGCTGGACAGACTGGCTAATAGCCTGGAAGGTCGCCATGTATTCATTCATATCAGAGCTGTTCCTCTTTACTCCTAAAGATTATAATAAAATCTGGATCACTATATCTACCCCACAATCTGGTAAAAATTATGATGTTCATCTTTTCCGAAGTTATTCAAGCTGGCATTGACTCGGGTCTCTATGAAGTTGTCAAGGATAAAGCAGGGGTTGCACTTGGTATTGCACGAGACAAAATTACGGGTCAATTTGTCGGTCATGCTATTGCGGCGGTAGCGGAGCCATTTTTAGTACCTGTAGAGATTGGATTAGAGATCGCACAAATTGCAGTAGAACTCGGAGTAGGTGCTGCACAAATGTATCAAAACCATCGCGGTTTTCAGAAAACCTACAGGATGCTTGATACAGTGCTAAACAATGTAGCACTGTTGCAAGCAAGTACAGCTTTGATTGGAGTCGGTACGGTAGCCGGGGTAGCCTTGTCAGCAGTCAATATCTGGCAAACCTTGAAGTTGCGGGAAGATATTAAGCAACTCCGGTTAGAAGTCCAAGGCGGTTTCATTGACCTCAAGCAAGCATTGCATGACCAGAAGACAGAAATTCTTCAACGCATTGACCAAATGGCTGAAGATATTGAATTTAAACATCATCAAGCGATTTTAGTGGAGTCTCATGGGAAATTTATAGGAGCAATTAATTGCATAAAGACTGCTTTAAAGGTTGAGAATATGAAAGACAGAAATGATGCTCTTAATCTGGCACAAGCAATGTTAGAAAATGCTCTAGCTAATTACAATAATCCAGGTTTATGCCAAAAGACATCGGCGGCTGGGCATCTGCGCCGGATGGAATGTAGTTGGGTGATGGACCAAATGATTACTACAATCTACCAACTCAAAGGGGCGCATACAGTGGTCAGTGCTCGCCTGTCTGATTTACGCAAAAAAATCCGAGACAGTTCTCTCCAAATTATCGATCGCTGCGAATGTGACAATGAGCTCGATTTTCTGTTTCCGGAAGTCACGCGGATTCATACCCAGGATTTACCGTTATTAGAATCTTGGCAAAATCAAGTGGATTGGATGAAAAGCCTATCGCCTTCGGAACTCCAAGAATTAGCCAGCCTAGAATTACCGGCTGAGGAGAATTCAGCCGCGACAGAAAATATCAATAATCCCGCTGAACCGCCTGTGGAACTGTCTCTCTATGAAACATTAAAGCAAAAATCTCATTATGATTCTCTGCGGGATCAACTTCGCTTTATTGTGAAACCGGAATTGCGCCAACATCATGAATCTTATGTGTTTCAGCGCGCCAATGCTACAGGATATCCGGCTTTAGCGCCCTCGAATTGGCAAGAAGTACCCGATTTGACGGTGGCGAATCTTTATCACTATTTTAAACAACAAGAGCGTTACGCATAATAGGCAATGCGCTAATAACGTAACGAGCGATCGCAATTTTTGGGGTGCAAGTTAAGTGGCGATCGCTTAATGCTTAGGATACCATTGATGTTCCCGGGGTAGGACACAGTATTGAGACTTTGAAGCAGGAGGGCAACTGTATTAATTGCTCCTACAGGGGGATTTAGAGAATCCCAATGTAGGCTCAAAGCGATCGCCCTCGTTGGTCTTTTATAGCAGTCCGTGGGATTGTTCCAGCAGTTGGGTAGCATCTTCCGCACCTAGGGGAGGACTAAACAAATATCCCTGCATTTCATAGCAGTTGAGATTCATTAAACAATCTCGCTGGATAGTCGTTTCAACTCCTTCCGCAACTACACTCATATTCAGCTTTTGTCCTAGGGTAATAATCGCTGAGACGATCGCCGCTTCTTTGGCATTAAGGGCGATATCCCAGACAAAAGACTTGTCAATTTTTAGAGTTTGGAAGCAAAATTTTTTCAGATAATTTAGAGAACCATACCCAATCCCAAAATCATCGATCGCCGTGGAAATTCCCATTGTGCGAAACTGCCGTAAGATGCTATCGGTTAAGTTCGGATCATGCATAGCGGTGGTTTCGGTGATTTCTAACCCTAACCAATGGGGGTCTAGCTTTGCTTCTGCGAGCATTTCGGAGACGATTTCCACTAAATCAGGATGGTGGAATTCCCGCGTGGAGAGATTTACCATCATCCGAATCGGAGGTAATCCGCTATCCTGCCATGCTTTATTTTGGACGATCGCCCGTTGCAATACCCACCAGCCTAATTTGATAATCTCACAATTGTCTTCGGCGATCGGAATAAAGGTATGGGGAGGAACTAATCCCAAGTGAGGGTGTTGCCACCTTACTAAGGCTTCCATCCCGACAACTGCGCCAGTTTTGAAATTTACCTGGGGTTGGAATTCCAAAAAAAACTCTTCTCGTTTTAAAGCTTCATGGAGTGAATTGTCCAGAACCAGTAACTCGGAAGCTTCAGAAGTCATAGCGGGAGAGTAAATCTGGTAGTTATTTCGGCCCTGTTCTTTGACTCGATAAAGGGCTGTATCAGCATTTTTAATTAAGGTTTCCGGGTCGCCTCCATCCTGGGGATAAAGTGCCATCCCAATACTACCTGTAATATAGAGTTGATTGCCTTCAATTTCAAAAGCCGGACGTAGACATTCCAGCAGCCTTTGGGCAATCTGCGCGGCATCTTCTGTACTGGTAATTCCTTCTAACAATAGGATAAATTCATCCCCACCCCAGCGCACAATAATATCAGTATCACGCAGACAACTTCGCAGGCGTAAGGCAGCGGTTTGGAGGAGTTCATCGCCGACGGCATGACCCAGGGTATCGTTAATGATTTTAAAGCGATCGAGGTCCAGAAACATGACTGCTAGTTGTTCTTGTTCCTCTTTAGCAATTTCGATCGCCATTGGCAGGCGTTCATCCAATAATTGCCGATTGGGTAACCCAGTGAGACGGTCATGATAGGCTTGATGGCGAATCATTTCCTCTTGGTGATGACGTTGCAATGCACCCCCTATACTGGCGGCGATCGCACTTAAAATCGAGACTTCACTTTTGGACCAGGGTCGATCAATCTGAATGTCATCAAACCCAATGTATCCCCAAAATTCATTATTCACGAGGATCGGCACCATCAAACTCGATCGCGTGCCCTCTTCGGCAAACAGTTTTTGCTCGGTTTGATTCAAGTTCTGAGCCAGCAAACTCACGGTTTCACCGACTAACAATGTGTCTAAAAGGCTTGAGCGTAAGTGGACAATAGAACAAGCGCCTTTTTTCAAACCCACCTGGGGAGTTCGGGTCCACTCAAACCGAATCCACATGGGACAATGTTCCCGTGAGGCACAGTCGGAACAAGAGGAGAGCGTCGGGTGAGATTCCGACGGACTGCCGAAGTTATAGGCTGTAGCGGGATTGGATAGCTCGCAAATATAAACGCGATCGACCCCTGCTGCCTGTCCTAGGGTGGCAAGGGCATCTAATGCCGCTTGAGCGGTGTTTGTATTGATCAGCAAATGATTCATCGCTTGGGCGACCCCCAGCAATAAGTTGTCCCGTTGGTGCAGTTCCGCCTCAGCTTGTTTGCGCTGGGTGATATCAACTACAGTGCCCTCATAACCAATGATTTCACCGTTGCTATCGCGAATAGTCCGCGCACATTCAGAAATCCAGATGATGCGGCGATCGCGTCGATAAACTTGTGATTCAAAACCCCAGACGGTCTCTTGTTCTTGCAACAAGCGGCGAAACTCGGACCGGCGCATCGGGTCTACATAGAGTTGATGCTCAATATCGGTCAAGACTTCGATTAATTCTTCTGGGGAATCATATCCATAGATGGAGGCTAACATGGGATTAGCCGTGAGATATTGACCACTGGGAGTCGTTTGAAAAATCCCCTCTACCGCATTTTCAAAAATGCTGCGATATTTGCGTTCTGCCTGCCGCAGGGCTTCTTCAGTTTGCTTGCGTTGATAATAACTGGAGAGCATTTGGGCAATGACCCGCAGGAGTTGAGCATGGCTGGCGGACCAATTGGATTGGATTTGGCGATCGTCAAAGCCTAGAAATCCGACTAATCGTTCTTCTTGGGAAATCAGGGGGACAATCAGCAGAGATTGGATATTTTGAGAGAGGAAGAAGGCTTTTTCGGCATGGGCGGCTTTCGGTAGCCATTCGATATTACAGATATCGACAATTTCTAGGACCGTGAGTTGGTCCATCAACCAGGGGAAATCAGCAGATTGCAGGTTTTGGCGGTTCTGGATTTGGGCGATCGCGGCAGTGGCGCACCATTCATAAGTGTTGCTAAATTCACTCAGGCGATCGTCGAACTCGAAAATATAGGCCCGTTCTACTCCAGCAGCAATGGCAACTCGGGCGAGAATTTTATTAAAGTTCGGTTCTCGGGTGGAGACGAACAAGCGGGAAATCTGAGACAATGCCGCTTCGATCGCCAGTCGCTGATGAAGTTGTTCTTCCGCTTCTTTGCGTTGGGTGATATCCCGCGAATTGACGACAATCCCTTGGATGCTGGGATCATCCAGACGGTTATTGGTTACAGATTCTAAGTAAACCCAAGTTCCATCGGCATGGCGAAACCGATACTCAATGGGTTTTAAAGAGAACTCCGGACGATTATTTAGGGTGACGGGAGAAAAATCTGCCATGATTTTGGAGGGGTGCGGGTTGTTAAATTTGCAGGGATGTAGCGATCGCATTCCTGTAGCTGCTTTGGGTCTAGGCATGAGCACCTCGCGAACCATTGCCACATCTTCGGGATGGACATAATCGAGGAGGCAGTGACCGAGTAAGCTATCGGGTTGATATCCTAAAATGCGATCGAGGGAGGGAGATCCATATAAAATCCTGCCCTCTGCGGACAAAATGGCGATGGTGTCTGAGGAGTTCTGCACCAAAGCCGCAAACCGTTCTTCTGCTTGTTTGCGATCGGTAATATCTTTAACCGTGCCTTCATAAGCAATGATTTTGCCATTGGCATCTCGGATCGTCCGCGCATTTTCAGAAATCCAAATGATGGTGCCATCTTTGCGATAGCACTGGGATTGGAAGTCCCACACCGCATCTTTTTCTTGTAACAGATGATGGAGTTCCGTCCGTCGCGAAGGATCCACATAAAGTTGATGTTGGATATCCCGAATGGAATTCATCACTTCCGCTGGGGATTCATAGCCATAAATATGGGCTAAAGTCGAGTTGACCAACAGGTATTCTCCAGACGGGTTACTTTGAAACATTCCTTCAATGGAACGCTCAAAAATATTCCGATATTTTTGTTCAGCTTTTCGTAAAGCTTCTTCTGAACGTTTTTGGAACAGCGCGGATCCTAGTCCCCTGAGAATTTCTGAGACTAATTCAACGATCGCCCGATCTTCTGGGTGGGACTCCACCATGAAAAAGACCAGGACCGTGAGAATTTCATCATTGGCGAGAATTGGCACTCCCAGGGCCGCTTTGATACCGAGTTTACGGGCGAGTTTGGCCCGATGAAAAATGGCCTGGGGCAGTTCTGATACATCTTTGGCCCATTCCGGCTGTTGTTGAACCCAGACCCTTCCGGGTAAACCAATTCCGGGTAAAAACGTCAAGCTTTCGCTTTGTTGGCGGAATTTTTTAATCTCTGGAAAGGGTCGCCCAAGGGCGTTGATTTTTCCGGCGTACCATGCAGGGCTACATTGAAGGTATCCGCCTTCAGAATTGAAGGACCAAGCTTCTCCATAATCCCATCCGGCGATTTCGCAGACTCGTCGCAGGGCCAAGCTTAATGCAGTGTCAAAATCCTCAGCTTGTGCAACGCCGAGGGTCAGTTGTTGTAAAACAGAGGCGCGGCTTGGGTTCATGAGTTCTTTGCTGGATTCCCGTTTGCTGATGTCTTGGCACAAGCCAAGAATCCCGCAAATGCTGCCTTCTAGGTTTTGCATGGGTCGTCGTCTCACGCTATTGGTTTCGGATAGAGAAATCGGGAGGCAGGATTGGGCTAGAGTCCGTGTAGATTGCACAATTAAGCGGGTTTTCCTGCCTTGGGCTTCTGGGAAGAAGTCGGGATTTGAAACGGTGGACTCAGCAGCTTGGGTCGGGCTGCACTGCTGGTGAACTGGGTTGAGGAAACTGAGGATCCGTTCAGGTTACCTCTGGGCTGGGGAGAATCTGACTGAAGTCCACATTCAGGCAGTCTCTTGAATACTGTTCTTCCCTTCGGCAATGCACCACGGTTTGGGTCTGAACCGTTGAGCGCAATCCAGCAAAACTTCCATTGAACTGATTGGGCGCTCTCAACGGGGAAATCGGAAGCGCTATGATCTCTCTTGGGGAACGAGAACCTTTGAGAGAACGGTTCTAGCCAGGGCCACCTTGAATCGGCTAGGGCTCCGATTGCAGTATTGAAATCATTTTGTTGAACCACGGCACCGACTGCATCTGAATGAGACATCTGAAGGGCCAATGCTAACTGACAGAGAAATTTTTTAACTTCTCTAACAGAATCTATCCTATATCTCGTTGTAATTTCGGCAACAAATGACACAAAAAAACAACTAGTTTTAACTTAATCTAAAGAATTAGACCCTTACCTCAAAAGTGGATTTTTGGCAATATTTAATTTTTTTAAAAAACGTAAACTTTTGTCAAGAATAAAGTTGACCAAATTCATCCGGGAAACAGAAGGGAAGGCAAAAGTCATACCCACAATTTGGGAAATGATTGGATAGGGCGGGGACTTCTACTCTGGGATGATCAGCGATTGGGTTTAGCGTCAGGTATCCGGGTTACAAATTTTTTGCAATCGATTTAATCCAAATCAAGGCTGTAAAATCCGGCGATAAATGTCACGAAGGAAAAGCTTTTTACCCTGCGGATAGGCCAAGAAAGCGACTCCCCTCCATTCCGCCGAAAGCTTGCATTAATAACGTGAATGCTTTCCTGATTTTTCCCGCTCCACTCACTTTTCCTGCCGGGGGAAACGACCAGAAAGCGAGGGACTTGTTGTTATTTGTAGTGTAAGTGAATCCCAGTCACTGAGATGATTTCTACAGATTTAATTCATAATCGGGGAGAATCATCTCATACGGAATCCGGTTGTCAAAGGTCTGTAAAAACCCCCCGGCTGTTCGCGTAGCGTTCCGTAAGGAAAGCTTGGGGCTATACGGACAAAGCCTGCCTGTGCAGGCTAATCAAGGAAACCTGACGTTAAACAACTGGATTTGGTATCAAGGTGAAGGAGCGATCGCCTTTGCTATCGAGATAGAATACAAAAGCCCCTCTGAGTTCTGTATCCTTGAATCATGTCTCTTGCACCGTGGCGATCGCCCCTATCTCATGCCCTCCATCGCAACCGTAGCCGCCCCGAATCTCGCTACTTCCAACTCGCCACCATCCGCCCTGACGGCACTCCCGCTAATCGAACTGTAGTCTTTCGCGGCTTTTTAGAGGAAACCAACCAACTCAAAATCGTCACCGATGCCCGCAGCCAAAAAGCCCAGCAAATCCCCGCCCATCCTCATGGCGAAGTCTGTTGGTACTTCCCCATCACCCGGGAACAGTTCCGCCTCCAGGGTCACCTAACCTTAGTAGACCCTCATACCCCTGACCCCGCTTTACAACAAGCCCGTTACCGGGAATGGCAGCAACTCTCCGACACCACCCGACGCCAGTTTTCTTGGCCCGAACCCGCTGCACCCTGTGGCGATCGCGATGATTTCTCGCCCTCAGTCCCGGATACCAGTCAACCCCTGGTCCAATTTTGTTTACTTTTACTCGATCCCATCACCGTGGATTGGTTAGAATTGCGAGGAGAACCTCAAAATCGCTGGCTTTATCAATTCAATGGCGATCGCACCTGGTCTCAGCAAGCCATTAATCCCTAAACATTTAGGGTCAACCTGGTGCAAATCTCCCTGTGATTCCCCCCTCCTCACGGCCACTTATCAAAAATTTTGAGACCAACTCATCAAAATTTTGATAGATAGAACCCCACACCTGAACAAGAGTCTGAAAGGGTTTTCGTTAGAATAAGCAAGATATCCGATGAAAGCATCTAGGGGTCAAATGGGCAATCTTGTTGAAAATAACCCGTTAAAAAATACCACTCGGACCATTGAAGTCCCGCCACAGCGAAATCGAGTGGATTATCTGAGGATTAGTTTAATTGACCGCTGTAATTTTCGCTGCCAATACTGTATGCCAGAAGGGGCAGAACTAGACTATATCCGGCAACAAGATTTACTCACTCGGGAGGAACTTTTAACATTACTGACAGAAGTCTTTATCCCCGTGGGATTTACGCGATTTCGGTTAACGGGAGGAGAACCCCTAATCCGTCCAGATGTAGTAGAAATTGTTGAGGCGATCGCCAATTTACCCCAAACTCAAGATTTAGCCCTAACTACTAATGGCTTTTTCTTAGCCCAAAAAGCCCAAACTCTCTATGATGCCGGACTACGCCGGATTAATATTAGCCTCGACTCGCTGGAAGCGCAAACCTTTGATTTCTTAGCCGGAACTCGCGGAACTAGCCGCTGGCAACAAGTTTGGGATGGAATTCAGGAAGCTTATCGGGTTGGATTTAACCCTTTAAAATTAAATGTCGTCGTGATTCCCGGTGTCAACGATCGCGAAGTTTTAGATTTAGCTGAATTAACCATTGCTCGAAATTGGCACGTTCGGTTTATTGAATTCATGCCAATCGGGAATGGGGAATTATTTGGCGATCGGGGTTGGATTCCCTCAGAAGAACTGCGTCAACGGATTCGCGATCGCTGGGGATTAACCACCGGACAAGTCACCGGAAATGGTCCAGCGGATGTGTTTCAAATTCCCAATGCTAAAGGCACCGTCGGATTTATTTCTCAAATGTCCGAATGTTTCTGCGATCGGTGTAACCGAATGCGCCTAAGTGCCGAAGGCTGGTTAAGGCCCTGTCTCCTCAACGAAACCGGCCAAATTAACCTCAAAACCGCCCTCCGCCAGGGTATTCCCCTCCCCGAAATCCGACAACAAGTCGCCCATTTACTCGACCTCAAACCGGAAATCAACTACAAACAGCGAGACTCAGGCACAGAAACCGGCAGCTACAGCCGTACCATGTCGCAAATTGGGGGATGAGGGATGGGTAGGTCCCCCATCCCCAAACTAAAAGCCCCCTTGCTGACGGGTTTGGGGGCTTTAAAAAATCTCTAATTAGGCTGCGCGGTAAGAAGCAGCGAGACTTGAAACGTTAGGCTTGTCGAGAATAGTATTCAACCACCAGGAGCTCATTAATTTGTAGCGCGATCCATTCCCGCTCAATAACTCCATTGACCTTGCCTTCTAGTTTGTTCTTGTCAAACTCTAAATGGCTCGGCATATTAGCTAATCCAGGAGATTGCAAGTTAGCTTGGACCATCTGGCGAGATTTTTCCCGATCGCGGATGGCAATGATGTCTCCGGGACGGCAATTGTAACTGGGAATATCCACAACCCGACCATTGACGGTGAGGTGACCGTGATTGACCAATTGCCGTGCCGCTGGAATCGTCGGTGCCATTCCCATACGGAAAATGGTATTATCCAGACGCATCTCCAACAGTTGTAGCAGCACTTGACCCGTAGAACCCGTGACGCGACGGGCGCGACGGACATAGCGCAGCAGTTGCTTTTCGCTCAGACCATAGTTAAAGCGCAGTTTTTGCTTTTCTTCTAAGCGGACTGCATATTCTGAGCGTTTTTTGCGGGCTTGCCCGTGCTGACCTGGGGGATAGGCGCGCTTAGGAGTCTTGCGCGATAATCCGGGCAGTTCTCCTAAACGGCGTACTATTCTCAGTCTCGGGCCTCGATATCGTGACATTCCTTTTCCTCGTCAGTTGTTACACAGTTTTCCCAGACTCTCTAGTATAGATCTTTACTAGGTTCAGTTTCAAGTCTAACTTTAGATGACTTTGTGCTCAGAAACATCGGTTTAGGCTCAAAAGTCCTGTTTTTTGTCATGAGGAGTCTTTAAATGATGATGATTCGGAAAATTAGCAGTCCCCTGGGGACCAGCGCCCCCACTCATCCCGACTCTCCCGCGCAACGGTGGCGCAAGGGTGGTCTGTTGGGGCTTTCCCTAGTGGCTCTAACGGTGGGCCTCATCCCCTTAAACCCGGCACCTGCATCGGCTCGAAATAATGATTACAATCGCTGTGCGGCTGAGTTACTCGATCGCCAACTCCCCCCGGAAACTGTGGCCCTAGCTTGTGCATCGGCCCTCCGTCCCGAAGAACTTTCTGAGTGTGTAGTTGAGATCAATAGCCGCACGGATATTTTGGCCGAAGATGCCTTGACTCGTTGTCAGCAGGTGCGTCGCCCTCTGGAGTTGGCAACCTGTGTGGTGGAAATTAGCGATGGATCGACGGAAGGGGAAGCCCCTTTAATTCTCGATTTCTGTCGCCGCAGTTTGTTACCGGCGGAGTTTTCTGAGTGCGTAGTGGGGTTACAAAATCAAATTGACTTAGTGACGTCTCAGGCGATGTCAGTTTGCATTGATACTCGCGATCGCGTGGGTTCACCCCTGCCTAATTTTATCCCCGGCAGGGAACCCCCAGCCCCAACTCGCCCCTCACCAAATCTCCCGTCTACTTAATACTCGTCTTTAGTATTAAAAAAAATGCCCTCATTCCCCTTGACTACAGGAATGAGGGCATTTTTGCTGATGACTAAGATTAAGAGTGACAGTCACAACCCGAGTGTCCACACCCTGTTCCATCTACATGACCATTGGCACAGGCATCAGAACAGTAGGGCTTGCCATCTTTCATCACGGCTTTATCCGTCGGAACCACGCACAGGCAGGATTCACAGGCGCATTTCATTTGAGTTACGGTCGTCATTGCTCGACTTCCTCCATTAATTCTGAATTCATCTTAACACATGAACAGTTATTCAGGTATTTTCTTTGGTTTTTTTTCAGAATTGCAGGGCGATCGCCAGTAGCGGAGACTGAGAACGGCTCAAACCCTTTTGTAACAAAGGATTTAAAAAAGTTTTACTTTAGGGGTTGTCAAAACACTTAAGTTCAGGTTATAGTAACTTCAGTGACGCGGGATAGAGCAGTCTGGTAGCTCGTCGGGCTCAATACGCAAGTTAACTAAACGCTTGACAGTTAGCATTGCGATGGGCTGCATACTAAGGAAACTGGTATGCGATAACCTCTCAAATTCGGGGAAGCCAATAGCGTGGTAATCCCGAGCCAAGCTCTGAACAAGAGAAGGTGTAGAGACTCGATGGGAGGCACCCTAACAAGTAACGTTGAGGGTGAAGGGAGAGTCCAGACCACAAACTGGAAAAATCCCAGGCAACGAAAGTTGTAGATGGTACGCATAACCCGAAGGTCGGTGGTTCAAATCCGCCTCCCGCCATTACTAAAACAAAACCCTGTAATCGTAAATGATTGCAGGGTTTTGTTTTGGAACCCTTTTACTGGCATCGTTATCGTAAAATCCGCACTGGAATAGTAGAGGTGGAACTGTAACCCTAGCCGTTAAAATGGAGAAAGTAAAGAAGGGCGATCGCGTATCGGAAACTGTTTGCCCCCGGTTGCCCCACGAATCCACATCTATAAAAGAAAGTGGGATACTTTTATGGCAGTTAAACTGCAACGACCTATTTTAATTGGTGGTTTGGGCTTATCATTTGGTCTCTGGGTGATGGAAAGTTTGCATCACTCCTGGGGACAAGCGGGGGAAGTTGGGGTACTCGGCGCGATCGCCATCGGTGCCGGATTTTGGTTATTCAACAAGCGGGAACCGGCAACGATTAAACCGATCGCCGCTGAATCGGTAACCTTAGAGATGCTGGAAAAAGCCAAAAACCAAGCGGAACTGGCGATCGCCAAAATTGAAGCAGAAGCAGGCGATGCCAAAATCATTGCTGACTTAAGAACTCGCCTGATGCAACTCTCACCGGATGCAACTCGTAACACACTGCATCTGGCGATCGCCGGGGGTAAAAGTACCGGCAAAACCAAAGTCATGCAATGGTTACAGTCGAACTGGCAGTCTCAAACCGATAAAACCCTAACCTTTGCGGAAATTCCCGCCTTGTTTACGGCGCGGGATGCGGATGAAGGGTTACCGTTACAAGCAACTGCGGCATGGAAACAGGCAGTTGCGGCGGATTTGGTGGTATTTTTGACCAGTGGTGACTTAACCGACTCAGAATTTCAAGCCATCCAACAATTGACGATAGCAGCGGTCCCGGTTTTGGTTGCCTGGAATAAAAAAGACCAGACATTACCGGAACAACAGGCAGGAATCTTACAGCGTGCAATTGATCGCCTAGGCTTGACTTTAAATCCTGAAAATGTTGTGGCAATTTCGGTTGCACCCAATGCGTTGAAAGTGCGGCAACATCAAAGTGATGGGACAACCATTGAGACAATGGAACAACCGCAACCGGAAGCAACTGCTTTAATGACGCGGTTACAGGAGATGGTGAAACAAGAAAGCCAACAGTTTGTAATCGCGCAAAGTTACCGGCAGGCAGTCGCCTTAAAAGCGGAGGCACAACAGGTATTAAACCAACTGCGTCGCGATCGCGCCATGCCAGTCATTGAGAAATATCAGTATATTTCCGCTGCGGCAACCTTTGCCAATCCAGTGGCAGCGCTAGATTTGTTAGCCACAGGTGCGGTTACGACCCAATTAATCGTCGAATTAGGGGAGATTTATCAGCATCCGTTTTCCTTTGACCGAGAAAAGGCGATCGCTGCTGCAATGGGGGAACAACTGGTAAAACTGGGAGTGGTGGAACTGTCTACCCAAACCATTTCAGCCATCCTCAAAAGCAACGCTGTCACCTATGTTGCCGGGGGAGTCGTCCAAGGAATTAGCGCCGCCTATTTAACTCGGTTAGCGGGGTTGAGTCTGATTGAATACTTCCAGGCGCAAGACGTGAGTGCAGAGTCCGGGATTAATTTGGAACAACTGAGTGAAACTTTAAAAACCGTGTTCCAGCAGAATCAGCGGATGGCATTTTTACAAGGATTTGTCAAGCAGACTGTCACGCGATTTGTACCCGAATCGAAAAAGTCGGAAAGCCTCACTGCACAAGTGAAGGCTTTGCAGGAGAATAGAATAGCAGAGAGTGTAGCGATTCCGAACCTTGAGCCAAGCACCTAAAACCCCCAACCCCACCCCATCCACTGCCGATTTGAATGGTTCAAATCGGCAGGATGTCCAGTATATGAACCGAGCACGCGCCAGCATTCGGCAGGCGCAGTCTTTCTATTCACAACAGCGGCGATCGCGACAGCAGGCGATGGATGTCAAGCAGCTTGCATCGATGCAGGCACAACTTGATAATCTGTCAGCCACCCTAGAACGACTCGATGGCGGAATGATTCGCATTGCCGCTTTTGGGTTAGTCAGTCGGGGTAAATCCACGGTGTTGAATACCTTGATGGGTCAGAAAATCTTGACAACAGGACCCATTCACGGGGTGACCCAATGGCCGCGATCGGTACAATGGGATGTCGGGGGGAATCTGGCGGTGGAGTTGATTGATACCCCCGGATTGGATGAGGTTGAGGGTCAAGTGCGATCGGAGATGGCGCGGAATATTGCGCGCGCTGCGGATTTGATTTTATTTGTGGTATCTGGGGATATTACCCGGACGGAATATGAGGCACTCTGTGAGTTGCGCCGGACTCAGAAGCCGTTAATTTTGGTGTTCAATAAGATAGATTTGTATCCGGAACAGGACCGGCAGGCGATTTATCGACAATTACAATATTTTGCTTCCGCCAAACAGAAGCGGAAACAGGCAGCGGTAGAGAGTGAGGATGATTGGGTGGAGGTGGATGAAACTCCAGGCGATCGCCTGCCGCATCAAGAGGATATTGTCATGGTCGCGGCAGACCCAGCCCCGTTGCAAGTGAGAATTGAATGGCCTGATGGTCGGGTGTCTTACGAGTTGGAAACCCCACCGCCGCAGATTGAGGAATTAAAGGACAAGATTTTGCAGGTGGTGCAGGAACAAGGGCGATCGCTGTTGGCGATTAATGCCTTAGTGCAGGCGAAAGATGCTCAAGAAGCGTTAGCAAAGGCAAGTATAAAAGCCCGACAAGAACAGGCAGAGACATTAATTTGGCGCTTTGCGCAGTATAAGGCAGCAGCAGTGGCATTAAATCCGTTGGCACTCTTTGATATCTTGGGAGGTGCGATCGCTGACTTGCTGTTAATTCGGGCATTGGCGCGGTTGTATGGATTGCCGATGACAGGATATGAGGCAGGTAAGCTATGGCAGCAAATCCTATTCAGCAGTGGCGGCGTCCTCCTGAGTGAATTGGCGAATGGATTGTTTATGGGATTTGGCAAGAGTGCAGCCGCGATTATCGGTGCATCAGGCGATGTCGGGGGGATGACTGGGTACGTTGGCGCTGCGATCGCGCAAGCATCCGTAGCAGGATTTGGCACTTATAAAGTTGGACAAGCAGCACAAGTCTACTTAGAACAAGGCTGCACCTGGGGACCATTGGGCGCAAATACCGTCATTCAAGATATTTTATCCCAAGTCGAACCCAACACCGTCTTATATCGCCTCCGAGAGGAATTGCAGCAACAATTAGAGGGAAAAAATTGAAGAAATCCCCCATTTCTGCCAAATTTTAACTCCCCCCCTTAGCAACGCCATCGGGCTGGGGGGTTCCCTCCAAATCCCGCAACAATCCTAATATAAAATTGGACCTAAATTCAAAACAAACCCCGGCAAAACATCTTCACCAGATAGGGTTTCAGGAGACTCAAGGATTTCCACCTCTTGCCCAGAACGATAAATTTCTACTCGGAAATTTTGACGGTCAATTAACCATCCTAACCGCACCCCATTCTCCAGATATTCTAACATTTTATCTTGTAACTCTTTCAAGGAATCACTAGCAGAACGTAACTCCACCACAAAATCGGGACATAGGGGAGCAAATTGCTGCTTTTGTTCCTCCGTCAACCCATCCCACCGCGCTTTTTGAATCCACGAAGCATCGGGCGATCGATTTCCACCTTTGGGCATTTTGAATCCAGCAGAAGAGTCAAAGGCAATGCCTAAATCATTCGTATCTGTCCAATTGAATAACTGCTGAATCAGTCTACCATTCCGATTGCCCGTATCACTGCCCGTCGGTGGCATAATAATTAATTCTCCCGTTGCTGTCCGTTCAAAACGCAAATCGCGGTTGTTTTGACACAGTTGAAAAAACTGATCATCAGTTAAATCTAGGGTTAATTTTACCGGGATAAACGCTTCAAGAGTTGCCATTGACATAATTTTATGCCCATCCTTTATCTATCGAGTTGTACTATGCCCTATTAATATAAAATCGGACCCAAGTCCAAAATAAAACCGGGCAACACATCTTCCCCCGGCAGAGTTTCAGGAGACTCAATTATTTCCACATCTTGCCCCGCCCGATAAATTTCTACTCGGAGATTTTGCCGGTCAATTAACCATCCTAACCGCACCCCATTCTCCAGATATTCTTTCATTTTATCCTGTAAATCTTTCAAAGAATCACTGGCAGAACGTAACTCCACCACAAAATCGGGACATAGGGGTAGAAATTTCTCGCGTTGGTCCGGAGTTAAGTCATTCCAACGTGCCATAGTCACCCAAGAGGCATCAGGGGAACGATTTCCTCCGTTGGGTAATTTAAAACCCCCATTCGAGTCAAACGCTTTCCCTAAATTATTCTGCCGACTCCACCCTTGCAACTGATAAGAGAGTTCGATGTTACGATTGCTCGTTTCTCCTCCCGTGGGTGACATAATGATTAATTCTCCCGTTGCCGTCCGTTCAAAGCGTAAATCACGGTTGTTTTGACACAGTTGAAAAAACTGATCATCAGTTAAATCTAAGGTTAATTTTACTGGGGTAAACGGTTCAAGGGTTACCACTTCCATAGTTTTATACCAATTGGTTATATAAGGGAACGGGTTGTACTATTTCCTATTGATACCTATGTTAACCCATTCCGCACAGACGGCAACGGGGGCGGGATGGAGAAAAGCCTATCAGCAAATGGGCTAAGTTCTGGTAAAATTAGCTCGGGGGATAGGGAAGGATGAAAGATGAACGACCAAACACCCATGACCAACGACCAATGATAAGCCATGATGACTTTAGAACCGCCGAACTCCGAATCTAGCCCTAGTTTTATTTCTCCTGCGTTGCCGCCTCAGTTTATGGCGGAAAATCCTCATGCCGATCGCCCGATTCGGTTGGGGATTATGGCGTCAGGGAGTGGGAGCAATTTTGAGGCGATCGCCGCTGCAATTTCTGGCGGACAACTCCATGCCAAAATACAGGTTCTGATTTACAATAACCCCAATGCCAAGGTTTTAGAACGGGCAAATCGATGGCAGGTTCCGGCTGTTTTACATAACCATCGGGACTATTCTAGTCGAGAAGATTTAGATACAAAAATCATTGAAACCTTGCACGAGCATGATGTAGAATTAGTGGTGATGGCGGGTTGGATGCGGATTGTTACGCCGGTTTTGATTGATGCGTTTCCGAGTCGTATTTTGAATCTGCATCCCAGTTTATTACCTAGTTTTAAAGGCGGTCATGCGGTGGAAGATGCGATCGCCGCTGGGGTAAAAATTAGCGGTTGTACGGTGCATTTGGTCGCGCCGGAGGTGGACAGTGGGAAGATTTTAATGCAAGCGGCAGTTCCTGTATTTCCGAATGATACGCGAGAGAGTTTACACGCTCGAATTCAGGTTCAGGAACATCACATTTATCCGCAAGCGATCGCCATAGCTGCTGCGGGTATCCATCGGCGATCGGCCCGGTAAACGGAGATTATTAGCGCTAGATTAATCCAGCGATCGCCCTTCGTTGCCCGTTTTACCGAGTTTCCACAACACACTAGAAATCAAATTGGTCACAATGTGCGCTGTGATGGGAACAAATAAATTTCCGGTTACCAGCGCACTCCCGCCTAAAATGATACCGACTACCGTTGCCCATACCATATAGGGCCATTGTTGGAGTCCACTGAGATGTAATACGCCAAAGCATAAACTAGATAGGATTAACCCAAGGGCATTCAACCCGATCGCTGGCAGCATCACCCCACGAAATAACAGTTCCTCACTCAGTCCCGGCAATAGCCCCAACCAGACTAAATCCGGCCAGACAAGGGGTTCTAAAACAATTTGTAGATAGAAGTCCGCACAGCGTCGATATCCCGGCCACAAGCGATAAACTAGGGAACTGGTGGCGCTGATGGCGAGTCCTAACCCCACCCCACCGGCGATCGCCACTCCATCCCAATCCCAACCCAGTCTCGTGACATTGCCAAAGTATAGCCAGAGTTTGGCTATGCCAAATAAGACGATCGCCGTTACTCCCATCCCCATGAGAATTTGAGTGCGAGTAAAGGTTTCCAGTTGTGGATCGTTCGGAATTTGTTCGGTCACGGCTGTTCTCGGTTTACAATGTAGATAGATTGACCCCCAGTGCCTCACCTTCCGATACGATTTCGGACTGGGCGATCGCCATTAATCCGCAAGGCATTGGAGAGAGGAGAGACTTGGACTTAGGGCAGTTGGGGCAATTCCTCCCCGATGCGCCACTAACCAACCCAGGGCCTCTAAGTAGGAATTAACCTCGATAGCCGGTACTCCCAGACTGGCTGGGGGGACTTGCATCTGAGTTTGATTCTCTCGGACAGCAATAATCTGGGCAGATTGGTGACTTAAACTTAACACAGCACTACCTCCGGCTGCTGTAGCCGGTATGACGAGGGCATCGACTTGTTCGACCCAGATATCTGAGGGTTGACAATGGGGGGATTTTGTGCTAATAAATTGAGGAGCGCGACTCAGCCCAGCCAAAACGCAGGGTAAGAAAGTATAACCAATTTCTTCGGCAGCGGAACGGGGAGAGATATCGGGGTCGAGGGGAAGGGGTAACAAAGCCGGGGCATGAGCACAGGGAATTTTGAAGGTACGAACGATTAGATGACTGATCACAGCTTCTGCACCAGCGAGGGGATCGACGCCGGTCCCGTGGCGATAGTTGTGGAGGGCTTCGCTTTCCATGTCATCGGGAAATCGGGCAACGACGGCGATCGCCTCCGCTTTGGCGTCTTTAATTAACCGTTCAGCAGCCCTGAGTAAGCTATCCGGGTTACCAATGGTTCCCCAACTTGCACCCGCAGCAGAGGTCCGTAATTCGACCTTTAAGGGTGCATCGGTGATGACATATTCAGTTAGATTTAAGCCTAAAGTTGCTCTAGTGGCATCGGCAGCTTGTAAGTGGCGAATTCTGAGTTCCGGTTCGATCGCACAGTCGAGGATTAAACCGATGCGATTTTGATGGACAGGTTGTAGTCCCCAATCTCCCTTAGCAAAGCAGTCGAGGGCGTATCCTTCAACGTAAAACGCATTAGAAATCGGCCAATATAATTGTGCGCCATTGAGGACATTGGGGTGAGTAATCAGGCGATCGCAAACTTGGGCGATCGCCAGGGCGATCGGTAACGCATCTCCCGCATAACCCCCTATTGCCGCCCCTATTCCGGTAGGGACGATTAGCATAACTGTGTAAGGACGTTGAATCATAGAGATGGGGAGGATAGGGGAGATGGGGGAGATGGGGAGGATGGGGGAGAAGTTTGTAATAACGACTGATGTCGTTTCTTCTTCCCCATTTATATTTATCCCTTATGCTTCCTGTACTGTAACCACCGCTTCTACAGCAACTTTTTGAGTCTCTTCATCTACCGAAGTCACCGCCCAGCGCAGGGGTTCTCCGCGCTTTTGCAGTTCGGTTTCGATGGCTTGTTGTAATTCAACCGGTGAGGCTTGTAAGTCAATTTCAGCCGAGATAAAATGAGTCGTCATGGTTAAGAATTCCCTTGTACTTTATGGTCAGAATATTAACTACTTCAAAACCCAATCTTAAAGATTAGTGACCGAATTGAGCCTCATAGACTTCATCTTCTTTTTCAGTCTCAATTTTGAGGTCTGAACGGGGGTAAGCAACACATAACAGGACATACCCCTGTGCTTGCATATCAGTTCCCACACCCATACCATCGGATTGATCTACTGTCCCTTCGCCGATAATTTTCGCTGCACAGGTGGTACAGACTCCCGCATTACAGGAACTGGGTAGATCGAGAATTCCCGCATCATAAGCAGCGCGAAGAATCTGTTTATCTTCTGGCACTTCAATCTTGTGGGAAGTGCCTTGGTGGATAATTTCAACGGTATAAGTTTTGCCCATCGTCTCAGTTCCAGGAAATGACTTGCAGTGCGATTTTGCCCAATTTCTGAGCTTATCACTGATTGGAATGTTTTACTAGCCTCAAGTAATCAGATCCCTCCCCTTGGCAAGTTAGGGTTAGGTGGGGTCCATCCGTTGATGAGAAACCCAGAATTTTCAGGGCTCAAACCCTTACTGGAGAAAGAATTAATTCTTTTTTTCTTCCTTAAGATTGAGGACCCCACCCTAGCCCTCCCCTTGCCAAGGGGAGGGGACTGGATAAGGGTTTTAGCTTCCGCTTCGGAGTTTGTCTAGTACACTGCGGTCTTGTAGGGTTGAGGTATCTCCGGCGATTTCTTCACCCGCAGCTAGATTACGGAGGATGCGGCGCATGATTTTGCCCGATCGCGTTTTGGGTAAGTCTTCAGTAAAGCGGATTTCCGTCGGTCGCGCCAGAGCCCCAATTTCATTGACGACGTGCTGTTTTAGGGCTTTTTCCAGTTCTGGACTGGGGTCATATCCGTTTTCTAAGGAGACGAAAGCAACGATCGCCTCGCCGCGTACTTCATCGGGTTTACCGACTACGGCAGCTTCAGCAACGGACTCATGGGAGACTAGGGCGGACTCGATTTCCATTGTCCCTAAACGGTGTCCCGAAACGTTGATGACGTCATCGACACGACCCATGACCCAGAAATAGCCGTCTTCGTCGCAACGTGCGCCATCTCCAGCAAAGTAGAGATAATTGCCGTCTTTGGGGGCGATATGTTCCCAGTAGGTGCGCCGGAAGCGGTCCGGGTCTCCGTAGACGGTTCGCATCATTCCGGGCCAAGGGTGCTTAATGACGAGATATCCCCCTTCGTTGGCGGGGACGGGACTGCCGTCTAGGTCTACAATTTCGGCCAAAATTCCAGGGAAGGGACGGGTTGCAGAACCGGGTTTGGTGGCGATCGCACCGGGTAAGGGGGTAATCATAAATCCGCCGGTTTCGGTTTGCCACCAGGTATCAACAATTGGACAGCGATCGCCACCAATGACATGAGCGTACCAGATCCAGGCTTCTGGGTTAATCGGTTCGCCGACAGTTCCCAATAATCTCAGGGAAGACAAATCCCGGGCGTTGGGATGCTGGTCCCCCATTTTGATGAAGGACCGAATCGCGGTGGGGGCAGTGTAGAAAATGGTGACGCCATATTTTTCGATGACATCCCAGAAACAACCTGGGTTTGAGGGTCGCGGTGCCCCTTCATACATCACCGTGGTTGCCCCATTGGATAAGGGTCCATAGACGATGTAGCTATGACCCGTAATCCAACCCACATCAGCGGTACACCAATAGACATCGGTTTCTTGGAGGTCAAAGGCCCATTGTAGGGTGATATGGCTGTACAGGTTATATCCTGCGGTGGTATGGACGACCCCTTTGGGTTTGCCAGTAGTCCCGGAGGTGTAGAGGATAAAGAGTAAGTCTTCGCTATCCATTGGTTCTGCGGGACAGTTGGCAGAGGCGGTGGGTTGGAGTTCATGCCACCAGCGATCGCGGTCCGGTGTCATGGCAATTTCTTGTCCTGTCCGTTTGACCACTAGGATATGCTCAACGCTGCTGGCCCCTAGGTCTAGGGCTTTATCGACTTGCTCTTTCAGGGGGACAATGGAATCTTTGCGCCATCCGCCATCAGCAGTAATCACCAGTTTAGCTTGGGCATCAACTAGGCGATCCTTGAGGGATTCGGCGCTGAATCCGCCAAAAACCACGGTATGGGCGGCCCCAATCCGCGCACAGGCCAACATGGCGACGACTGCTTCGGGAATCATTGGCATATAGATACCAACGCGATCGCCTTTTTTGACGCCCATCTCTTTGATGACGTTTGCCATTTGGCAGACTTCCCGGTGCAATTGGGCGTAGGTGAGGGTACGAGAGTCCCCCGGTTCGCCTTCCCAAATCAGGGCCGCTTTATTTTTGCGGGGGGTGGTGAGGTGGCGATCGAGGCAGTTATAGGAAATATTCATCTGACCCCCGACAAACCATTTAGCGTTGGGGGGTTGCCAGTCGAGGACTTTATCCCATTTTTTAAACCAGTGCAGTTCTTTCTCCGCAAGCTGTTCCCAAAACTGTTCAGGATTGGCGGCAGCTTGGTCATAAAGCGCCTGGTACTCTTCTAAACTCTTGATGCGAGCATTTTTGGAAAATTCCGCTGATGGTGGAAACTGCCGTTTTTCGTTCAGAATTGATTCAATCGTGGGCTGGGACATTGTTGTTACAGTCTCTAGGTTTGCGCTTATTTATTATTTTTGATCCAGAAGGTCACTTCAAACCTAGAGATTTTTTAAGGGGGGAGTCACAGAAACCTAACCCCAAAGGAGCCACAACATCGCCTAAACTAGAGGATGGTAAGTGTTAAGGGGTATTCCTATGACCCTCTATCTCGGCATAGACTTCGGGACTTCCGGTGCTCGTGCAGTGGCGATCGATGACCATGCAGGGATTCAGGCACAGGCGGATTTTCCCCTGGACCGACAAACTCCCGAACTGTGGCAGGAAGGGTTATGGGCGCTACTAGACCAACTGCCTCGGTCGGTGCGCCAGTCCATCAGCGCGATCGCCATTGATGGGACATCCTCTACCGTGTTGCTGTGCGATCGCAGTGGGACTCCGGTGGCGGAACCGATTCTCTACAATGATGCCCGGGGGATCACGGTGATGGAAACATTACGGGAAATCGCCCCGCCGAATCATCCGGCGACTGGGGCAACTTCCAGTTTGGCAAAGCTGTTATGGTATGCCCGTCATCCCAAATTGTATCCTGACGCCCTGCATCGGGTGGCGACTACGGGTTTATTTTTTCTGCATCAAGCGGATTGGTTGGGGTTTCAACTCCACGGGCAAATTGGCATCAGTGACTATCACAATGCCCTGAAACTGGGGTATGACCCAGAGCATTTATTTTATCCCGAATGGTTGCGACTGGCCTTGCCGCAACTGTTTACCAAGTTTGTCCCCTATTTGCCTCATGTGGTCAAACCGGGAACTCCCATCGCCCCCATCACGCCAGAAATGGGCGATCGCTTTGGATTACCGGAGAATTGCGTAATTTGCGCCGGAACTACGGACAGTATTGCGGCATTTCTGGCATCGGGTGCCAGGGAACCAGGAGAGGCGGTGACGTCCCTGGGTTCAACCTTGGTACTCAAGCTACTCAGTCGCGATCGCGTCGATGATGCGCGTTATGGAATTTATAGTCATCGTCTCGGCAATTTATGGCTAACTGGGGGGGCATCCAATACGGGAGGCGCGGTCCTGCGTCAGTTTTTCAGCGATCGGCAACTGGCAGAATTCAGCGAAAGCATTGACCCGAACACGGAAAGTCCTCTGAAATATTATCCCCTCCTCAAACCCGGGGAACGCTTTCCTTTAAATAATCCCGAACTTCCCCCACGATTAGACCCTCGTCCTCAGTCCGATGTCGAATTTTTGCATGGATTATTAGAAAGCATGGCCCGCATTGAAGCGCGGGGATATGAACTGTTACAAGAGTTTGGGGCTACGGGACTCAAGCGGGTTTATACCGCTGGTGGTGGGGCAAAAAACCCCATTTGGAGCGCAATTCGCCAGCGTCGTTTAAATGTTCCAGTGACTACGCCAACTCACACAGAAGCCGCCTATGGTGCCGCATTATTAGCCCGGATGCAGGACCGAGTATAAAGGGTGGACACTAACCCTGTTTTGTAGGGGCGCAATGCTTGCGCCCCTACAACAACCCCGATTTGTCGTCAATTAACGACCTAATTCCCAAATATTAATGGTATTATCATTCCCCCCAGTCGCCAATCGGCTGCCATCGGGTCCAATTGAAACAGAAAATATGGATTTTTCATGACCCGTGAGCGTTTCCACTAATCTACCACTGGCGATATCCCAGAGTTTTACGGTGCGATCGTCGCTGACTGAGGCAACGGTGCTTCCATCGGGGGTAATGGCAATCTGATACACCGGGAAGGAGTGACCCGTCAGGGTGCGTAACAATTGTCCCCGATTCACATCCCAAATTTTCACGGTATTATCATAACTGCCAGTGACGAGGGTCTGTCCATCGGGGGTAAAGGCAACAGAACTCACCCAATCCTCATGGGCGGGAATAGTGGTGATTAACTCTCCCGTATTCAGGTTCCAGAGTTTGACATTGTTATCCAGTCCCCCGGATGCTAAGGTTGCACCATTGGGACTAAAAGCTACCGTCTCTACCCCGTCCTCATGGGCGCTTAAAGTGCGAATGATTTGCCCATTCTCGACGTTCCAGAGTTTAACGGTGTTATCCCAACTCCCCGTAGCGAGGGTTCGTCCATCGGGACTAAATGCTACGGTTTTCACCCCTTTTGTGTGACCGTAAAGGGTATAAATCAACTGTCCAGTTTCCATGTTCCAAAGGTTAGCGGTGTTGTCATCGCTACCACTGGCGAGGATTTGACCGTTGGGCGAGATATCCAAGGCCCTCACGTCATCTAAATGAACAGAAGCGGTATAGTTCAGTTCTCCAGTTTCGGCATTCCAAAATTTGATGGTATCTTCGTTGCTGCCACTGACGACGACTGAGGTTGTCGGACTATAAGCAACGGCAAAAATGGGGAAAGCGCGATCGCCAATGGTTCTTAACAGTTGGGAACTGGGGGTGCGCTGTTGTGCGAGTAATGGGGGGGCGCTGGAGAGAAAATGGAGGTCGATCGCTCCCAGGGTGGCGATTCCAGCTACGGCTAAGGCACTAAATTTTTTCCAGGACGAGGGCTTTAAGGGCATATTGGCTTTATTAGAAATTAATTGTTCACCTAGGATCTAACACTATTTTAGAGTTTAGATTCACGGATTTTTGAGGAAAAAGTTGACTTACTTCACCGTCCCCTCCTGCCACTTTTGCCACTGTTGTTGTAAATATTTTGTCCATTCCACGGCGATCGCCACTTCGGTAAAGGGAATCTGCACAGACTGTTTTGGGGATGGAAACAAAAATTCTAAGGCAATGGTCTTGGCTTTGAGATTCTCCGGTAGGGCATTGACTGCCACGGGTTGTTGATTCACCAGCAGGTGCAAGGACTCTACCTCTTTTAAAGAAAAGGTTTGTTGATTCACCGGACCTTTGCGGGTGGGTTTTCCCCAAGTCAGGCAGTCGCCCTTCTCTCCTAATACCGCATAAATATCATACTTAGTGCGATCAAACCCTTGGGCCCAAAGCCGATAAGCTTCGACTTTTTGATATTCGTTCCATCCGGCCCAAGCGAGTCCTATAAATAGGGCCAGCAAGGGTAACCACATCAGTCCTCTTTCCATCTCTTTTATCTTTGCGATCGCGATATATAGTTTGGTATGTGAGTCACGCTTCTCCAGTCCAAAATCCAGGCCGTTTCCAGACGGTTTCTTGGATTTTTAGTTCCCGGAATTAATTTAATTTTTGCATCGGGGCCGTTTGCGGGTCAATAATTTTCTGCCCTCCTCGCATAAATTTAATCGCTAATGACATCTTAGTCGCTGACCCGAAAACGTGAGATACTTCCCCGGGACCAAAGGTATCATGAACCACCATATCCCCCACGAGCCAAGTCTCCTTTGCTGCTGCGCCTTTTTCCGTTTTTGCCGCCCCGGAACTGCGGCGAGTTTTTTCCTTGGGAACCGAATTTCCTTGTAGTAAATCCCGGGGTAATTCGGCTAGAAATCGTGAGGGTTGAGCGCGTTCATAAGACCCCCACAAGCGCCGTTCTAAGGCATGAGTTAAAAAGAGTCGTTCTTGGGCCCGAGTAATTCCCACATAGCAGAGTCGGCGTTCTTCTTCCAGACTACGCGGGTCATTCACACTGCGGAAATTGGGGAATAAACCCTCTTCCATTCCCACCAAAAAGACCACGGGAAATTCTAATCCTTTGGCAGAATGAATGGTTAACAATGATACCGCTTGTTCCCCTTCTTCTAAATTATCTAACTCTGAAGCAAGAGAAGCACTAGAGAGAAATCCCGTTAAAGAATTATCTTCATTTTCTTCGGCATATTGCATGGTTGCACTATACAACTGCTCAATGTTTGCCATGCGGTTTAAAGCTTCATCGGTGTTTTCCAGTTTCAGGGATTCCATATAACCGGATTCTTCCATAATCCCTTTCAGCACTTCGATCGCCGGTAAGGTTTCTACTTGCGCTTGCCATCGGGATATTAATTGAGAGAATTCCAGAACTTGTTTCACCGATCGCCCTGCGAGAGTTTTCACCGATGTATCATCACTGAGAATTTCCCACAAGGGGACGTTTAACTGTTTTGCTGCTTCATCGAGACGATCTAAGGTCGTTTTCCCGATACTGCGTTTAGGAGTATTAATAATCCGCCGCAAACTAATCGAATCCGCAGGGTTAGCGATCGCCCGCAAATAGGCAACGGCATCCTTCACTTCTTTGCGATCGTAGAACTTCAAACCCCCCACCACTCGATAGGGCACATTCATTTTGACTAACACATCCTCAAACGATCGCGATTGAGCATTGGTCCGATACAAAATTGCAAACGAACCCCAATCCAACTCCGGATGCTGATTTTGCAACATCCGAATTTGATTCACCACATATTGCGCTTCATCTAAATCATTTTCGGTGCGATAACAGATAATCGCTTCCCCTTCCCCCCGGGTGGGACGCAATACTTTATCAATCCGTTCTGTATTATTCTCAATCAGTTTATTAGCAACCTCTAGGATATTTTCTCGCGATCGATAATTCTCCTCTAATTTCACCAAAGTTTGGGTCTCTTCATCCTCTAAGCCATCTCCAAAGTCTTGCTGAAACTCCAGCAAAATGGTATAATCTGCCATCCGAAACGAGTAAATGGATTGGTCTACATCCCCCACTACAAACACTGAGCGATTTTCCCATTTATCAAAGGATTTTGCAGCTTTCCCATTGGTGACTAACATCCGAATCAAATCATATTGAGTGCGGTTGGTATCCTGATATTCATCCACCAAAATATGCTGAAACTTGCGATGCCAGTAATCCAAAACCTGAGCATCCTGGCGAAACAGTTCTACGGGAATCCGAATCAAATCATCAAAATCTATGGCATTATTCGCCGCCAAAGTATCCTGATACCGATTATATACCTCTGCTACCTTGCGATTGCGGTAATTCGTCGGGTCACTCGCCTCTAAATCCCGAGAAGACCATCCTTTATTTTTAGCCCCGCTAATTTCATACCGTATCTTGCGAGGCTCAAACTTTTTGCTATCCAAATTCATTTGTTTGAGGACAATATCCTTAATCGCTGTTTGAGCATCGGACTCATCAAGGATAGAGAATTTGCGGGTCCATTGCCGCCCATTTTCATCTTTAAATTTTTCAATATCGTAGCGCAAAATGCGGGAACAAAGGGAATGGAACGTGCCAATCCACAGGGGTTTAATGCTGTTTCTCCACACCTGCGATCGCACCTGAGTTTGTTCCGCTGGCTCTAAAGCCGAAAACGGTTTATCATACTTTTGTTCTGCCACAGTATCGGCAAAAATTTTCTCAATCCGTTCCTTCATTTCCCGGGCCGCCTTATTCGTAAAGGTCACCGCTAGGATATCGTCGGGATGGACTTGATTACTGCGGATTAAATTAGCAATTCGATAAGTTAGCGCCCGAGTTTTGCCCGAACCCGCCCCGGCAACGACTAACAAGGGGCCACAGAAATGTTCTGCCGCACGACGTTGGTTTGGGTTCAGATGGGCCAGAAAGTCAAGGGTTGAGGTCATGGTTGAACGAAGCAAAAGCGGTAAGGGCTGAGTCTAGGTTAGATTGGCTCTTTTATTTTACCAAATTTGGAGACCGTTAGAACTAAATAGAGGCAACAAAGTCACTCCTTCTACTAGGTTGGACATTTATCTTTATAATTTTCTGTTCTAAAGTTCAAGACTCCAGACCTTAATAATTCTTTAATATTAAATAATTAACTGATTCCCTCATATCGAGTACAATAATCAATTAATATTCAAAACCGCGTATCTATGAACCTTCGTCTGTTCGCTGCGATCGCCTTCTTCTCCTTAGTCTGTGTCGGGTGTGATTTTAACTCCTTGGCACAAAAACTCCCCGGAGGCACACCCGCCACCACTGAATCCCCTCGCCGTCCCCGCATCCTAACCCAAAGTTATGATTTACAAGAGAATGCAAGCGAATTGGTAATGCGCTTAACAGAAATTACCCTAGCTGAGGATAGCACTATCGCGACGGTATCCATCACCAATGGTCGCCGTGAAGTTATCAATATTGATACAAAAAAAGAAAACATCCTTCTCTATGATGACGAAGGGAATACATATCGTCTAGCTATCCCTCCAGATAATCCACTCATTCAAATTCAACCGGGTACGACTCTTAACGGCAAATTCGTGTTTATTGGTCGATTATCCCCCGAAGCTGCTTATATCGGACTCAAAACAGTAACTTATTACGAAACAAAAAGTTATCCTCGCACAGGGGTCATAACATTAGAAATGAAAAACGTTAGAGTTCCTCGGGAGGGGCAAAATGCACCTACAAATTAAAGGGCTACAACTGGCGATCGCCTCTAGCTTTCTGTTGATGGGCACCGCTTGCCAAAATCGCTATCAAGACTTACCGAAAGTTACCACATTTGAAATGGTTCCCGTTCCCGTCACTCAATTAGAAATAGAACCCATTGAACAGGTGCCTCCCAGCACATTTGACGTGGAATCATCCACCACCACCACCACGGTTGATCCATCCCTGGGCAGTGAAACTCAAACCGAAGAATCAGCAACGCCTTCGACTTCTACCTCGGTAGAAACCATACCACCTCAGAGTTCTACTTCCGTAGAAACAGCCCCACAACCGAGTTCAACAACAACAGAAACCCTTCCCCCGGCGACTTCAGTCCAAGTAGAACCGCCACCGCAACCGACTCTAGTGACTGGAGACAAAGACCCGACAGATTCAACCCGCATTATGGTAGAAACGGTATTACCCACGCCAACGGAGGTGGAACAAACCCTCACTGAATTAAATGCGGAAACCACCATAGAAGGCATTAAATTCAATCTTTCAGATAATATTTTATTTGAATTTGATAAATATCACGTCCGGGCGGCAGCTAAACCAACGTTGGAAAAAGTCAATCAAGTGCTGACCCATTTTAAGGATGCCCAGATCTTGATTCATGGACATACAGACAGCAAAGGAAGTGACGAATATAATATAGAATTGTCGCAAAAACGAGCAGCATCAGTGAAATATTATTTTGTCAATAACTTTCAAGCGGAACCGACCCGCATCCAAACCCAAGGATTAGGGAAAAGTCAACCGATCGCCCCGAATACCAATACCAATGGGTCCGATAATCCCCAAGGACGAGAAAAAAATCGGCGGGTTGAATTTACCATTCAAACCGAAACTCGAACTGTAGAAATTGCGCCCAATTCCGACCCATTTGGGGAAGCAGTGAAGAAGGCAACAAGTGCAGCAACCTTAACACAAACAGCCAAAACGCCCGAACAGTGGTTACAAGTCGCCAAACAATGGCAAGAGGCGATCGCATTCCTGCAAGTTGTTCCAGAAAATAGCGCCAATTATGCAACTGCTCAACAAAAGGTGGGAGAATATCAAAATAATTTGAATTATGCCCGAAAAAATGCTGGTTTACGTTAAATTTGAGGGGATTTAATCCCCGATTAGAGGGTGGTAAAGAAAAATTAGTTTCCAAAAGTGTAACCAGGCGATCGCATTCATCTGGGCGATGTCAGACTATGCTTATAGATGAATTTCACCGGAACCCTTATCATGATCAATCGATTAATGCCAACCAAACTGAACGTTTTAAGCCCGATCGCCGCTGTTGCCCTTGCCTTGGGACTATTTAGTATTCCGCCTAATGTGGAGGCGGTTTATGCCCAAGAACAATCCTCTCGTAACTTAACCGTCACTGGACAAGGGATTGTCAGTATTCCTACTACCTTAACTGAGGTGAGATTAGGGGTGGAAGTGCAGGGAAAAACCGCCCAAGAGGTGCAACAAGAGGTAGCAAGGCGATCGCAAGCTGTGGTGGAACTGTTGCGATCTCGCAATGTGGAGAAACTCCAAACCACCGGCATACAACTCAACCCCTTGTATCGCAGTAATGACAACGCAGCGCCTACAATTACGGGTTATGCTGCCTCAAATATCGTCAGCTTTCGCCTCCCCACCGATCGCGCGGGAACATTATTGGATGAAGCTGTCAATGCCGGTGCAACCCGCATTGATGGGGTGAGTTTCACTGCTGGCGAGCAAGCAATGGAATCCGCCCGCCAGCAAGCGATTCTGGCAGCGGCTCAAGATGCTCTCACCCAAGCGGATACTGTCTTATCCGCCCTCAATCTCACTCGGCGAGACATTGTGAAAATTCAAGTCAATTCGGCTATGCCCTATCCACAACCGATGTTCTCACGCATGGAAGCGGCAGCAGACTTTGCTACCCCAGTGATCGGAGGCGATCGGGAGATTTCCGCCTCAGTCACCCTGGAAATTAGCTATTAAACTGCTCAACCGTCGGGTGGCAACAACCGAGGGAAGATAACCACTGAAGTCGTTACTACGAACATGAAGAAACGACTTCAGTTTTAAATAAATTCAATTTTTCCTTGGATTTCTTCTGGTTCTAGGTATTCCCAAATTAAAGTTAGGCCCCTTACAATATCACCAATAGAGCGACTTTTTTGCTGACAGTAAACTATTCCGTTATGGTTGATTCCCATTCCAGCTATTCTTAAAAAATCGGTGTCTTGGGTAAACATCACTCGCTTTTGTTCTATTTAGAAAAGCGAATTGTTCTTCATCTGACGCCCCGATTAAGCCAGCTTCCGGTGTAGTTGTGACATCAATTCCACGCCGTTTTAATCCATTTGCTATGGCATAGCTGACATTTTCATCTAAATGAAAGCAAATTGTTTTAGGCATTTTTTCGAGACTTGAGTTTTTCTTGAAGGAGCGACGGAGTTTTGGATTCCATTTCTCGCGCAAATGCTTCATCTTCTCGAATTTGGCGTCGGATTTCTTCTCGATTGTCGTGATAATAGGCTAAGGCTGCATAGACATCTGATAAGGTAAGAGATGGGTAATGATAGAGGATTTCATCGGGAGACATTCCCATTTCTTCCGACCAAATCACAACATCTTGCACTTTAACCCGATGTCCAGCAATTCGCGGTTTACCTCCACAAACGCCGGGAGTGATTTCAATATGTTCTGCAATTACCTTTTCCATGATTTTTAATAATTTTTGGGATTTGCTAGTTTGGAGGACTATTTTAACATAAATGCAAGGGTGAAAACGCCAAAACATCACCCACATAGCCGCCCTTGTTGTATAACTGTCAACTGCCGGGGTCTGAGGATTTACAGGGACCTAGACTTATGATACAAACCCAAACTACCGCTAAACCATTCCCCCTAACATCACCATTCTATCTCAGGTCCCCGCCTCAAGAGATTGGGGAGGGTTAGAAAGAGGTCTCCCCAGCGGCGGGATTTTTTTTAATCCCAGAATAACATATTAAGAACCTGAAATCCGATAAATTTTAATTCTTCATCAGTAATTCGCTATGTTAAGATAACATCATACTGGTTGTCTGCAAGAAAAACAACGGATAGCAGCTAAATTAATATGCCCCAAAACACGCTTACGAAAAATCGCCGGTTAACTCAGGTGGGATTGCTACATTTAGGCCGATACCTGCGTTGGCTTAGACATTATCGGGGTTGGACGTCAGTCCATGATCTGGGGCAGTACATTGCAACCCAAGAATCGATGTTGCTGAAAGAGCGAGGGAAGGACCTCTATATCGACCCGGAACTGGTCCCGGGGATATCGGGACCGCAGATTAATCGGATTGAGGGGGGTAAGATTACGCGTCTGGCAATTGATCAGTTGATGTTGCTGATTGATGTGTTGGAACCTGTGCATCCGCAGTCGATGGATACGATGAGTTTAGAAAGTTTGCTAGATATTGCTACAGGGGAGGCAACGATTGAAGTGCCGCCCTTGGGCAGTGATTAAGGCAACTCGTCGAGGAATTTAGGGCAATCTCCGGGGAGTCTTAGGGATTCGTTGGGATTGGTCCGGATTGGGAGATGAACCTGCGTTACGTTACATTGACTCCTGGGCAACGAATTGAATTCGATCGCCCCAGGAGGATAACTCCCAGGGTAAAATTGACCGCATATATCAGAAAAATCCTCATACAAACCAAACATCGGCCTCTCCATTAAAATGACTAAGCGAAGTTGGCTAGAAATTCTGGAATATTTATCCGTGGCGGGTTCCGTGGCGGGTTCCGTGGCAGCGATCGCGACGCAGCAGATTGTTTATGCTGCAACGCCCCTATCCCTGTCGGTGGTCCTCAATTTGGCTAATCGCCGTCGATTAGCGCAGGAACCGTCCCTCGGGGGAAATGACATTGAACTGCGGGAGAAATTTGCCCGCGAGTTAGCAATTTTGCGCGAACAAGTGCAAGGATTGCCGACGGATTCGGAGTTTAATCATGTCCAGTCGGCGGTATCGAAACATTCGGAGGAATTTGAAGAGGTTAAGCGACAGTTAGAAAAAACCCTGTCTCTAGCGCAAGGGTTGGAGTTGAATCCGTTGCGGCAAGATATTTCGATTCTCCGGGAGAATTATGCGGGGGTCCAGGAAACGTTGGCGGCCCTGAGTACCCAACTCACTGGGGGAGACTCTCCCAAGAGTGGACATGGGGTTGAGCGGTTGGAGAGTGCGATCGCCCAGATTAATAGCAAAATTGCCCAATTTCAAAATAAACTCTCGAAATTTGAAACCGGCGGGGGCACGCCGGATTTAAACCCGGTGTTGTCCGAAATTGCTCAAATTGAACAACGACTGGAAACCGTTCGGGCTAGTGTGAATCAGGCGATTGAGCAGGAAATTGCAGGGTTGCGCGCGGATCTCGAAGCGCGGGTGAGTGCCGGAAATCCCCTGGAATTTGGGGCGGAACAGGTGAGTTCCCTGAGTGCAGAGATTGCTAAATTGCAGGAACGGCAGCAGCAGTTAGAACAGGCGATCGCGCCGGTGAGTGAGTTGCGCCTGCAACTGGAACAGTTGAATCAGAAGGTGGCAGCGCAACCGGATGTTGAGCAAGTGGAACGCTTGAGAAATGCCTTATCCCTGGCGATCGCCTTGATTCCTCAACTGGAACAGCAGTTAGATTTAGAACGCCTCGGGGTGAATACCAATGGCAATGCAGCAGGGGTGGATTTAACAGGGGTGGATGACTCGCTGCGAAAAATTGCCGAATCTGTCAGCGAGGCGATCGCGGAAATTGATACGCGTCTAGCGCCTTTAGAAGCGGTGAATCTGCGTCGCATCCAAGAGGATTTGGCCCTGCAAACCCGGGAGTTAGAACAGTTAACCAGCGGATTAGTGGCCCTGCAACAAGAACAGGGGTCCTGGCAAACGGCTCTCACGGCTTTAAGAGAGAAAATCGACGGATTACCCCCATTTGTTGCACCAGCAGCCTTAGAACCGTTGGAAACTGCCCTCACAAGCCTCAAACAACGGGTGGATCTGTTGGCGGGATTTCCGATTCCTGAACTCCAGGACCAGCTTGAACAGTTAGCCGCTCGCGTGAATCATTTACCTGAAGCGATCGCCTCACAATCCGATGTAGAACAACTGAATCAAGCCCTGGTGGAGGTTACTACGAACTTAGCAGAAGTGCGAGAACTCACAACTTCCCTGGAAAATCAAAGTGAAGTGAGCAATCGCCTCAGCCAACTGGATAGTATTGTGAGCGAACTCAGTTCTCTCCTGGATGAAACCCTGCCGCAAGAACGCGAAGAGTTGCGCCAAGAGGTGCAGAGTCTGAGGGAACAACTGGAATGGCAAGGGAGTGGCGTTCCTAATGCGGTGTCAAGTGAGGTGACTCACCAAATCCATGAACTCCTCGAACAGTTCAATTCTCGCCCAGAATTGGAGCAAATCGAGGCATTGAGTGCCAATGTCAGCGAACTGGATCGGCGACTAGAACAACTGCCCAATAGCCCATCTTCCGCAGAGGAACGGGATGCAGAAGTGATCGATGTCCTCCGTCTGGAAATCTCTGAGTTGCGATCGGCCCTAGCACAAGTGAGCGAATCTATCGGTCACTTATCCGATGTGACCCCGGAGAGAATCGAGCGGTTAGAAGTGGCATTAGGACGACTGGAAGGACAACTGGAACAGTGGCGAAATCGCCCGGGACAAGTTTCAGTGCAGCCGCAAATTGAGCAACTGAGTCAACAGCTTAAAGCCCTGGCAACTCATCCCGAAGTACCTCACAATACCCCGGGAAGCGGTCATCTGCAATCCCTGATTTCTCCGGCGATCGCCCAGCAACTGTATCAAATCGAATCTTTACTAGAAGGGATTAAAGCCCATCAGTATGAGTTGGTGTTTGACCGACCCTCGATTAGAGCACAACTGGAAGAGGCGATCGATACCGCTCAACATCGCCTGATTTTAGTCTGTCCTTGGGTCAGTCGGGCGGGATTGGATGGTAATCTGCTGCAAAAGCTGGAAGGACTGCTGCAACAGGGTGTCCAAGTCGAAATCGGTTGGGGACATCTGCGGGATATTGAAGCGGGAGAATTCCCCATTCGGATTAATGAACATTGGCAACTCGACCCGATGGCGAAACGCGGGTTATACGATGCCTTGAATGATTTGGAACATCTCCGGAGTCAATATGGCGATCGCCTGCAATTGAAAGTCCTCGGCACTCATGAGAACTTTTTGGTGTGCGATGACAAGTGGGCGATGTTAGCAACTCATCATTTCCTGAGTAGCAGTGATGCACTACCGGAACGGGAAGTGGGATTACGGACTACCGACCCGAAGATTATTCATGGGTTAATTGAGCGCTTTAGCGAACCCTTGCTGAATCCTGCCAATGCCAGCGCCTATTACAATCGGGGATTTGAGCGGTTGGATATAGGGGATTACCAAGGGGCGGTTGAAGATTATACACGCGCCTTGCAGATTGATAGCAATCAGCCGACGGCGTATAATAATCGCGGATTGGCAAAGTTCCAAATCGGCGATTTTGCCGGTGCGATCGCCGACTATACGCGATCGCTGGAACTGAATGACAATGAAGCGGTGGTATATTTTAACCGAGGATTTGCCCGGTTTAATCAAGGGGATTATACAGGAGCAATTGGCGATTACACGGAGTCAATTCTGAAAGCGCCAGAACAGACAAGCGCGTATTTCTATCGCGGGGAAGCTTACGGACGTTTGGGGAATTATCAACAAGCGGCAGAGGATTATACTCGTGCGATTCAACTGAATCCCCAAGATGCGGTAGCGTATAACAACCGAGGATT
>CBFGOM010000025.1:0-44914 GCA_965650385.1 uncultured Oscillatoriaceae bacterium
GTCCTCGGCGATCCGAAGCTCGACGTGCGCCGGAAGATCGTCTGCGCGCCGTCGGGTGAAATAATCCCTGAAAGAAAAAGCTTATGACTGCTCAATTGATGGATTGGATGAGTGTTGCATGGGGAATCCTGCAAGGCAATCATCGGTTTATGGTGTGGAATACGTTTTTAGCGGTGGTTCCTTTAGCGTTAAGTTTTTGGCTGTTTCATAAACCCCGATCGCAGGGGTTGCGGTGGGGGGTATTTCTGATTCTGGGGGCCACTTTTCTGCCGACTGCCCCTCGGGTTTTCCGGACCGGAATTTTCCTGTTGCAAAGACTTAGTGCCAATTACTTGATCTGGATTCTCATCCTGACGCTGATTTTGATGTCGTCGGAAATTTGGCAGTTGCGGCGCCGGGAAAATAGTCCCACGGGCTCTCGTTCCTTGTTATGGTGGTTCGGATTTGTGGCGTTTATCGCCTTTTTGCCAAACGCGCCTTATGTGTTAACGGATGTGATTCATTTAATCAGTGATATTCGCGCCGGATACTCGGTCTGGATTATTACGTTAGCTTTGATTCCCCAGTATCTAATATTTATGATTGTGGGGTTTCAATCTTATGTTCTGTCGCTGATTTATTTAACTTGGTATATGGAACGGTCTGGTTTACGTCGCTGGACTGGGTTGGCGGAAGTGGTGATCCATGGATTGACGGCAATTGGGATTTATTTAGGGCGCTTTCAACGGTTTAATAGTTGGGATATTGTGACTGACCCGGATATCTTGGTCAGAAGTGTGATGAATGATTTGATTGGTCGTCGTCCGGTTTTGGTGATGATTGTCACGTTTGTGGTAATTACGGTTTTATACTGGTTATTTAAACAGTTGACTTTGGCTTTGATGCACCGCAATAGCCAGCCGAAGAGTGCTTGGAGTCCGATCGCCCCTGGGGAGTCGCCTGCTACGGATTCGGAGGCTTAATCCCGGTTAGAACGGACAGTCCCGGGAGTCACGATGGGCAATTTCTAGGAGGAGGCGCTGTTCGGACCGGGCGATCGCATGATGGGTGCGGGCGATCGCCTCGGGTTCGACGGAAATTCCATCAATTCCCCAGCGCACCAGGGTATCTATTGTTTCAGGATACCGGGTGGGTGCCCCTCCACAAATCGCACAAGGAATACCGGCTGCTTTTGCCATCTGAATCAGTTGATGAATCGCCCTCATGACTGCGGGATGACGGGGGTCAAATACCCGGGACATTTGCTGATTTTCTCGGTCAGCGGCGAGGAGTAATTGGGTTAAATCGTTGGTGCCGATGGAAATTCCCTGGACTCCGGCTTGCACATAATCTGAGATTAAAAATAAGGCAGAAGGCACTTCGGCCATAATCCAAAGTTGGAAATCCCGAACGCTGTCCAGTTTGAATTGTTGCACCCGATTCCGGCAAAATATAAATTCTTCGACGGTTCGCACAAAGGGAATCATTAATCGCAGGTTGGTTAACCCTTCTTGTTGCAGTTTGGCTAAGGTTTCAAGTTCTAAATCAAATAATGCGGGGTCGAGGAGGTAGCTAAATGCACCATGCACGCCCAAGGTTTGGTCGCTAGGATTGTGGTTGATGCTGGTTTGTCCAGGCGATCGCAGTGCCGGAAGATTGTACCCACGCAAATCTAAGGACCGATAAAAGACGGGACGGGGAAAGAAAAATTCGGCGACGCGCTTTAAGGGGTCGGAAATTCGGTGGATAAATTCCTGAGTTTTGTGGTGATCGCGCCATTGGTAGGGGTCTTCTGATTGGAAAATTTCCAGGGCCATCATTTCCGATCGCAATAACCCCACGCCATCTAAGTAAGCATCAGCAATTCGATCTAAGGAACTCGGATGAGACAGGTTCACGAATAATTGGGTAGCGGTAGGAAAGGGTTGAGAAAAGGCAGGGCTTAAGGGTTCAGACTCGGTTGCAGGCATGGGATGAGGTTCTAAGACAACAGCAGTAACAGGGTGGGGCGATCGCTCAAGACTGGGTTGGACGGTTCCTACAGGGAGTACAAAGATTTCTCCAGTATCGCCATTGACACAAATTTCGGTGGCGGTGGCAATCACTTGGGTGACTTGGGCAGCCCCCACGACGGCAGGAATGCCAAATTCTCGGGCGAGAATGGCAGCATGACTCGTCATCCCTCCCGATTCGGTGACGACTGCCGCAGCTTGTCGCACGATATGTAACCAATGGGGGACTATTTCTTTGGCAATTAAGATCCGTCCTGGGGGAATATCTTCTAAGACTTCCGTGACAGCAGGGATGCAATAGGCTAATCCCGCAACCACTCCTTTGGCAGCCCCTGTTCCTAGGATAATCGCTGGCATTTCTTGTCTCTCGGTTGCGGTGATTAGGGCTGATTTGGGGGCCGGTGGCGGGTCTAATAGGGAGGAAATTTCTACGGAGGGGAGGGGATTTCCGAGTTCCACTCCGGTGATATAAATCTGTTCTGGGGCGTGTTCTGTCCCTTTGGCGAGGGTCCATTCTAGGATAAACTGGCGGTCTAAGTGAGTGCTGAGGTTGCGGGCGATCGCCCCCAATTGTTCTAGTTCCCGGGGTTTGAGGGAAAATTCCTGTTGTTGTTCATCACTCACTAAATAGGGTTGAAGGCAAGGATATGAATTCAGCAAGCTAGTTTCCGAGGGTAACTCATCCGGTGGGGTGGCGTTCAATCGCAGATCGTAACCCAGATGTTTATTCCCAAGAATTTTGGCGATCGCATTTCCACTGTCGGACTGGATTTGATACCAGTCGGGAATGGTTTGTCCTAGTTTAATCGAAAGGGCCAATCCCCACGTGGATTGAATTTCACAGTGTCCGGGGGTATAGGTAAGGGTTCCAGAGGTAATGGCACTGTGTAGGGGTTGCACCAAAACTGCCAGATTCAGGGAACGCAGTTCAATCCGCGATCGCTGCCAATATAATAAACTTCTGGCTCTAAATAACTCCGCCCAAGTTTGTAGTACCCCCAAGGCAATTTCCTGGGGATCACAAAAGCAAACATAGCTTTCTACTAACCCCGAAAATTTGACCGGCGTGGGGGTATTTTGGGGGAGGGTGACGCTAGGGGACAGGATTAATCCGGGGGAATTCAGATGTTGCGCTGCGATCGCCAAGTCCTTGATCCACTGCGGGGATAACTCTGCTGCCATCATTTCTTCCCGGATATGTTGGGCGATCGCCTTTAGCTGTCGGGTATCGTCTACATTCAAATGCACCGAGGAACTCAGAAGTTCGGCAAATAGCGGTTCTTCCCAAGGATAGGTTTCTAAAAATTCTCGCAATGCAGGGGCTGCCAACACAAATCCGGGCATCACCGGATAACCCTGTTGCGCCATCTGACTTAAATAAAATGGATTATCCCCCACCAAATACCGTTGTGAGGGTTGAATTTGGTCAAGCCAGTAAAGGTGATCCACAATCAAGCAACCATTCGGACATTCTCTATCATAGTCTGGGTGGCTCCCTTTTGCATGGATTCAGAAAACTGGATCACGTTGCAGGAAGGGGGCGAAGAACCGTTAAGATAAAAATTGAGTCAAGACACGAGACAAGGGCAGTTTGCAGATGATGGGAAATTGGTCGGCAAGGGTGAAAGGGTGGATGAATTTGTTTTTAAAACCCAACTGTCCTTTGTGCGATCGCCCCGGAAAACCTCTGCTATGTCCCGCTTGCGATCGCCAGTTACAACGCCAAAAGTTCTCGTTGCGGCAACCGTTATTACGGCAAACCCCTCCGGTGTTGATTTGGGGTCGCTATGGTGGGGTAATGAAACGGGCGATCGCCGTGATGAAGTATCAAAACTGCCCGGAACTTGCTCGACCCCTGGGGTACTTACTGGCGGAAACTTGGTTACAGTCTCCCTTGGCAAAAACTCAGGGACTGACGGTGGTTCCGATTCCCCTTCACCCCGCCAAGGAACAAAAACGGGGATTTAATCAAGCAGAATTACTGGCAAAAAGCTTTTGCGAACTGACAGGATACCCTTTAGAACCTCGGGGTTTAGAACGGGTGCGAGATACGGAGGCGTTAAATCAATTATCCCCCGCACAACGTCGGGAAACACTCGCCAATTCGATGACGGTGGGGGCTCGGTTGCGCCGCCGACAGCCGAAACCGGGGGTGATTTTACTGGATGATATTTATACGACTGGGGCAACTTGTCAAGAAGCGATCGCCACTTTGTCCCAACAAGGGATTCTGGTATATGGCATTGCGGCGATCGCCTCAACTCAGCCTTTGGATCAAGGGATCACTGCTTGATTTTCTGCTTGCGGAGAAATTTCTCGAAGGTGAGGCGACTGGGTAAGGCAGATTGAGCACCGGGTTTCGTGACGGTCAATGCACCGGCTGCCGCCCCATACCATACCGCTTCTGCCAAGGGCAATCCTTGGGCGATCGCTACGGCTAATGCCCCATTAAACGCATCCCCCGCAGCTACAGTATCCACGGCTTCCACTTCAAAAGGGGGGACAAAAAGCTGCTCCTCTCCCCTCGCACAAAGCACCCCTTTTCCCCCTAACTTGGCGATCGCTGTTCTGACGCCGCGTTTTTGCAATTCGGTAATTGCTTCGGCGGCGGTATCTCTATCTATGACGGCAATTCCGGTGAGGATACTTAGTTCGGTTTCATTGGGGGTAATGATATCAATTAAAGAATACAACTCCGGGGGCAGTTCTCGGGCGGGGGCGGGGTCTAAAATCACGAGAACCCCTGCATTTTTAGCTTTTTTAGCCGCTGCGAGGACTGCCGGTAGGGGAATTTCCAATTGTAATAATAATGCTGCCGCCTGGGGTAATAAATCTGTGAGGCGATCGCAGTCAGACTCATTGACGCGATCGTTTGCCCCAGGGACAATGACGATGGTATTTTCTCCTGTATCCTCGACGGCGATCGTAGCAATTCCCGAAGCTGTACTCTCATCCCTTAAGATGCGATCGCACTTCACCCCGGACTGTTGCAAACTCTCCAACAATTCCTGTCCAAAACTATCCCCTCCCACCCGTCCAATCATCCAAGTTGTCATTCCTAATTTCGCCGCCGCAACAGCTTGATTTGCACCTTTGCCACCGGATGCGGTAAAAAAGCTAATTCCCGCCACGGTTTCACCCGGTTTCGGCAGGCGGTGGGTGCGGGTGACTAAATCAAGATTGATACTACCGAACACAATAATGCTCATTGTTGTCAAAATTAGATGCTGATTGATTTCTAAAAGTTACCCCTAACCTTGTGCAAGGGGGAAATTTCTTTGCTATTATAGGACTTTGCTTGCCGCCATTTTGCCTAAGTCCTAGCTTGATAGCGGATCAGTCTTTCAGGAAATTGATTAAGAATTTTTTAGACTGATGAGCAATACTAAAGAAAGCCACTAGCGGGATAGCTAAACCCAGCACAAAGAGAGCGAGGAAGCCCAAAAACACTGAATAAGATGAGTTTTGAAGTATCATCAAAGAGTCCCAAACGGCTCTTCCGGCGGTCATCATCCAGATTGGCAAAAAAATGAGAAATCCTGGATGAATTTTAACTTGGATATCGATTTGACTCCCGCTGCCCTGTTCCCTAATTTGACCCTCAATGACGGGCAAAAAAGACTCGCGATAGCGATCGGAAGCTCGGTGATAGATAATTTTGGAAATTTGAAAAGAGTCTTTATTAATTTTTCCTCTATAAAGGGGTGTCAGGCTTTTCTCACCTACGCGACAGGTAGGTTCCACAACTTCCATTAATTTTTCTCGGACTTGGTAGGGTTTTAGCCCAGTTTTAATCCTAAACCTTTGACAAGTCAACATTTTTCACCTCTTAATAAAGATGGGGTGTTATCCTGTATTTTGCTGCATCTTCAGTCAGGTGAGGAGTCTATTTTTCTCTTAAAGAGACTCTTCTTCTAAGGCTTGAAATAACTCAATTAAAAACTTTTTAGACCCCTTAGCTTCTAGTAAAAATCCACTCCAGGGTAAGGCTAAACCAAACATAAACATTCCCACGGGGATTAAAAACGTGGGGTCAAACTCTTCTTGGAACAAGACAACGACAAACATCAAGGCAAATTGTCCTACCATACTCAGCCAAACGCACATAAAAATGATAACGATAGGGTGCAGTTTCATTTCTATTTTGATTTGACTGCCTCTACCGTGGGGCTGGATTCGACCTTCAATCTGAGGTAAAAAAGAATTGCGATACGAGATAATTCGGGAAATTTTGAAAGAATGTTCGCCGATTTGTCCCTGGTAGGGTTTTTCTGACCTTTGCCGCTGGAACTGTATGCCTTGAGGCGGAGGGTCTACCACTTGAATTAATTTTTTCTGGACCTCATCGGGACTGAGATAAGTCGTAATCGTAAACCTTTGAGAGGGAAACATACGCTCACCTAGAGGAGTTTTATGCTACAATTATGGCATACGTTTAGGTTGTTTAATGCCACACCGGATGGCCTCCCCTCAGTTTTCTGTAGGAGTGGGCTGAGGCAGGCTTTTTCCCTCTACCCCCCTTTTAGGGGGAGGGTATTTCTTTAATCCAAGCGTCTATCTTCTAGCATACCCCGGAACTTGTGTTTACGGGCGTGGGTTTGTAGCAATTCTTGGCGATAGGTTTTCCAACTATTCCACTGGTCTTTTTTCAGATAAGCAGCCCGGACTTTTTTTAACCAGGCGATCGCCTGGTTATAGTATTCAGATTTTTTGCGAGTTAAAATCGCTTCTACAAAGGGTTTTGCCGTTTCAATCACCCAGTCTGGACGTTCAGAAATTGCAGCATCCATCACTTTATGGACTAAATCAATCGGATAACCATCTAAGGGATTGACGGAGGCGATCGCCTCATCAATTAAGCCTTCCTTGAGGAATACTTCCACCTTCACTTCCGTTTTTTCCCAAGTCGTATGCTGTCTGAGATTTTTCAATAAATCTGGCTGAATTTGTAGCCAATTTTCCCCGGTTAACTCTTTTATTCTGAAATAATCTGAAGCCAGAGGATTATCGTCAAAGGCTAATTTTCGGGCTTGCAGTTCTACTTCTGTATTGTTCAATTGTTTCGCTAACTCCGCCGTCCAACTGGCGAGTTTATATTGGCAACCTCCCGGTAATGTTAATCCCCTTTGTGCGACTTCTAGGGCTTTCGCCTCTTCCCCATTACTGCATAAGGTTTGACCCAAGGAAAAGGCTTCCTCCATTGTTTTCATTTGGGTTTGGGCGGCTTGCATTGCTTCAGCAGTTCGTCCTAAACTGCCCAACATGGTCAGATATTGTTTCATTTGCCCTGTCGCTTTAGCCAGGTTTAAATACTCCTCATATCGTTCTTGCCGATCCAGAATTCTTAAGCGAATTAATACCAAATCTTGGGAATAATCTAGGGAAGATGCTTCGGCAATTTCAGGTTCAGTTAGGGTTCCTTGGAGGGCTTGTACCCAATACGGATGATTCCATCCTTGGGTGAGGGATTCTAAGCTGAGGGGAAATTCGGTACTCCACTCATCTTGGAGTATTTCTAATCGAGATCGCCACTCTTTCACTTCACTCAAACTCAGGGAGTCGCTGAGAATTGCTTCGGCGATCGCCTCATCCAAGGCAATGATAATTTCATCGGAATCAGCCCCATACTGTTCTACCCGGTCCCAATCCCCTGCACAGGCTAAAGCAATGGCTTCTAGGGCGATTAAAGCATTATACGTTTCGCCAATTTCTATTAACCCGTAAACATTATCAACTAAATCTAATAAATCCTCAGTTACCGGGTCGTCTTCCCCATCTAAATTTTCAAAATACCGCATCCCTTCATATAAAATATCCCGCACCTGCTGACGAAATGGAGCCGTATTAATGGGAGAAGGGCGCTGAATCGGGGTGCTTTGATTTGTACTTTTTGTTTGAATTTTTAAGGTAATGTAACAGTCAATTTCATCCAAAAGTTCGGGATTTTGCTTGACTAAATCTTGCACTAACTCTTGGATTTGTTTCAAAGTTAGCTGATCGAGTAATTCCTCTAATGTCGGACGGTCTTGAAGCGTTTCGGGTTGCCGCATGACCATCAATAAGGTCGCAACAATATGTTCACACCATTTAGGCTCTTTATAGGCACAAGAACAAGTCGCTGAGGTCAAACTGCCCTCCTCCAATCCGACCCGAACCTGATAGGGTTGAACTCCCTGACCCATCACTTCAGCATTGAGTAAATTGCCGCGCCGAGTCACGGCAGTTACATTGCCCGATTCATAATCAGACTGGCCTTTGCTAAAGCATTCAGGAGTAGATTGTTGGTGAAGGAGACTATCGGTCAGGTAGGCAGTTTTAAACATAGAGCAATCCAATCTGATGGGTCCAGAACACTTGACGGCTTGGTAAAGAATCGGGCCAACGTATCCTCATTTGCTCAGAGAACAGGGAGCGCCATTTTATCTTATTCTTATCATATCCAGAAAGAGTCTGACTTGCAAGACTCATTCACAGATATTAACAACCGCTATTCTTCAATTCGTTGACAATTCGGCGATCGCATCTCAGACATAGAAACCCGACCCTCGGGTATCGCCGCAATTAACTCGATTGTTCCATCAACATCCCGTCGCCAAGCGATCGCTTCCTTGAGTGGGGAAGGCAAATTTTCATCCGATGGGGTCCGACGGCGAGTCCGGTCTAGGGTAACCGTTTGCCCCTCTACATCTGGAGAAAAGTTGCGTAAATCATGCCAAATCCGTGGAGTTTGCAGCGGTTGAGTCGGGTCTGTGGGTAATCCTCCGCGTCCAGAAATGGTAAAAGAATTTTCATCGGATAACGTACAACCGACAAAGTAATTATCCCCCGCTTGATCTAGCATTTCGGACAATTGAACCAATCCAGTGGAGGGATTGACATCGGGAGTATTAATAGTGACACTACCGCTAAACTCCGCCCCAAGTTCCGAGGTAGCAGTAATATCACTTTGTGGCGTGAGTTCCGTCCGAAAATTGGTCCCCAAGATGCCTTGGGCAGCGATCGCCACACGACCCCCAAAACTGGCGCTAGAATTAGCGGTGATATCGCTATTCTCCAGGGCAAGTAAAGTCTCGGTGGCGATCGCAATATTTCCCCCAGTCCCACTGCCACTGGCATTCGTCGTCACTCCCCCTTGGTTGCGTAACCGGATATCCTGAGATTCAATAAAAATATTCGCCTGATCCCCCTGCACTGTTTCTGCGGCGATCGCGGCATTGTTAACCAGAATCTGTCGCGCTACGATTTCCATATTCCCCGCAACCCCCGTACTCTCACTACTCGCAGAAATAATGGCGCGATCGCCTACGATTAACTCTCCCGTCTCTAACCGCATCGTCCCCGCATTCCCCGTATCTGTAGAAGCAGCAAAAATTCCCGTGGGGAACAACGTTCCAGACTCATCGGTGAAGAAGAATCCCCCTTCGGTTGCCGGAACTGAACCTGATATCACAATCTCTTCGGATGCCAAAATCTCCAAATTTCCCCCATCCCCTGCGCCAAATGTACCCACACTAATCTGTGCGCCATCCCGCAAAATCAACCTCGGGGTTTCAATCCGTAAATTATCCCCATTCCCTTCTCCCAAAGTATCACTAAACACAATCACCGGATTACCCACGCGATCGACTCCTCCAAATTCCATTACCTCCGTTGCCTGTAATCTCACCGGACCCCCATTCCCTTTCTCAAACGTGGTACTACCCACATTCGACCCATTCAGAATGCGTAATGCTGCTGTCTCAATCTCTAAACTTCCTGCATTTCCTATCGCTTCGGGGTCTACGGTACTTTCTGCCCCCGTGGGCCTTAGCACATCGTTACTGGAATTCAGTCCATCAAAAACCACCGACTCCACAGCGCGAATCACCAGGGGTGCACCATTCCCTTGACCCCGGGTTCCCGTGATGATGCCCGCCCCATCTTTGACCAACACAGAACCCGCCTGAATCTCGATGCCTCCTGCATTTCCGACCCCTTCGGGTGCTACATCTGCTGAGGCGATAGTGATGAAATCCTCTCTCCCTTGTCCATCTAATACCACTGACTCTCGGGCCGTAATTTGTAGTTTACCTCCATTCCCTTCTCCCGATGTGCTAGTCGAAATCCTAGAACTGGTGGCAGAAAAGGTTGTGGTATTCAAGGTGATATTCCCACCATCTCCCATCCCCGTAGGTTGCACTTCATTAGCGATCGCACTCTCTCCGGTTAGCACAATATCCCCTCGGGTATCAATGTTGATATCCCCAGCTTGTACACCCGGTGTTCCTAACCCTTCGGCAATCCCGGCGCGAATCTCAGATTGACCCGAAAGGATGAGATTCTCTACCTGAATGGCGATGCTTCCACCCCCTGCCCCTGCCACATCCACTCGCGCCCCATTCGTGAGATTTAGGGGCGATCGCCCGACGGTTTCCGGCAGTTTTAGCGCACTTCCCCCTTGTAATTCGATAACTCCCGCCTCGGATGTCCCCCCCAGGGTCACGGTCCCACCGGGGGCCAATAATTGTCCCCCCGATAGGTTAATTTCACCCCCAACCAGGGTTAAGGTTTGGTTCGGCAGTACAGTCAGGACCGCATCTCGCACAATGATACTCTCGGGATTAGGTCCATATTGCAATCCAATGGGGACATTCACGCTCAAAATTGGTGAGGAATCAGGGTCCGTGGCACTAAAGATGCGATCGCCAGGAAACAACACACTGTTCGCGGTACTGGCAACAAAAGAACCGCCTAGATTCAGAGTCGCATTGGGTCCGAAGGCGATGCCACTGGGATTAATCAGAAATAAATTAGCGCTACCATTGGCGGCGATCGCCCCATCAATTTCGGACAATTTGCCCCCGGTAATCCGAGTAATAATATTCGCGATCGCCGGAGAATTATTAAAGCGGGCAGCAGTTCCCGTCGGGATAGAAAATTCTTGGAAACTATGGAACAAGTTCCGACCCGCAGTGGTTCCCCCCTCCAGGATGAGAGTATTGCCGTTTATTTGCACTTCAGAAGGAGTTGAGAGTGTATTATCTGGGATAACTTGCGCCTGTAAGAACTTGTGCCCTAGGACTCCTTCTAAGCACAGTAAGGTACTGACAAAACTGAAAATAGCTACAGAATAATGGACGCAATGCCTCACGGTTTACCAACTCCTTACGTTGCTATTTTTCTTGATGACTAAAAAAAACAAATTTAATCCCTAATGGGCAGTTTTTCTCTAAAAAAAGAGGGGGTGTTTTTATAATTTATCCAATATTTGTAGAGAAGTTTCTCCCGGTGGTCGGTTTTACCAATCAAAGGAAATGACAGCGATCGGCTAGAGTAAAGGAATTAACTTATTTTTCCTTTAAAATGTAAGTTTCCCTCACCTATCTGAGGCGGTAATCCCAGGCGTCTCTTCCTCAAGACGGATGTCAGCAGCCACTTTTTGAGTATAAAGTGTAATTTATATGCCCAAAACAGCGGGATCTATCATAACCCAATCCGGGCAGTTTTTGAGATTTATTCTCGGACATTAAAGGCTCGATCTACCCGCTTAAATCGGTAGAATCCAATCACTGAGGTTTTAGAGTTGATGATGAAGTTAACCCATATTCTCACCCTCATCCCCATCGTGAGTGTGATCGGGGTCTCCAGTTGTACCCCCCCAAGCGGGGCATTACTAGAAAATAGCACCAGTGGACCAGGAAACCCGCCCCAGGAACAGGCGCAAGGGGTTCCCACCCTCAGTAGTGAGGCCGCTTGCATCCTGGTAGAAAATGGGTTTGGTCCTCCAGGGCAAGTTAATGTTCGGGTAGAAGAGGTCGTAAGTGGACTAGATGTTCCCTGGGGCATTGGGTTTTTGCCCAATGGGGATATGCTGGTAACCGAACGAACTGGACAAGTGAGATTGGTCCAAAATGGTCAACTGCGGCCCGAGGCAGTTGCTACGATTAATGTAACAGCCAGGGGTGAGGGGGGACTGCTGGGAATTGCCACCCATCCGGATTTTGCCAGTAATCGATTCTTTTATGTTTACTATACTGCCGATACCAATGACTCATCGGTTAACCGGGTGGAACGATGGCAACTTGCCCCCGATGGATTAAGTGCGACTCGCGATCGCATGATTTTGGATAATATTCCCGTCGCACAATTCCACAATGGCGGACGGATTCGCTTTGGACCTGATGGAATGCTGTATATTGGCACCGGAGATGCCCGCGAACCCGACTTATCCCAAGATGTCAGCAGTCTCGCCGGTAAAATTCTCCGGGTCACTCCCGAGGGCGATGTCCCCCCAGATAATCCGTTTCCAGGTAATCCTGTGTATATTCTGGGCATTCGTAACACTCAAGGATTTGACTGGGTGAATGAGACCACCTTACAAGTCACGGATCATGGACCGAGTGGGGAATTAGGCAGACGAGGCCATGATAAACTGAGTGTCGCACAAGCAGGGGATAATTTGGGGTGGCCGACTCTGGAACGCTGTGAATCCCAAGCGGGATTAGTTACCCCTTCTATCGTCTGGCGGAATGCGTTACCCCCAGGAGGTGCAGCTATTTATACAGGGACGGCGATTCCGGAATGGCAAGGGAATTTAATCATTGCTTCCCTGCGATCAGAACATTTGCAGCGCATAGTTTTTGACCCGCAATCTCCCCAACAAGTGCAACAACATGAAGTATATTTGCAAGGGGAATACGGACGACTCCGAGAGGCGATCGTTGGACCCGATGGTGAGTTATACATAACCACCAGCAATTGTGATGGTCGCGGCGGTTGTCCCCCGGAGGGTGATAAAATTCTTCGCATCACTCGCTAAAGTTTTCGCTAAAGTTTAATGAGATAAATCAATTGGAGATTTTACGACCATGAAAAATCAAAAAAAAGGGCGTTTGGGTTCAGTTTTTCTTGGATTTATGGCGATATTGCTGCTGATTGCTTGCCAGGGAATGGGGCAAACTAACCTGTCTCAGACTCTACCCACCATGAACACGAACCCGGCAAGCGAACTGAGTGCTTCTCCCGCTGAATTACCCCCATTGCCTTACCCTTATAATGCCCTCGAACCTCATATTGATGCTCAAACAATGGAGTTACATCATGATAAGCACCATGCTAGTTACGTCACTAATTTGAATAAGGCTTTAGAAAATAATGCAAACCTCAAAAACCAAAGCGTTGAGTCTTTAATTCGCAATTTGAATCAGGTACCTGAAGATATCCGAACTGCCATTAGAAATAATGGCGGAGGTCACGTCAATCATTCCATGTTTTGGGAAATTATGAGTCCTAATGGTGGGGGAGAACCCACTGGGGCGATCGCCGAAGCAATTAACAAAACTTTTGGCAGTTTTGAGACCTTCAAAGAGCAATTTAATCAAGCAGGAAGCAGTCGATTTGGCAGTGGTTGGGTTTGGTTAGTTCGCAATCCTCAAGGACAACTCGAAATTACCAGTACCGCGAATCAAGATAGTCCCCTCATGGATGGACAATATCCCATTATGGGCAATGATGTCTGGGAACACGCCTATTATTTGAACTACCAAAATCAGCGGGGAGAATATTTAAAAAATTGGTGGAATGTCGTCAATTGGGAGGCAGTAAACCGCCGCTTTGAACGCGCTTCTCAAGCGAGTTAACGTTGTCAACCTCGGGTTTCTCACCTCAGTCCATCGGGTCATCCTCGGGTTTTAAATACCGAGGATGACCTGAACTAGAAGCACTTCAGACTTTTGCAATACCCAGTTTCAACCGTTTGCAGATTAGCCCGCGCAAGCCTAGGCTGTATTTAGGATGTTTCTCCCTTCTGGGTCCGGGTTTTAGGGGAATTTTCCCTTTACAATTATCATAAACCTACAGGACTATGGGATAAATGTTTCAAGCAACGCGCCGACGGTTAGCGATTTGGTATGCTGCACTCACTGCAGTATTGCTGCTGGTGTTTGCTACGGGATTTTATGTGTATGTGAGGAGTACCTTAATCGATCGCATTGATGACACCCTCAAGCACGTTGTTGAAGTGGTGGAACGATCGCTGGCGATCGATGAAAACCCCAACACCGGCCAATATACCGTAAATGTTGTTGCTAGTTTCCGCAACAATGCCAAAACCGTGGAAGATGACCATATTGATTTAGAATGGTTTAGTTCTACGGGAGAATTATTGTGGTCTACCCTTTGGGAACCCCTAAAGATTCCCCTGCATCCGAAAAAGAATGGGGAAACGGTACAACTGTCGGGAGGACAACTCCTGCGCCAATTCACCGATCGCGTGGAAATTGGACGGCAAGTGGTGGGATATCTGCGCGTCAGTCATCCTTGGTTTGAAGTCACCAAACCGATTCGCCAATTAATTATTGATTTAAGTTTGGGAACTTCCTTGATGGCGATCGCCATTAGTGCGATCGCCTGGTTACTGTCAGGATTAGCAATGAAACCTGTGCGAGACTCCTACCAGCGTCTCAAACAGTTTACCTCCGATGCTTCCCACGAACTCAGAAATCCGATCGCCACCATTCAAACCAATGTGCAAGTGGCCCTTGCGGACCCGGAATTAGATTCACCCCTCCATCGTCAGCAGTTGCAGTTAGTGGAACGTCTGACGCGCCGGATGGGACGATTGGTGGATGATTTGCTTTTCCTCGCGCGACAAGATAGCGGCATGGTGAAGGTGAGGAAACAACCTGTGCCAATGGATGCATTATTAATGGAAGTGATGGAAGAACAGGAGGCGATCGCTGCCGAAAAAGGGATTGAATTGGTATTAGACATTATTGATCCACCCGATCGCAGCAATCACCCTATTTCCCCCCTTATGGATCCAGAAACCGAACCGGGACTAGATTTTACCATTCCCGGTGATTGGGACCAACTGGCGCGACTGTTTACGAACTTAGTCAGTAATGGATTGCAATACACACCAAAAGGGGGCCAAATTACCATCACCTTAGAATGTAGCGCGGTGAGCAATCGCCCGAGTGCCAATGGTGGGGTCCAAATTACGGTAAAAGATAGCGGAATCGGCATTTCCGCCGAGTCCCTGCCTCATATTTTTGATCGCTTTTATCGCGTGGATCCGGCGCGGAGTCATGAACCGGAACAATCGCCGGAATGGGGTTCTACGGGTTCCGGATTAGGACTAGCCATCGTTCAAGCGATCGTTGAAAATCATCACGGTGGGATTCGGGTAGACAGTCAGCTTAATCGAGGCACTACCGTCAGTGTTATCCTTCCCTTATCCAAACCCGATTTAGAAAAATCGCACCCCGAGGCATAAACCAGCAAAGGACAGAGCGAATTTGAAGGATATCATCGCTCTGATTCCCCTGCAATGTTTCCGTGCTAAACTTCGATTTGTGACTGGCTGGTGCAGATGGCACAGGAGCATCCGAGGGCATCCCGGATCGGGTCACTTCCAGACCCCTGAGCAATTAAAGCCCCTTGATGAGGGATTTCCGGAGTCATCCAGACTGAGGCTAAGTTGCCCGAAACTTGAGACAGCGCACTCGGATGGAGGGGAGTGGCGATCGCCCCAGTTGGAGCAATTTGCGTCACTTGAGCCACGGGTTGGCTCAGATTAGCCATTACCAAGAAAGGTTGCGCCGCCGCGAGGATAGAAGTAATCGCTAACGTTAACGCTAAACTGAGGGCCGGAGCAAGTTTAAATCGAATCATAAGTTCTGCTGGTGCGAGTGGAGTGTCTTGAGTGGAGATGATGTTTAAGCTAACCATTTGTTCCTTTCACGATAGCATCAAACCCTCCGGACTGACTACCCTGTATCCGCCTCTGGATGTTGCCCGGATCCGGCTTCCCCCATTGAATATTTAGCCGTTGGCACTGGGGTTATCGGGGACGATAAGTTCCCGGAATTTTTTTAGACAATCCTTCCGCGAATTCTTTCTCAAACTCAAAAGCTTCTACTTCTAATTGATTATTTCTGTAAATTTCTCCAGCTTTCTTATATTCCTTAAAATAGTGATAGCCAAAATTTCCCAAGCTGCCCAGTCGTTCATGCTGCTGGCAGTGAATGAGCTCATGGGAGAGCAAGACAAGTTGCTCAAAGTCATTTTCTTTCATTTCCTTTTTAATGTAAATGGTGTTTCCATAAACTTGAGCGTTGGATTCACCTACATTAATTTTGAAACTGGCTGCTACCCAATCTTCCATTAAAGTAGCATTATAAACCACTTCTACCCGATCAACTAAATCGCCAAAAGAGGGACGTAAATACTTTTTTTGAGTCTCGGTTAAGGCTTGCGGTTCAGCGTTATTGGAGCGCATTACTTCTGCTGCTGCTTGATAAGCAATGGCTCCAAATTGACCCCATGCTTCTTCCGGCATTTCTTTAGGAACTTTTCCCCGGCAAATCTGGCCTCCAATAGTTTGGAGTTTTGGGCAACTGTGGCTTTCTGGATTAATCATGGGATTACTGAAGGCTCCGAAACCCACGGTTACGAATCCCAGACAAGCACCAATTAAGTTTACTTTACGGGAGGTGAGCATAACCTCAATACTGAACTTCTCTAGGGTTATTCTTGGCGGATTTTGACGCTCCCGGAAATCTGGTTTGGCTCACGGTTAACCCCCTCTAAAAGTTGCCAGATTACAAGCGCCGGTCATGGAGATTTAAGCCGCGATCGCCGGGGTAAAAGTTCCCTGAAGGGGGAAAATACTCTGGTGTGGTTTGGGAGCGATCGCCCTGGGAAATAGTTTACCCGTTTTTTACTTAAAAGTTGATCGGGTTTTTAGCAGTGTTCCCCCAGATTTCAACCCTGAAATTCCAGATATCTCCTTGAGAAACAAGTGCTGTCACTGTTCTATTTTGATGCAGATCCCGGAACATTTACTCAAGGCTTGCCAAACAATTGACGGGCTTTGGACGATTCAATTCCCCGCCGGGGGGTCGATCGCTGAAAGGGTGGGGGTTCGTATCAACCATCGGAAGGACTCCCTCTGGTTGGTATTTTCCGGACTTTAAGATCGGGCTACCCTCAAAGATTAAAACATCCTAAGTGGGTTGATAGGGTTCTATAGAGTTACTCCCTAGACCTACCCCATGCCACGATTGCAAAACCGTAATGTTGGCTACAATTGAGAGGTAATGCAATCCGGCGATCGCTACAACTGTCCCCTTTCTTAACTAGATTTCTAGGTAAATTTGCTCTATTTAGAGTACCCCAGATGTTCTGCATTCTAACGATCTCCAGGGGGAATCAACAGCTAAGGGTCATCTATTTTTGGAATCCTGCCTCAGTTATCAGTTACCTCCCTTACTTTCCTGCCCAGAGAATCCAGTTGAGGAAAGCTCCTTCACCCTGCCCCTTGGGGCGGTAATTTGAACCAATTTGGACCTCATCCCATCCAACAGATCCCAATTGGCTACAGGTCTACAATTGGAGTCATGACTAAGTTAGCTGCAATCACCATTGAGTTCAGGTTCTGTCCCATAAAGTTAACCTTGAATGTCTAATTCCTAACTTTTAGTTGTGGGCGTTCAATTCCATTCAAAAATCTGCATAGCCTGTTATTTTAACAGCCAAGCGCGCAAATTCCTACCCCAACCATTACCCAGACTTAACAATGCCCAGGTCAGGGCCTTGGACCCTGGGCTGTCCCCGTACTGGAGCGCAACCGACAGCAGATTTAGCGAACAACAGAGCATGACTCAAGTCCTACTCTGAAACCCAATTCAGTTGTGATAAGTTTGTAAAACCGCACCCCCTCAAGAGTAGAGAGGAATGCAGACGAAGCCCGAGAAACGCGGGCTAAGAGAGAAAATTGACTTAAGACAGGATCGGCAGCGGAAACTTAAACAGCTCAAGGGCTTGCTGCTACGAAATCGGCTCATTCTTGAGGGCTAAAATAAGTTTTAACTTCAGTTAACGGCAGCGAGCGGTTTTGCCATTAGGTAAAATCGCATCACAAATGATTCCTTGGGTAAAATCTACATCCTCAATCACAATCTGAGTAAGATCCGCCCCTCGCAGATTAGTGCCGGTGAGTTCCACACTGCGGAAAGTCGCTCCGGTGAGGACTGCCCCCTCTAGGTCCGCACCCGAAAGAATTGTCCCCTCTAAGCTTGCTCCCTGAAGCTCAACATCTCTAAGCTGGGTATTAATCAAAATCGCGTCATTGAGAATCACCCCCTGCATATCCGCATCCAATAAATTCGCACCGGAGAGGTCCGCTTGGTTTAACAAGGCCCCTCGGAAGTTACTGGCGCTCAAGTTCGCATTTCGTAGACTGGCTCCTTGCATCTGTGCGCCTTGTAGCAATACCTCGCGCGCACTAGCACCACTGAGATTGGCACTATTGAGAATTGCCCCACTGAGGTTGGCATTGTTGAGGGTCACCCCGAAGAGTTCTGCACCCGTCAGGTTGCTTCCTTGGAGTTGTGCCCCATTTAAGTTAGCTTGCTCGATGTAGATGCGACTGAGATCCGTCCCGCTTAAATTGGCTTCGGACAAATCTGCATTCGCTAGGTTAATTAAAAATAAAACTGCACCCACTAACTGACTCCGAGATAAGTTGGCCCCTGTTAGGTCCACTCCGGTCAGATTAGCCCCTCGAAGATTGACATTTTGTAAATTGGCCCCAGTGAGGTTAACCCCCGTGAGATTGGCCCCTCTCAAATCGGACCCTTGCAAATTGGCATTCATCAGGTTAGAACCACTGAGATTTGCCCCGGTGAGGTCTGTATTACTGAGGTTGGCACCCGTCAGGATACAGGCTTGACACTGCTTTGTTTGCATTAAGCGCATGACTCCGGTAGAGTCTTGCGATCGCCCGGGAATAGCCAGACCAATCGCAGCTAACATGATGAGGGACACTCCCATCCATCGATAAATCTGCCTTACTCGTAAACTCAATCGGTTGTTTTTGATGATTCGTTGATTTGCCATTCGTGGGGCCACCTCTGGAGTCCCGTAGAAAATCTTAATGTTCACCAGACGGTGATTCTAATTGATATCTAACCCTACAGCACCCTATTTTTCTGGGTCTATAGCAGTTCTCAAGGGATTGAGGTCCACTGATCGGGTCAAAGTCCTCCTTGATCAGGGGGATATAGGGGGTTCGTTCGGAAGTCAGGCGATCGAAAACCGTTCTATCTCCTTTCTTATACTCCATCCTATACTCATAGCTCTGTAAAAAGGAGCGCCATCGGAGTCCTAGAGGAAGGAGGAAAGGTTGAGAGTGGAGCTAATTTTATCGATCGCCGGGTTTGAGGCGAAAAATATAAACAAATTTTCGGCGATCGGCAGGGAGGATTTTTTTTAAAATGCCCTCTACTTCGGCTTTGGTACTACCGCTGGCGATCGGCATTTCTTCAAACAAGGCAATCCAGCCTTTTTTCATCCCAATTTCTCGCCAGCGCTCTAAATAAATTTCTGCATACAGCCGCCCCATTTCCTGGTAATAAATAACTTTTAAATCTACACTTTGTTTAACTAATTCTTGAATCTGTGGTTCATAGGTTTTTCGATTCTCTTCAGTCTGGAGATAAAATTTTAGGCGATCGCTGTCGTTCAAAGGGCCGAGGGCATCATCCGGCTGAGTTTCTGGGGGATGTTCCGCTGCTTCAAATTCAGTCAACGAGGCGATAATTCCAAATTTTTCAACCGCCTGATGATAGGTTTCCTTCAGACTCCCTTTAATGCTCAAGCCTAAATAAAAGGGATAGGGTTGTAAGGTTCCATCATAGATAATTTTGTTTTTAAAGGGTAAGAGGACCGTTTCCACCATCACCGGCAAAACACTCCCGACCAGTTCCGGAAAGGGACAATCTAAGGCTAACACGCCATAAGCTTTACTCGGAGGGCGATCGTCAATTAATACGGCATGATTTTTTTGATAACTATAAATATAAAATCTTCCCGAGATAAAATTGTGCCAATTGGAAACAATTTGGAGTAAATCAGGAGAAGTTTTGAGGGGGTTTTCTTCGGCAAACAAATCAAATAGGTAAGGATGAGTGTACAGTTGCTGGCGGAGTTCGCTAACTTGTAACGGGGTCAGTTCTGACATTTCCTCGGAAGCACAAACTCCTGCAAAAAGACCCATTTTTTGATTGACATAAATTAAAAGAGAGTAGTATAGATGATAAAATAAATCAATATCTGAATCGGCTAATTGCATAATAGAACCCCTTGATTTTATTCTGGGTAGCTTCCTTCTTTTACTATAGCCTGCCTATCCTACTTCAGAACCCTTTGAGTCAGAAAAACGGCCCCCAGAAGAATGAACGACCTGTCAAGGGAGATTTCAGGTCAACATTGCCTCTCGACCTCTCGTCATCCCCATAGAGCGAGGTGAGAGAGGGTCTAAATCCTTCTGACCCTCAAATGAATCCGTTAGCGTCTATAGCTGTAGTCGGAGGCAAGATGCTCCCACTCCGGTGGGAAATTGTCCCGTTCATTTAGACCAGGGATAGACACCCGCCCACAAAATTTTTTAACCCTCTTGACAACGGTGTAGCACGAATGTATTATATCAGTATCAAAACCCTAACTTTTTAAATTGCCATAAATTTGAAATGAGAGCGATCGCCTTTCCTGTAGAGATCTGCGCTAACCGTGTTTGCTGCTGACCTCAGTCCCTCGCGAAAGCCCTGCGATCGCCATGCTGCCTATGAATGACTCGGACCGACGGAATTGTTCAAAATTCTCAGGAAGAAACCCCGGGAAATTGCCTAGGTCATGGAGTCTGCGATCGCCCCCCATTTTTGTTAACATCTTATCCGGAGGAACTTTATGAAAACCCTCATTGTTAATTTCAGTAGCTTTGCCTAAATAACCCGGCTTAATCTAAACCCAATAAACCGTTAAATCAACAAAAACAAACCGTTTCGGGTTATTCAAAGGATGAAAGTAATTTTTTCTTCGGGCTGCTTTCAATCAAGCGTTAACTGTTCCAACGCCTTCAAGGCTCAGTACAAACTTTCAGCTTAATTAGGCCATCAGAACTCACTTAAATTATGGCATTCGGCAACTTTGACAATGGAAACGAACTTCGCGATCGCCAATCTAATCAAGATCGGGGATTACTGGGAGCAGGTTGGCGACCCTTATCCCGGGAGTTTGATTGGAGTTATTTCTTCCATCTGGCCTCTAAAGACCCCTGGGAATTAGCCCACAAAACCTTAGATATTAGTAGTGATATTGCCGATGCGTTAGGTCGTCAAAATTTTACGTGGTGGGCCAATATTTTAAATGTATTTTCCGAATACACCCGAGGGGATTTCAATGAGTTTTGGGATTACATTACCCCCGCACCCGTTGGACCCAATTATCATACTGGCGATATGATTACGGCAGAAACTCCTGTAGTTCAATTCGTCAGCCGGGATAGCATTCCCATTGATTACGTCCTCAAGCGTCTTCAAGAGATTACCATTTGTAAAGTTCTGGAACTCTTGGGTCGGCCCGATTTGATTACCCAATATTACCAAGACCGGCATTTTTATTATCCCATTGAGCGGTTTTCCACTTGGGAGCGCATTGAAACAATTGGGACGGTTTATGCTTATTGGCAAAAACACCAAATTTGGTTACAAATCGACCCCCTCGGGCGCATTCAAAATACGGGCCGTAATCAATTTCAATATACGCTGATTGCCGACGATTTGCGATCGCTCATTAACAAAGCCACTTACAATCTAGCAATCATGCTTAGTGGCTATCAAAGCCGTGTGGGTCAAGTTCATAGCGAATTTCCGATTCGTACCTTTCCTGCGGATATTCAAAGCTTTACCGATCGCGTTCAAGAAGCAATTTTTACCCAACCTCAACTCGCAGTTCTGGTTCAGGGTGCACCGGGAACCGGAAAAACAGCTTGGACCCAAGCCGTTGCCAAAGAGATTTTAGTCCCCTTGGGATATGTGATTTTTATTCTCGACCATGATGCCGTAGAAAACTTCGTTCCTCCTACTTATTTAGAAAAAATTTGCATCATTATTAATGAAGCAGATAACCTCGCCCAAGACCGGGGAAGCGAAGCCGCGCAACATAATAATAAAACTGAACATATCCTCAGTTTACTCGATGGCACTTTATATCAAAGTGTTTTAGATGTGGAGGGAATCAATGCTCAACAAAAACTAGTGTTTTTAATGACGTGTAACACTACCGAACGATTGGATCCGGCAGTATTACGCAAAGGTCGGATTGATTTAATCTATGAATTTGTAACTCAATTTGTGTAGGGAGTGTTACAGGAATGAGCCAATAAAAAAGTGGGGCGATCGCCCCACTTCCTCTACATTCCTAGAATAAAAACCAGTCTTCGGTTCCCTTTTATCGAGTTACTTATTTTGGAGAAACTACGACATCAGGATTCTCGCAAAAATCCATAGCAGCAGCGAAGCCTTCTGTTCCATCTTCACTGCGGGTAAAGACATCATATAAACAGGGGTCTCCCTCTTCCCAATCTTCATCAGCCCAATAAAATGAAGCCGTCTCTCCCGGTTCAATTGGATCGACTAGGATACTGTCACCCCACTCGGTTTGCTCAGTATCATCGACATAAAGTTCGGTAATCGGGCTACCTGTATCATTGGTAACCGTAAATTCATATTGAGGGCTGGTGGCCTCCTCATGGTCATCAGCGCGGGCGGCTGTAGTCATCAGAGGTAGGCATAATGCCACCCCAACGAGCAGAGAACGAAAGGACAGATTAACCGTAAAGTTCCGACTCATTATACACCCTCCTTGAGGGCATTGTTAAAATGGATTAATCGACATCTTATCATTCCTTTTCGATTTGTCAATCCCTTTTTAAAAAAAGCAGTCAGGCGGGAGAAAAAGGATTTGGATCCTGCCTTCAGTTAAAAGCAAAAGTTAGAGATGAACAAAAATAATCCACTCATTACCATCAGTAAATACTTAAGTTATCACTTAAGGCACCATCCCGAGAAAATTGGATTAGAACTGGAACCCGGGGGGTGGGTTGCGGTGGCAGCCTTATTAGCAGCCGCACAAGCACACCAGTTCCCCATCACGCGTTCTGAACTGGATTTAGTGGTAGAAACCAGCAATAAACAGCGCTTTTCTTTTGATTCCACGGGCACTCGTATTCGGGCAAATCAAGGGCATAGTATTCCCATAGATTTGCAACTTGACCCGAGTTGTCCCCCAGAGATTCTCTATCATGGCACGGGACATCACGCTGTTGAATCAATTCTGAGCCAAGGATTACAAAAAAGAACACGCCATCATGTTCATTTATCCCCGGATATGGATACTGCTAGGCAGGTGGGAATGCGTCAGGGTAACCCGGTTGTCTTCACGATTAAAGCTGGAGAAATGCACCAAGATGGGCATTTATTTTACTGTTCTGATAATGGAGTTTGGCTGGTGGATGAAGTGCCGCCGGAATATCTGTTTCTGGGATAAACTAACCCTCAGTGGAATCTATAAAAAAATAAAAACATCTCGCTTTTTTAGAAAATTATAACAATCAGGAAGCAAAAACTTGAGGGAAATCAAGAGGAGGAGAAAAGCTGATGAAAAATATTCATAACCTGCTCAAAGAATTGGTAATGCAAGAGTCTAATTTGCAGGGAAAACAGTTTCTCGCTCCCGCAGTGCAGGGGGGACGAGTCCGACTGCGGATGGCGGGGATGATTTATACCTTTGAAATTGAGCCAAAAGGGTTTGAAGGCTGGGGAATTTTTGAGGCGATCGCCCCGGGAAAAGCCCAGCTTATTGAACCCGCTGAGTTCCTCCAAATTGCCGAATATTTAGAACAATTTCCCCCGGCGCGGTTGTGGTTGGCTTATCCGTTGCGCGGTCAAACTTGGTTGGGTTATCCCATGAATGAATCAGACTGGATTCAGCGCACTGGAACAGTCAAACCCGTGGTAGTTCATTTGGTAGGAGAAGGGGGAAAGTTTGATCCGGTTGTGGTGCGTTGGGATGGCAAAAATGGCTGGTTTGAAGCCTGCGATCGCCGTGCGGACCCGATGCCGACGGAACAGCTCAGAACTGAGTTAAAACGTGTAACGATGCCCCAAAACTTGAGCTTTAAAGGGCTGACTCCAGAAATGCGAACGGTTTATGAACAAGTCGCCCAAAAAATGGCAGAATTTAATCCCCAGTGGCAACATTACCAGGATGAAAAACGGTTGGAAGCCGCGCTAAAAATGGGCGGAGGTGAGTTACAAAGCTTTCAGGAAAGTGGGGATGAGTATTGGACCGTTCATTGGACCACCCGGACGGGAGCCCAGCATACTTCGGCGATTTCTAAACAAGATTTGACGGTGTTTAGTTCCGGGATTTGTTTGAGCGGACGGGACCGAGATTTTGATTTACAATCCCTGATTGGGGTGATTGAAAATCGGGATGAATGGTTTGATTGATGTCGGTTCACCAGGTTCTTTACAATTACCTAGAAAAATGTCGATTTATTTTCACGAACAACTGTATAGAACACCGGAAGTCATGGAGAAACTTCAGGGATTTCCGGTGACCATTTGTGGGGCAGGTGCTTTGGGTGCAAATCTGACTGAAAGTTTAGCCCGAAGCGGTTTCCAAGGGTTGCGGGTGATCGATCGCGATCGCATTGAAGAGCGCAATCTTTCCACCCAGCCTTACTACCGTAGTGATATTGGCGCATTTAAAGCCAAGATTTTAGCTAACAGTCTCTATCGTGCCGTCGGGATTAAACTGGATATCCAGACTAAAGAATTGACGGCGGAAAATGCCAATAAACTCATAGGAAGTCCAACCGCCTTAGTCATTGATACCTTTGACAATAGTGGGTCTCGAAAAGCAATAGCAGACTGCTGTGCTACTCACGAAATCCCCTGTCTTCATGTGGGACTTGCAACAGATTATGCAGAAATTATTTGGAACGAAGTGTATCGCATTCCTTCCCCGGTTCAAGATGATATTTGCGATTATCCCTTGGCGAGAAATTTAGTCACGCTGACAGTGGCGGTTGCTTGTGAGGTGATCATTCGATTTGCGATCGCCCAAGTGCGTTCTAGCTATACCGTGACCCTGGGAGATTTTGCGATTCATCCGTTTATAGCTTGAGAGCAGTTTGTTTAAACAGACTGTATCCCAATCCTGCAAATAGAGGCATACCTAATCCCAGAAAAACAGGAAAAACGACCCCTATTATTCTCACCCTTCTCGGAGTGGGAATAAGTAGGGGTCGTGACCTATTCATGAAGGTGCAACGATAAATAATGCCCATCGACTGATCGATTGAGGAGGGTTGATCACGCCCTAATCCAGATAACCCATTAACTCAGATTCCTTTGTCGGGTTATTATTTGCAGCGATCGGGCGACCGTGAGGGCTTGGGGCTAATTTAGTGATTTGGCTCCCTGGATTTATGCTATCCTGAACGGTCTGAGTTGGCGTATCCTTATCCTTCTCTTTAGGCACGTTTAGACTCCTCTATCACGGTATTGATTAACTATCTTAAGCGATCTTAGACAACCCTGAATAAAAATCGGGTAAACTAAAGGACAGAAGTAGAACCAGAATCTGGAGTTGTAGGGGGTCAGAGAAGAACCACTCGCTCCGGGTTCATGTTGCGCCATCCGCTCATTCCAATGAACGGTTCAGGGGAAATTCAGTCCGATTGACTCGGTTGAATAGGGCCAGTTAGTAGTCAAGTCAGGGTCAAAGCATTCATCAATCCCATGATGATTTCTTCAGAACCCCAGACAAAAAAATGAATGAGTTGATCGAAGGCAAAACATGGGATTTTCCCGGTTAGGCTTGAGTTCTTTACAGTTTGATAACTGGCTATGGGAGCTATCTTGTCAAGATTTCGACTAAAAATCCCCCTGCAACTCCTCTTAAATGTACCGCTTGTCCTGTTATTAGTCTTAACGGTAGGACTGACCAATTCTCTCCTGTTGCATCGCAGTCATCAGGCAACCCGTGTGATTGCTCATGAGTTGATGATGAAAGCCGGAGCTCGGGTGGATTTGTACCTGGATAATTATTTTTCTCTAGCCGAACAGATTACGCGAAGTAATGTCAATGCAGTTGCGTTTGAACGCCTCGATCCTGATAATTTAGAAGAGATAGAACGCCAACTCATCTGGGAAATTTCTAGTTTTACTCAGATTCCCTATATTCTGTATGCCAATGAACAAGGGGATCTCAGAATTGCCCAGAATTTGGAGGGGAAGACGACCCTAGGGGTGATTAATCATTCCAATCCTCAGACTTTGGACGAATACGCGATCGAGCCTAACGGACAACGGAGCCTAGAACCGCTACGAAGGGAAGTGCTCTCGTCAGATTGGGATGTTCGAGAACGTCCCTGGTATCGCGCCGCGATACAGCAACAAGGACCCGTCTGGACTCCTCCATTTCAACTTTGGAATACCCAAGAGTTTGCGATTAATGCGAGTTGGCCGATTAGGGACCCGCTTACCCATACCCTGACTGGAGTTTTTGGAATTACTTTACCGCTGAACCAGGTCAATCAGTTTTTACACCCCATTAAATTAGGAGAATCTGGGGTTATCTTTATCACTGAACCCAATGGGAAGTTAATTGCAAGTTCTAGTGGAAAATCTCCTTTAAGTCAAAGTTTACAGGCTATCCTTCAGTTGAAAGAAAGCCAGGAAAGTTCTGATAATTTTCTCCGCTCAACTTGGGATTATTTGCTGTCAAAACTTCCCAATTGGAATGAAACTGAGGTCCTTAAGCAGTGGGATTTTTGGGAGGGCGATCAACGTTATTTTGCCCATAGCCAGCCCTACAACAAGGGCAAGAATAGCCTGGATTGGCGGATTGTCATCGTGATCCCGGAAGCCGATTTAATGGGACCGTTGAATGAATCCTTTAAACAGAGTATGGGGTTGGGATTCTTTGCGGTTATGGTAGCCGTGGCCCTCGGGACCTGCTTGACTCATTGGATTGCGCGTCCGATCGTTATCCTGAGCCAAACTGCTGCTACTTTAGCTCACGGGGATTTACAGCGAAATTTGGATGAAAATTTGCCCATTCAGGAACTGGCGGGGATGGCGCGATCATTCAATCAAATGTCTGTACAATTGCGGGATGCCTTTGCTCGTCTTCAGACCAATTTGCGTGAGTCTGAAGCGCGATATGCTACCATTTTTCGTCATAGTCCCGATACGATTACGATTACTCATGTCCAAAGTAGACGCTTACTGGATGTGAATAATGCGTTTATAGAATTATCTGGCTATGAATACGATGAACTGATCAATCGCTCCTCGAAAGACTTGAATCTGATTGTTAACCCCGAGGAAGCGGATATCATCCGGCAACAACTGAGGGAAACCGGGGTTGTTAAAAATAAAGAATTACACTGGCGGACGAAATCGGGAGAGATTAAAATTTGTTTGGTTTCTTCGGAAATCATCCAACTGGATGGAGAACCCGTGATTCTTTCTATTTTGAAAGATATTGGGGAACGCAAAGCCATTGAGATAGCGTTGCGGGAAAGTGAAGAACGATTTCGGGAGATTGTCCAGACGATTGGTCAGGTGTTTTTCGTGCGATCGGCCAGGACGGGAGAGTTCATTTATATCAGCCCCTCTTATGAACAAATTTGGGGACGAAGTTGTGAAAGTTTGTATCAAGATCCTAACTCTTGGTTAGAGACTATTTATCCCGATGATTTGCCCTATCTCAATGCTTCCTCTCCTGAAAAACAGGACAGGGGTTGTGAATATCGAATTATCCGCCCGAATGGTGAAATTCGCTGGATTTTTTCCACCTATAATATTGTAGAAGATGAAGCGGGTAACCCGGATCGATTTATTGGGTTTGGGGAAGATATCACCTCTCGCAAAGCACTAGAACTCGCACTGACAGCTTCGGAACAAAAGTTAAATGATATTCTCAATAGCTCGATCGCCGCGATCGTGAGAATTAAAATCTTGAGTAATCAAGACTGGGAAATAGATTATTTGTCCGCCGGATGTGAAACCGTCTTTGGCTATACTCCCCAAGATTTTTTGGAGGACAAATCGATTTGGATGGCTCGCATCGTCCCGGCAGATTTAGAACAAGTCATTTTCCCCTTATTTGATAAGATTTCTAAAGAAACAACTAGCAGTTTTGAATATCGATTCCAGCACAAATCGGGGAGCCTTCGCTACTTAGCCACCCGATATACCTCTCGATTTGAACCCCAAGAAAACTGCTGGTTTGTGACTCAAGTCACGGTTGATATTACCGATCGCAAACAAACCGAAGCCGCCCTCAAACAGAGTGAAGAACAATATCGCCGGATTGTAGAAACGGCTAATGAAGGAATTTGGAGCATTGATGCCCAAGACTGCACCAATTTTGTTAATCCTAAAATGGCTGAACTTCTGGGATATACCCCAGAAGAAATGCTGGGAAAATCCCTCTTGTATTTCATGGATGAAGCCGGAAAACAAGAAGCCCAAGAAAAATTAGAACGGCGTAGACAAGGAATTGTCGAGCAGCATGATTTTCTATTTTACTGCAAAAATGGCTCACCCCTTTGGACACTGCTTTCGGCAACGCCTATTTTTAATGAAGCGGGAGAGTATAAGGGGAGTTTAGCAATGGTGACAGATATCACCACCCGCAAACAAGCTGAACAGGCTCTAGCTCGAAAAACTCAGCAGGAACACCTCTTAAATCAGGTCATTCAAGCGATTCATCAATCCCTAGATTTAAGTACCATTTTCTACACAGCTACTACGGGGATTGCGAAACTCGTGGATTTTGAGCGCGCTTCTATTGTTCGTTATCTCCCGGAACAGGGAGTCTGGAGTCATTTATATTCCTATAATAACGAGTCAGAATTATCGGAAGAAGTTGCTGAAGATATCCCTGATGAAGGCAATCCTTTTGCAGCACAACTCAAACAATTGCAAGTGGTGGTGGTGGATACTAATACTATTAATGACCCCATTAATGAAGAATTAGCTCGCGATCGCCAAGGCGCTTGGTTATTAGTTCCCCTCGCCGTCAACGGCACAATCTGGGGTTCTTTAAGTTTATGGAGTCCAAAATATCTCCCTTGGCAAGAAGACGAAATCGAACTCACGCGCCGAGTCGTGGAACCCTTGGGGATCGCCATTCATCAAGCCAATCTTTATCAGGAAAGCCAAGAAGCTCAAGCGGCTTTTCAAGACAGTGAATCCCGCTTACGGTTAGCCCTAGAAGTTTCCAATACTATTGCTTGGGAACGAGACCTCAAAACTAATCAAATCGTCTTCTCTGGCACAACCGTTGATTCTGTCCCTCTCGTGATGTCTTACCCAGAATACCTCGCCCTTGTTCACCCTGAAGATCGCGAAGAATTGCAGGAGTTAAATGAAGAAACAATTCGCCACGGGGGAGGGTTTCAAAGTGAATATCGAATTAGTTTTCCCCCAACTTATCCGGGATGGCGCTGGATTCAGGTCCATGCTCAGGTAGTCCCGGATAGCACGGGAATTTCTAATCGCATGATTGGAATGTCCATTGATATGACTGAGCGCAAGCAGTCTGAAGACGTCTTAAAAATCACGTTGAATCGGCTACAAAATCTGGCTAGGGCAGTACCGGGCACTATTTATTCTCTGGTTAAACATCCCGATGGTTCCCTAGAATTTGAATATATTAATCAGGCTATTGAAGAAATTTTAGAAATCCCCTTAAATCAAATTTTTCAAGACGTGGAAGCTGCTCTTACTAATCCAATTCATCCAGAAGATAAGGCGGCATATTTTGAAGCGATTAAAGCCTCTCGCAAAACCTTTAAAGTGTTTAAACATGAATGGCGAATTTTTACGCCTTCGGGAAAAGTGAAATGGCTGCAAGAGAACTCCCAACCGGAGCAACGGGAAAATGGGGATATAGTCTGGCATGGCATTATTTTAGATGTGAGCGATCGCAAATTAGTCGAAGAAAAACTCCGCCATAGCCAAAATGCTTTACTCGAAGCCCAACGCATTGCTCAGTTGGGAAACTGGTCTTTTAATCTAGTCACTCAAAAGCTGGTATGGTCAGAAGAAACCTTTCGCATTCTCGGATTTGACGGTGCACCCATCGAACCCAGTTATCCTCAATTTTTACAGCGAATTCACCCCGAGGATGTATCGCAGTTTCCTGGGCATTTTCATCGAGCGATCGCACAAGGATTACCTCATGAACATGAATTTCGGATTCTTTTACCGGATGGGACTATCCGCTATATTCTGGGGAAAGGACAGCCCATTGAGACTAAATCGGGTGAAAGAGTCGAACTCTTTGGGACTATCCAAGACATCACTGCTACCAAACTCGCCGAACAGGAATTACGGGAAAGCGAAGAAAAATTCCGACAAATTGCTGAAAATATTCGAGAAGTTTTCTTCATCCTTTCTTCTTCTGGCGAAATGATTTATATCAGTCCCGCTTATGAAGAAATTTGGGCCCGAACTTGTCAGAGTTTATATCAAAATACTCGGGATTGGTTAGAATCAGTTCATCCCGAGGACCGCGAATATATTAGAGGAAGGTTAATTCACCAAATTAGCGAAGGAACAGATTTTGATGAAACCTATCGCATCCTGCAACCCCAGGGAGAAATTCGTTGGATTCGAGCGCGGTCTTTTCCCATCCAAAATCCATCTGGGGAATCCTACCGATTTGTGGGAATTGCTGAAGATATCACCGATCGCAAACAGGCAGAAGAAGCAGTCCAAGAAAGCGAATCTACCCTACGGAGCTTCTTTAATAGTGCTTCCATGCTGATGGGAATTGTGGAACTCTATCCCGATGATATTCTCCATTTAACTGACAATCTTAGTAGCGCCCAATTTTTTGGCACAACCCCCGAAGCCATGAAAAATCGTTTCGCTACTGAGATGGGGGTTCCCAAAGGGGCCCTGGAGATGTGGTTTACTTACTACCGTGCAGCGCAAGATACGAGAATGCCTGTCAAATTTGAGTATAAGCATCTAACCCCTCGGGGTGAAAAATGGTTATCTGCCAGCGTTTGTCCCATTTTTGGAATTACGAGCGATCGCCCGCGATTTTCCTATATTGTCGAGGATATTAGCGATCGCAAACAAGCTGAATTCGCCCTCCAAGAACGGGAAATGTTCCTGCGTACCCTCGGCGACAACCTCGATAAAGGGTTGATTTATCAGTTGGTCCGCGAACCCGATGGACAGTATCATTTTGCTTATATTAGTGCAGGAATTAAACGCTTAGTCGGCTTAGAACCCGAGGCTATTATCGCCGATTCAACTTTATTGCACAATCGAATTGTTCCTGAAGATAAAATCTTAAATGCCCAGCTTACAGAAGAATCTTTTCAAAATTTGTCGCCCTTCCAAATTCAGATGAGAAAGTACGACCAAGACGGTAAAATTCAATGGTCACAACTGCGGTCCGTACCCCGTCGCATGGAGGATGGACGTACCATTTGGGATGGTCTGGAAATGGATATCACGGAACTCAAGCAGATCCAAGAGGAACTCCAACAGGCTAAGGAAAAAGCAGAAGCAGCCAACCAAGCAAAAAGTGAATTTTTGGCTAATATGAGCCACGAAATTCGGACCCCGATGAATGCGATTTTAGGATTTTGCGAATTACTCACAGGGATGCTCCAAGAACCCCAACAAAAGTCCTATCTTCACACCATTGCAACGAGTGGACAAACTTTACTAGCCCTCATTAACGATATTCTGGATCTCTCTAAAATTGAATCAGGAAAGCTGGAGTTGAACTATGAACCTGTGCTAATTCGAGCTTTAGTATGGGATATTCAGCAGATTTTTTCCCAGAAAGCAGAAGCCAAAGGTTTGGGAATATTTATTGAAATTAGCGAATCAGTTCCGGAGGGAATTATATTTGATGAAGTTCGCTTGCGGCAAATTCTATTTAATGTCGTAGGTAATGCCCTGAAATTTACCGAATCGGGTTCTATTACAATTCATGTTAATGCTGATTTGTCTAAGACCCGAGACTCCTCCTTGAGTTTAGAGTTAACTGTCTCTGATACCGGAATTGGAATCCCATTGGATCGCCAAGCGCATATTTTTGAGGCATTTATTCAAAATGATGGGACTACAACTCGTAAGTATGGCGGTACAGGGTTGGGGTTAGCAATTACCAAACGACTGACGGAAATGCTGGGAGGAAAAATTTACTTAAACAGTGAACTCAATCACGGGAGTACCTTTACCTTTGTCTTTCCCGAGGTGGAAATTGCTAGAACAGAAATGGGTAAAATAGAGTCTATTGCTGTAGATGAAAATTTAGAGCAGTTTCAACCGGGAAGGATTTTAATCGTGGATGACGTCCCGTCGAATTTGGAGTTAATTGCGGGCTATTTTGGTGAAACCAAGCACCAACTGCTGTTTGCTCGGGATGGACGCGAAGCTATCGAACAGGCGATCGCCTCTCAACCCCATCTGATTTTACTGGATTTGTGGATGCCTGAACTCAATGGCATCGAAGTCGCCGAATTTCTCAAAAACCACCCAGAAACGGAACAAATACCGATTGTCGTGGTCACTGCTTCTTCGCGATCAAGTGATGAAGCTCTCGTCAAATCGGTATGCCAAGGGTTTCTACGCAAACCGCTGATGCGATCGCAACTGGTTACCCTTTTAAAGAATATTTTACCCCAGGAAGAAGGGGAAAATGCCCAGACGGTTTGGTCACCCATTCAGCCTATTTTGAACAGTGAACAACCCCGCGATCGGGAAGTTGCCAGAAAATTGCCTGCCTTATTGGAACAACTCCGCCAGGAAGAAGAAACCACCTGGCCCATGTTGTCTCAAAGCATGAAACGACGTGACTTAAAAAACTTTAGCGATCGCTTGTACGCTTGGGGGTTAGAATATCAATGTCAGGCACTCTTAGACTATGCGACGACCCTCCAAATCCAGATAGCTGCCTTTGACTGGGAACGCCTGCCTAAAACCCTGGACAATTTCCCCGAGGTTAGACGCTCATTATCATGAGTTAATCTTGAGTAAGGCTGATGGTTCAAGTTGAGAAAATCTGCTCCAGGGAATAGCTTCCCAAAACCTCCCGGGTTGGGTTCCCCTAAACCCAGACTGTCTCCCGTCCGTTGTGCTTCTATCAACCACTACCCCGCTTGTTTAACAGACTCCCAGGACAAACCTAACCCAAATTTTCTTTAAAGATTAGGCACTCATTGAATAAGTGCCTTGGGCCGCTGTTTAATTCTTACCCGTCAAATCCGAACTTTTATGTTGCTATTTAAACCCGAAGATTGTTTAATTTTAGTGGTAGATGACGTCAGGCAAAATCTCCAAGTCATTGGTGAAATATTAGAAGTAGCGGGGTATGAAACCACTTTTGCCCCTAGTGGTCAACAAGCTTTATCTCGGGTAAAAACGGCCCAACCGGATCTCATTCTTCTGGATCTAATGATGCCGGAAATGAGCGGAATAGAAGTCTGTGAAATTTTAAAAAAAGACCCTAATTTTAGCGAAATTCCCATTATTTTCTTAACAGCTAGTAATGAATTAGATAATTTGTTGCAAGCTTTTAAAAATGGGGCCAATGATTATATTACGAAACCGTTTCGCTCCGAAGAAATTTTAGTCCGGATTGAAGCGCAGTTAACGAACAAAAAGCTCAAGCAAAAGCTGGAAGAAAAAAATCAGGAACTTGAGGCAGAAATTGCGATTCGGCGACGCACGGAAGAATCCCTACAACAGGCTATAGAGTTAGCCAATGCAGCGAATCGGGCCAAAAGTAGCTTTTTAGCGAATATGAGTCATGAATTGCGGACTCCTTTGAATGCAATTCTGGGGTTTACTCAGTTGTTGAACCATAGTTCCAACCTAACCCCTGAGCAAAAAAGTAACTTAAGTATTATTCATCGCAGTGGTGAGCATCTTTTGAAGCTAATTAATGATATTTTAGATTTATCGAAAGAGGAAGAAGGAGAAATTAATGTCACCCAATTTATCTTAAAAGATATATTGGTGGAACTTCAAGAAATGTTTGCGCTCAAACTCCGCGAAAAAGGGCTTAAGTTAGAGATTTTAGTAGAAAATCGCGTCCCCACCACCATTGAAAGCGATCGCCTTAAACTGCACCAAATTTTAACCCACCTATTGAGTAATGCTATTAAATTCACGCTCTATGGAGGAATTAAATTGAGGGTAAATGCCATCGTAGACCTGGAAAAAACATGGTTAACTTTTGAAGTAACCGATACCGGCATCGGCATCAATGCTGAGGACCTCAGTAAGCTATTCCAACCATTTGTACAGACAGAAACGGACCTAATCAACTCAGAAGGGACGGGACTTGGGTTAGTGATCTGTCGTAAATATGTACGCCTGTTAGGGGGAGAAATTACGGTCAGTTCGGTACCGAATAGGGGAACTACGTTTAAATTTCAAATTGTCGTGAAGCCCGTGGAACCACCGGACCGATACCCAAAGCAAAACAGGCCACCCTATCGGATTCTAGTAGCTGATGACGAAGCCACAAACCGGGAAATCCTGACCACCTTGCTCTCCTCGGAAGGATTTGAGGTGAGAGAAGCCACAAATGGTCAAGAAGCCCTAGAAATTTACCACAGTTTTGAACCCCATTTAATCTGGATGGATGTGCACATGACTCTTCTGGATGGATGCAAAGCTGCCCAACAGATTAAAGCAACGGATAAAGAGTCTATTCCCCCGATTATAGCCCTGACTGCCAGCATTTGGGAGCAAGATAAAGACTCTCTTGTATCCGCAGGATACGATGATTTTTTAATTAAACCCATTCAAAAATCTCAGGTTTTTGATAAAATTTTAGACCACTTAGGCGTATCAATCATTTATGAAGAACTAGTGCCGAGTGAAACTCATCAGGTGCGGTGGAAAAATTTCCAAAAATTATCCACTTCTATGCTGTGTGACCTAGAATATGCGACTTTAGCCCTGGATGATGAACGACTCGATCGCCTGCTTCCACAAATTCCTCCAGAATGCGGCGAATTACAACAAAATATCCGAGATTGTCTGGAAAATTTTGAGTATCAAATCATTTTGGACGCGATCAAATCAGCTAAAATTGAACGGTTTGCGAACTCCCCTTTTACCCGCGAATGGATGATCCAAATGACCCAAGCTGTCCATACGGGTGATCTGAGTCAAATCCAGCAACTGATTACTAAAATCCAACCGCAAAATAGCGTATTAGCTGACCAGTTAGAATATCATTTAGCGAATTTAGATTATCAAAAGATTCTCCGGGCGATCGCTGACTTAGAGGAAGGCCAAGCTTTCGATGAATTCTAATTATACCCCCTAAATCCCCCTTGGTGAGCAAGACTTTGACCCTCTAAGTGGACCTCAATCCATGAATAAACACTATATCTGGCTTTTGGCATCCTCTTTCCGTTTCCCTTGTTCCCTCTGAATTGAGTATAAAATTCAGGTCATTCTACGGAATCTAGTATTCAAAGGTCTATTAAAACCCGCAGCGTCCAGCCGGGATGGATACGAACAAAGCCAGCGGGCGCAGCGTCAAAAAAAAAACCGACTTTGAACAACTGGATTTGGTATTAATTGCCTGTCCAATACTTGGGAAAGATTAACGGTGAGATTTCCCTAAACTTAAACACTTCCTCCCCAGTCATCCAGTTCCCAGGTGGTAATTGAGGGATGAGTTTGAGCGATGAAGTGGCCTTGTGCCATCACATATCTGATGGGAGGACGACGGCGTAAAACCTCAAATTTACTGTCTGCTTGCAGTATAATTAAATTGGCAGGTTTGCCAATTTCCAAACCATAATCATCTTCAATGTGTAACGTTTTTGCGCCGTGAGTGGTGACCATATCATAACAGGCATTGATTTCCTCAACCCCAGTCATCTGGCAAACATGAAGTGCCATATAAGCGACATCAAGCATATTTCCGGTCCCTAAACTGTACCAAGGGTCCTGAATACAATCCTGTCCTAAAGAGACATTTAAACCCTGTTGCCATAATTCTTTAACTCGGGTGACGCCGCGCCGTTTGGGATAGGTATCGGTGCGTCCTTGAAGGGTAATATTAATTAAAGGATTCGCCACAAAGTTAATTTGCGATCGCCTCAAAAATCCCATTAATTTATTCGCATACGCGTTATTATAAGACCCAAACGCTGTCGTATGAGAAGCCGTGACTCGCTCACCGAGGCCACTGCGGATGGCACAAGCGGCCACCACTTCCAAAAAGCGTGACTGATCATCATCGATTTCATCACAGTGAATATCAATCAATCGGTCATATTGTTGCGCCAGTTCAAAGATGCGATGAACCGATCGCACTCCATCCTCCCGAGTCAATTCATAGTGGGGAATCCCACCCACCACATCCGCGCCTAGTTTTAACGCTTCTTCCAGCAATTCTGCTGTCTGGACCTCTCCATAAATCCCATCTTGGGGAAATGCCACCACTTGCAACGTGATCCAGTCTTGAATGGCCTCTCTCACTTCCAACAGGGTCTGTAACGCCGTGAGGTCTGGGGTACTCACATCCACATGGGTCCGAACGAATAACACCCCCTGGGATGCTAATTGTTTCAAGGTTGCCATCGCCCGTTGTTTGACATCCTCCCGGGTCAATTGAGGCTTGCGTTCCCCCCAAATTTGAATGCCCTCAAATAACGTGCCGCTTTGGTTAAACCGGGGTTCTCCAGCCGTTAAGGCAGAATCTAAATGAATGTGAGATTCAACAAAGGGGGGACTCACGAGATGACCCTGAACATTCAGTTCCCGAGGGGCCTCCCCAGAGAGTTGGGGGGCGATCGCCGCAATTCTCCCCTGTTCCACCTGAATATCGACCCGTTCCCCCGTGAGTAAGCGACAGTCCCGCAAGATTAAGCGATCGCCCTCTACCATGTTTTATCCTTAGATTGGCTAATTTTTCTCTAATGATGCTTTAACTCCGGCGACCCTTCTCAACCGGATTAATTGTAGCTTGATGAATGCCCGAGGATTAATCATACCAATCTTGCCGAACCATTGGTTCAGTCAATAAGACTAATAACCCTAAAATGACAATCACTAAAGCAAAGATTTGTTTGAGATTCAAGAAATCCTGAATCAAGAGGGAACTAAACAGAACAAATAACGCCGGGACACAAGCGATGGCGATCGCCCCGCGAGTCACCCCAGCGAGTAAAATGCCGTATGCTGTGAACGAATAACCCACTAAAGTTAACATCCCTAAAATCAGACTTCCTACGATGAGATGGGGTAACGCCGAAAGTGGCATCGCGATCGCAGTCCCGGTTAATGGCAGGATTAAACTCAGGGAAGCGAATCCCAACAGGGTTACCAAGGCGATCGCGCTAAAAGGGAGGGGATGAAGCGATCGCGTCCCACGATAGGTCAACAGCAAAGAACTAGCAAACGCAATTCCCCCCACAATTCCCGCTAAAATTCCTAACATTCCTTGGATGAGAGTCGCGGCAAAAATAGCCGGAACTTTTAAAGCAAATAAACTCCCAATCGTGACAATCGTCATTGCCGTAATTCGAGTTTGATGGGGACGATATCCCCAGAATTTCCAGGCCCCGAGGGTAGTTAAGATGGGATAGATTAGGAAAAATCCTACTACCACCCCAGCGGGAATTTGCCAACAGCCAAAGGCGATCGCCTCCCACGCTACAAATAGGGAAAATCCACTCAGAATCGCAATCTTTAAAACCTTGGGATTTTCTCCCCGAACTATCTTCTTGAGGTCTTCTCCCATCTGCGGATAATAACATCTTCCCAGCATCGGGATACCCGCAACAGAGGCGAGGGTTTGTATCCAGAAAATTAACTGCCAATTCCCCAGGGTCTGAGGCAGCAATCCACCCCATTCAATTGTACCGAAGATGAATTCTTCCTGAAACATCATCCCGACAAAAAGGGGAAACAAAGCTAACTGTACCGCAGCCAGCATCAGCAACCATAAACCCGACTGAATATAAGAGGATCGCATAGTCAATTGGCAGGATTTGAGTGATTTTATGCCCTAAATGAGGCAAATTTAGCAAGGATGCGCGAGGGCGATCAGCGGGGGTTAACCCTTAAATTAAAGAGCTCTAAAGTTGGGTTTGAGAGCCTCATTACCGTAAATATTAGAAACCAAGTTTCTTGAAAAAACACTCGATTTTTTGAAGACTATCGGATAGTTTTCCCAACCCCCCTTAAATCGCCCTCTCATCCCCTTTAAGAAGCAGGACGGGAGAGAAATCAATCCGGAATCTGGCAACAGGGCTAATGTTTAATTCCTAGGAGCCTTGGAGAATTTTACACGAAGTCTAATGCAAACTTACCCATCAATTAGGAGGAGAAACCCGGTTTCTGGTCCTTTAGATTTAAACTTGTACCTGCCCTCTCGTCCTCTATTCTTGCCCCGGCTTAAATAAGTAGTAAATCAACTTGGTGTCTTGTCCCCTTGATGCCATCGGGGACCGATCTCCCGAGTTCCCTACCGAATTTATTCTAAACCCTGACTGCGGATTTCTACCCCACTGCTGCCCTGAAGAACTGCCCCTGTAAAGTCGGTCCCTGTAATATTAGCACTGACTAAAATGGCATCTAGCAAATTCGTCCCACTAAGATTGGCATAACTAAGGTCCGCACTAAACAAATTTGTCTCAATCAAAATGGCATTTTGAAGGTCAGCAGCGGTTAAATTGGCATTCATAAGATTGGCGTAACTGAGAGTGGCTTGTCGTAAATTGGCACCCATTAAATCCGCACCCCGTAAATCTAAACCGGTGAGATCAGCCCCACTGAGGTCACAGTTGCGACATTCATTCCCTCTTTGTAGCTGCAAGAGGTGTTCGGGGTTCGTACTCCAGGCAATAGCGGGGAAGAGACCCAGTTGAATCAATCCGACTGCTGTTGCTACAGTAATTTGTTTTAACATGGCTTGACCCTGAATAAAAGGGAGACGAACGGACTTTTTTCCTCTAAGTTAAATCAGTTTCCGTGGGAAAAACGGGATTCTGTGCCAGTTTTTCATGGAGGCGGTTCCGTTTATCGATCGCATCGGTACAGGTGGGGTCAACTTCCAGGGCCACGCCGTAGGATCGCGCGGCTTCGGGATAGCGATGCAATTTCTCCAAGCATTCTCCTCGGCGTAACCAAGCTGGGGAATGGGTCGGTTTCATTTGGATCACCGTATCATAAGCGACGATCGCCTGGGGATATTGACCAATTTTACTCAACACTCTGCCTCGTTTCATCCAAGGTTCATAATGATTAGGCCAGATGGCGATCGCCTGGTCATAGGCCACAATTGCATCAATATACCGCTGGGCTAATGAGAGTAAATCCCCCCGTTTCATCCAAGCTTGAGCATCGTTGGGTTTAACTTCAAGCACCTTCGCAAAGGCATCAAGCGCTTCTGGATAGCGTTCGAGTTTTTCCAACACTTCGGACCGCTTCACCCAGGACCGATAGAGAAACATTGGTTCTTGGGTGACTTGGACCACTTTTTCATAAGCAGTTAAGGCTTCTTCGTACCGTTGCAGTTGCTCTAACGCGAGTCCTCGGTGATACCAAGCTTCGGGAAAATTGGGCTGAATTTGAATTGCATTGCTCAGGGCTTGAATGGCATCTTTATAGCGGCCTAGCCCGTACAAAGCCATACCGCGACCCAACCAAGCGGTGGATAAATTAGGATTAATTTTAGTCGCTTGGTCAAAGGAGTTTAAGGCGACTTCATACTGACCCGCATCAGAGAGGGCAATGCCGCGATTCATCCAAGCTTCGGGCCAATTGGGATGTAATTCAATGGCTTTATCAAAACAGCCGATCGCCGCTTCTACCCATTGATGTTTGAGGGCACGGCCTTTATAAAACCAAACTAAGGGATTGCTAGGGGCGAATTGAATCACCCGATCAAAGGAGGCGACGGCATCGGTATAGCGTTGCAACTTTTCTAAGCTGACTCCGCGATTAAACCAGGATGCGGCATTCTCCGGGACCAGTTGCAGGGTGCGATCATAAGCGGTGACAGCTTCGGCGTAGCGTTGCAGGCGATCGAGGGTGACCCCTTGATTGAACCAAGCGGCGGGGTTTTGCGGGTCCAGGGTGACCGCTTGTTCTAGGGAGGGTAAGGCTAGTTCGGGGCGATCGAGGGCTAGGAAGGTCAGACCTCGGTAATACCATCCGCTAGAGAGTTTCGGTTTGAGTTTGATGACTTTATTAAAAGCCGTAACGGCGGCTTTATATTGTTGGAGTTCTAAGAGCGATCGCCCTCGGAAATACCACGCTTCATATTGATTACTATTAATTTGAATACTTTGATCAAAAGAGGCCAAAGCTTCCTGATATCGGGTTAAATGAAACAAACACCGACCTCTGAAAGTCCAGCCCCAATAATCATCAGGGTTAACTTGAATCGCCCCATCATAACCAGCGATCGCCTCTTCATAGCGATGTAAATTCATCAAGGCTGTGCCGCGTTTCAGTAAAGCCCGATGCATAGTGGGCTTTTTTTGAATCGCTTTGTCATAAAAGGCGACGGCCCCGGCATAATTTTTCTGTTCATAGAGTCGGTTCCCCCTTTCATAGTCAGAACCCGCCCCCAAGAGGTGGTTGACCCAGGACCACACCGGGGCAATCGGTCTCGCCGGAGGTGAATTTTCCGGGGGCGATGGAGGTGGGGTTAACCCTTCGGGGGGCTGCAATTCGTCAAATTGGGTCATAATTAACGAGGGCTAGGTTCTCAAAAATCGGCGATTAATCCAGGGTAATGAGTTTAAACGACTGACCACAGCTTAACCGACTGCTGATCTCTCCTTAATTTTGACATATAAAGACCCTTCCTTAGCTCTAGGACTCCATTCCGTAGCAGCCTGCAAACGCCCATAAAAAAATACCCCCCAGATGGGAGATATTTCAATCGATTAAGTTGTTGAGAATTTATACCCAGCCTTTAGCGAACTAGGCTGGGACTCAAATTACTTTCCCTTAATGGGCAAGAACAGGGATGCTTTTGAGTTCAGCAGTCAACCGGCTCAACATGGACCGCTGACGTTTTGCCCCTTTGACTTGCCGATCCATCATCAGACGGCGTGCTTGTTCCGGTGCCGAGGGGGTTGCGGACTGCGGTTCACCAGTGGTCAACGCAACGCCCCGATATTTCAGTTCCACGGTTGCTTGTTGGACAGGGGCTTTCTTTTGGTTGCAAAATTTCCAATCTAACCCGCGATATTTACCAGCCAGTTCGCCTTCGGTAACATCAACTTCGGCGGGAGTATATTCGTAAGTGGTGCCACGATATGAAAGTTTCATGTTTTTCGCCTCCTAAATAGAGTCTTGTTTGTAGGTTGAGGCGCGTTCCTTCGGGAGTGACTCCCTACTTCCGTCCCTTGCCAGTTTCATGCCATTTCGAGATGAGCTGACTTGTCGTGAGGGATGAACGATTTACTTTCTGTATTCATTGTTACCGTTTGAAATTAAAATGTCAAGGGTTTTTCAATCTTTTTTCCCAAAATACCTCTTAGGGCATAGGGTTAACTCTATAAACCAAGCTGAAACATCTGCGGGGCGGGCATTAGGGAGGTTTTACCTCTCCTTTACCCACCGGACAGATCTCTTCAGAGACTCCGCCCCCCACGAAACCCTCCGGACGGCAACGGGGTCATCTCCCTGCATCGGAGTATGGGGATTGCCCAGCGAACCCCTGTTCCGGCTCCTCTCAAGCTTTGACATGATTTAATTTAAGGAGAACGCTGATTGTGACTTATCGAAATAGAGCCTGTTATCTCTTGAGTGTCCTGATGGTGTTGGCCGGGTTTGCATCTCCCACGATCGGGGCGATCGAACAACCTGTGATTCAGGACATAGAATCCAATCAAACGGCCTTTTTCTGGAGACGACGGTCCGCCCCCGATCGCCTCGAAGGAGTCTGGGGGATTACGGAAGCGAGAACTCCCCGGGGTCAAGCTTACACGGGCAACCTGGATATCACGGCGATCGGGAATACCAACAACCTGTATCAAGTCTCTTGGGAAACTTCCGAAGGCAATTATTCGGGGTTGGGGTTTTATGAAGAGGGTCGGTTACTGGTGGGGGCTGGACTAGACGAAGACATTTATGGAGTGGCCCTGTATCGAATCCAGGACGATGGCACCCTAGATGGCAAATGGACCCTGAGTAATGCTCAGGGTGAAGTCGGCACAGAACTTGCTACCGGAGGGCGATCGGGACAGTTAGCCGGGTCCTATGAAATTCGCAGTACAGACCCTGGAGAAGAAGATTCTTCCTTTACCGGGGAATTAACCATTACCGAATCGCGCGATATCTATCAAGTCACCTGGAATGTGGATGATCAAACCTATCGCGGGATCGGTTTGCGGGTGGATGATTGGCTGGTAGTCGGTTGGGGTACCGGCGCTAACCTGGCGGTATTGGATTATGAATTTAAGGGCAACGAAGCGACTGCACGTTGGGCGAGAACCGGCAGTCGGGAACTGGGGATGGAAAAAATTTCCCTAGAAAATTAGACTGCCCTCTTGTTGAGGGGTTTACCCTAGGTCCCATCCCGTCGTTAAAGAGTTCGGGATGATGCTCAATTTTTAAGGTGGTAAATTGAATCCCGAAAAATCGTTATTTCTTGTAGGGGCGTATTGCATACATGAGAGAATTTATGCAATACGCCCCTACAAATACAGCTTGATAGGGCTAGTGGCTTCTTTGACCTGGGGTGAACGACTTTGAGTCTGTGGGTTTTGGGTGGGTGGGTCAGGAGGAGGGGCGATCGGGTTAGAGTGATGTAAGCGATCGATTAAAAAGGATACGCTAGAAATAAGTTAAAGACGTTCACGCTAGTTTTTAGCGGAATCGCCTTTCGGAGATCTATAGTAATAAGTAGAAACTAAGAAATACAGATGGCGCAACAAAGCGAAGGCATCAAAATAGTCAGTGATAATCGCCAAGCCCGTTTTTTATATGAGATTCTGGAAAAGTATGAAGCGGGGATTCAATTAAAGGGGACTGAGGTCAAATCTATTCGGGAAGGGAAGGTCAATATCCGCGATGGGTATGTGTTGTTTCGCGATGCGGAGGCATGGCTGCTGAATGTGAATGTTTCTCCCTATGAAACGGCCAGCCTCTATTTTAACCATGAGCCGACGCGGAGCCGGAAGTTGTTACTCCACCGAGATCAAATCCGTAAGTTGATCGGCAAGGTGGAACAGAAAGGCTTGACAATGGTACCCACAAAGATGTATCTCAAGCGTGGGTTAGTTAAAGTGGAGATTGCCCTTGTCCGAGGCAAGCAGCTCCACGATAAGCGCGCAGCGGTGAAAGAACGGGATCACAAGCGAGAGATAGAACGGGCGTTAAAGCAGTATTAGCGCTTCTAGGACCTTGCTTCCCAATCCCGGCTTATCTACTGTGGCAACGGCTAATCGCCAAGGATGACCCCCGCTCCGATGAGCGGGTTGAGGGTCTTCTATCGGGAATATCTCCGTTTGCGTCTGCGGGCGATTTCTTTGCGCTTACGCTTTTCTAGGGGAGTTTCAAAGTGACGCTGACGCTTCATATCTGCATAAATTCCCTCTTTTGCAACTTGACGCTTAAAGCGGCGCAGTGCAGATTCGATCGCTTCATTTTCGCCGACAACGACTTGAGTCATCCGGTATCCTCCTGAGTATCAACAATAAGATGGGCGGGTGAAATATGCTCTACCCCAACTCGGGTAAGCTTGATATTCCAGTTACGGAAATAGCTGATGGGGGCGTTCCTCCCCTGGCGAGCCATTTGCAAGGGTGGAATTCACAATCGAAGGCTCACAGTTCGGAGGACAAAGCCGTCCAATCGCGCTTTGTCTGAAACTGGCTATCTGTTATGAATTGGCTTTAAAACCCGATAGTGTTTGTTGGCTTGTCTGTATCGCAACAAACACGACAATCAAACTTTATCTGCGAAATATATTTTAACACAGAATGCCTCGGGTTCAGGAAAAATCCCTGATTGCCAGTCCTTAGCAAAGGCGATCGCCCCCTGCTCAATTGTTCTCTCCCCTAAAGGTGAGTACGAGGGGGCGATCGCCTCACGCATTCAGAGAAATCGGATTGTAACATGAGAATGGGGATGTGGTTTCCCTGGGGGTTGCACTAATCCTGGAAAACCTTCGAGTTCTGTACAGCCTGAGTCCCCGTGAAAAGCCTCACGGGACGGTTTAAATGCAGGGGGTTAAGGGAAATAAGGAGTGCCGTTACGAGAGGGGACAGGGCCTGGTTTTAGCCGGATGGCCCAAGGGAGGATTTTTTCTCCTAATCCAGGATCGGGACCTATTTCTGTCCGCGTGGCGGATGGGGAGCATTGGCTGGGTTCTCAACCCCTGGGGCGAGGGATTCACGGGTCAGGAAAGATCCGATCGCCTCCTTTTATTAAAAAATATCAAAACAATGGCCCGTTTTCATATTTTCTGTTTAAAACTCGTAAAATTAATATAAATCCTTTGAGGTTGAGTAATCGATCAATAAATTAACCTGTAACACCTAAAATCCCAGCCCCAACCCAATGGGGTGACAGGAGGGATTCTTGACTAAAATTTTTCGGGGCAAGCCTTAGAACAGTCGGTTGAGCAGTCGTTTAAGCTCATTACTCAATCTGGGTAGCCCCGATTAAAATTACTATGCTCATCAAGGGTAGAATTCACCAATGATTCGTCGAAAAATAAAGCGCAGTTTACCGCCCCTCTTAGACCGAGAAAATTTATTGAACCGGATTGCGAGTCGAAAGGATCCATAGTGGCTGTCAACCTAGAGGGTATGGGATCCGAAGGAACTTTAGCACCAGAAATCGGTCTCCTGTCAAGTTTGAAAACTCTTGTTCTGAAATCCAACAATATAACAGGGATGTTGCCGACAGAAATCGGCCTCTTGACGAGATTACAACATCTGGATTTACATGATAACCAGATTACGGGTACTATTCCTACGGAGATTGGATTATTGAAGAACTTGGGTAAGACATAGCTTGGCAATCGTTCTACTTGCTCCATACACTACATCT
>CBFGOM010000026.1:0-41344 GCA_965650385.1 uncultured Oscillatoriaceae bacterium
TGTTATGAACACCGATATCTCGGTGCGGTTTCTTATGTTCTTAATGTATCCGAACTCTAGGGCAAAGTTTATCCCCCTAAAGATAGAACCTACCTCTATTTCTTCCAGTAGCCTGTTAGTAGCAACGCCTAATCCAGAAATTGCTTTGGGTAGCAACGCCCAGATAGATTGCGGTTGGGAACCGGAAATTATCAACTCCTCAAAACCAACAATCCCGCTAGAGTATTTCTAGCGGGATTGTCTCTTATCTTGATTTATAATTGGAGCTTACTAAAAAGGCGCAGGGCCTGTGTTATGAACACCATCTCGGTGCGGTTTCTTATGTGTTTAATATAACCGAACCTGGAGAGCGAGTTTATCTATCTACCGGCAGAACCTTCCTCTACCTCTGCTGGCTGACAAGGGTCCTCTCCACTAGCGATCGCCTTTACCCATCAGAGTCACCCCCTCAAAATCAATAATCCCGCTAGAATATTTCTAGCGGGATTATCTCTTATATTGATTTATTAAATCGGGTTACTAAAAAGACCGGGAGGTCTGTTTGATAAACACCGTCTTTCGGTGCGGTTTCTTATGTGCTTAATATAACTGAACCTTTCGAGCAAATTTATCTATCTACGGATAGAACCTACTGCTACCTCTACGGGTAGAGAACTCTCAGCGAAGGCAATTAAATCTTTGCCAGTCCTGCTTTGTAGCTAGTTTGACTCAAGGTAATACAGGGCAAAGAAAACCCCAAAATTAACAATCCCACCAATGTTGCCACAGGTGGGATTGTCTGTTAATCTAAACTTTTTAAAAAGACCAGGGGTCTGTATTATGAACACCGAACTCGGTGCGGTTTCTTATGTTTTTACTGTATCCAACTTTTTTAGCATATTCATCCCTCTACCGATAGAACCTGCCTCTTGTCAACAAGTCCCATTCTCTAAAAAAGTTTTTAACTTAGACGCATTCCTCATTCTGTATCAAACATCTCTACTGTTTTGGTAGCCTCTGCAATAATACTCAAGGTAGAGGTAACAATAAACTAAAGATTGCTAAGGTTGGGTTACGTTCTATTTTTGATGCTATGACTTCAAACAAAAACACGCCCAATCGGCTTAAAGAAATTCTCCGGGTTGTCTTATCTGTAGCCATCATTGTAGTAGGCATTACCCACTTTACTCATCCCGAGCAATATGTCAAAATTGTGCCACCTCAATTACCTTATCCGGCTGAGTTGGTCTACATTAGTGGATTTTTTGAGATTTTAGGAGGAATTGGGTTACTGATTCCGTTGGTCAGCGTTGCGGCTGCCTGGGGACTGATTGCTTTGTTTGTTGCGGTTTTTCCCGCTAATATCAATCAGGCGCTTAATAGTATTCCCATTGAAGGCATTCCTCACCATCCTTGGATTTACTGGACTAGATTGCCTTTTCAGGCTGTTCTGATTGCTTGGGCTTGGTGGTACACTCAAAAACCACAGGAACAACCAGGCTTTTTTAAAGAACAATTATAGCTCTTAGTTCGCTGATGAATTCTACTTGCATTAATTGAGGGAAGGGAATATATTCTTGACCCTCTATGGCGAGTGGGGATTCACCAAAGTGGGTGTAACCGCTGGGCGTTAAAATAAGGGTCGGGTCCTGGTTCTACTCCGACCCTTGTTGTCATTCATTACAGCGATCGCAGTCATAATTCATGCAAAGATTTCTACTCAATCGGGCTTCATTTCCGATAACATAGACTTCTAGCGAGCTTTAATATTCGGTTTCGAGACAAGGCTTTAGCATTAACAATTTTAGTGAATTGTGATGGACATTACCACCAGTTCATGTCAATTTTAGAGCCTAGCCCGACTGTTGTAAAGATAAGTAAAATAATCTATACTAATATAAAGATATCTGGCTCCGGATCTACCTGAAGTGGTAATGTAGTGAAAAAGACAAGCAAAACCACTGGAGTACAACATGGGATTCGCGGAAGATATCGCCAAGGTTGCTGACCGAGTTCGCAAGAATGCTGATTTAGTTGTTGGAGAAGAAGCTACAAAACAACAGCTCATTTTACCATTCTTACAGGCCCTGGGATATGATATCTGGGACCCATCTGAGGTAATAGCCGAATCGATTTCTGATGTTGCCACTAAGAAAAAGGCAGGGCATCTCAATAAAGTAGACTATGCGATCGCCATTAAAAATACAATTGTCATGGTGGTTGAAGCCAAAGCCCGTAAAGAAAAACCAGAAATTCATCATGGGCAGTTAAAGAGCTATTTTGATGCGACACTTTCCGCTAAAGTCGGCCTTTGTACGAATGGGGTTGAATATCGATTTTTCACGGATCTCCGTAATCAAAATCTCATGGACACAGAGCCATTTTTTATCTTTAACCTCTTAGACTATCAGCCTAAAGATTTAGAAATTCTGAAGCTATTTAACCGCGATAACTTTGATACTGCTGCCATTAAAATCGAAGCTGAAGGAATGGTTTTTGTCAAAGGAATGGCAGGTTTAATCGTAAATCTCTTAAAGGATCCTTCGGACGAATTAATTCGCTTTTTGATTGGTGAATTGAGTAAACTTGATGGCGGCTATGCCATTGATGGAAAAATAACGAGTAAAAAAATTGAGCAGTTTAAACCGATCACCAAAAAAGCTATTCAAACCTGTTTGTTAGAATTGATGACTCAATCCCTGACTCATACAATGCAGCAACCCAGTCCCCCGGCGACCCTAACGATCGCATCAGATTCTACACTGGATGATGATGACTCGGGACCCGATGATCCCAACTCACAAATTGTGACGACTGAAGAAGAAGAAGCCGCATTTGAAAAAGTAAAAGCGATTGCCGCCACTTCTACCGCTTATAAGAAATTTGAAATCAACCACAAAGATACTATTTCTTACTTCGGTGTCAATCTCGGTAAAACAACTTGGTGGTTCTTACGCTTCTACCTAACCCCCAAGAAAAAAAGTTTTATTACCCGACTCCCCCGAGAGGAAATTCAACCCCTGGCTGCTGGGTTTGAAGTCCAGGATGTCTCTGCATCCCTAGGAGATGCAGCATCCCGAGTGGTTATTTCTGATATCAGTGACTTAGACAAACTTGCACCTTTGCTGCTCAAATGTTATGAAACAGAAGCAGCCAAACATTAACAGAACTGACAGATTTTAACATAAAAATCAGACTTTTGACCCCACTTTTTCCTGCGTCAAAAGCCTGATTTTTATCTGAAATTCTGCCTAAGATTGAGGATTAAGCCATTTTAAACCCTTCAAAAATGTGCCTTGTTCATCCCCCCCTTTTTTCGCTTTTGGAAACATGGACAGCAGACGAACCGGAACCTGATTTAAGGTTTTGCAATGCCGATCGCTGGCGGAGGGTAAATCGTACCATAGCAGTTTCTCCCGAGTGCGATCGCTACTTTCTACCTGTAAAATCCCCGTATCCTGATACCATTGGCGCAACTTTTGCCAAATCTCCTGGACATAAACCCGGGAATCTGGGTCTTCCACTAACCCCGAATCCTTGACAAATTGCCACAAATGTTCCGAAGCGCATTGGATCTGGGTCATCGCTTCCTGGGTGGGACTATAGTCAATCCCATCGCGCATCAACCCTTGTAATGCCTCCAAGAGTCGGTTCAGGTAGGCAGGTAGCACTTTGGATTTTAAAAACTCCGGGTCATATTTGAATCGGGGATCCGCTGGCAATTCCCCGCGTCGGGGGTTGGGGTTGACGGCAAAGGTTTTGGTAAACGGGAGGACCGCATAGCGACTGCGAATGGCTTCCATAACTCCCGCTAGTTCCGGGATATCGTTCCAATTAAAGATAAACACCGCATTAATGGCGGTTTCATAATCATCTTTGCCTTTGCGTTCAATCACAAAAGACCGATCGCCGGTAATGGCAATTTTCAAGCATTGCAGGCGGTCCAGGGCCTCGGCGTTGCGATTTTCTGAGGGCCAATTCACCCGGGACCCTTCCAATCGGGCAACGGGAAACAAGCGCCCGCGATCGGCTTGTTCAAAGGCTTCCACAGAAACCGAAGTGAGTCCCTGATAGCCATACAGCATCGCCGTGACTTCCCGCAAACTATCCTTCCCATTATTGCCATCCCCTTTGGCAAGCAAAGCTTTGACCATTCGCCCTTTCAACCGCCGGACCGATTCTAAATCCAGGGATGCGGCAATGGTTTTGAGGAAAATATCCCGATATTGGGGTTCCAGACATTCCAGGAGGCGATCGCAATCTGTTGGATCTGCCTCGGGGTCATACGTCACCAAGGGTTGATAGAGATAAAAATGTTGGCGGGGGTCATGGGGGACCAGTTTCCAAGAGGGCTGACCCTTGCGAGTAAACGAGAGTTGGAGAACCCCATTGGTGCAATTCAGTCCCGGGGGATTCACCCGTCCCGGGGCGATCGCAAACATCAATTTCACCCATTCCAGGGCTTTTTTCACACTGCTAGAACTGGCGTAAGGATAGCGAATGTGGCCTTTAACATCAATGGGGAAGGAATTGCAAAATTGCGTAATTCGATAAAGTTCTACGGCATTCGGGGAGGCTTCATAATAGGTCCCCTGCCATGCATAGAGGGTATTGTTCACGCAAATCCAGGGGCGATCGCCATAGAGGAACTTAACGATCGCCTGGTTAAACTCCACTACCGGGAAAAAGCTATCGTAACTTTCGGTTTCCAGGGTTTGGGAGTTCCGCTGAGTCTCTTGGCGAATCACCCGTTCTAACCGTTGAATCAAGTCTGAGGGAATAGCCGAATTTTCCAGCATTTCCCGAATATCTCCCTTTTCCGGCAAGTCGGGATCAATCTGTGTCGGGTCCAGTTCCAAACAGGGAACGCCCACTTTTGCCGCTGCTGCCGCCACTTTCGCCGCCTTTTTCCGCCCAGTTTCATCGCGATCGGGGAGGACGGCGATCGTTGCCTTTTCATTGGCATGGCGCAAGCGAATCAAAAAACTCTCAATTTCGACATCCGTCCAGGCGCTACCTTGAAACGTCACCGCAGCTAACCCCAAAGTTCGGGCAATTTCTACACAGCCTTCCCCTTCCAGCAACAACAACACCGGAAACCCTTCCACCACGCGGGCGCTGGCTGCTAGAGCTTCTGTTTCTCGATAGGCTTTCCAGGGGTCGTTCCCTTTACTCCAAATCGGCAATCCATCTTCGTTCAGGTGACATTGCCGAAAGGTTTTTTTATGCCCTTTGCGCTGTTTGGGGTCCAGCCATTCAAACCGATACACCACCTGGGTCTCACTGTAGTGATACCGGATTTCTACGGCATGATTGGGGACCCCTTTCGGCTGGAAGGAGAGTTTTTGGGATTTAGGGGGAATCCCGGGTTGGCGCAACCGGGCTAAAACCGCTTGTCCCTCGGGGAAGGGGGCGGGTTTAAAAGATTTTGGGACAGTTTTTTGTCGGGTTGATCCCGGGGAAATCCCAGAAGTGGGGCGATCGCCCAAGGTAGCCCGAATGTCTTTACATTCGCACCCATTCCAGCATTGATAGGCCCCGCTTTGGGGATCAACCGTTAAATTCTGTCCCTGACAGACGGGACAAATATAGCGATTTTTCTTTCCAGCCACGGGTTCTAAGGTTTCTACCCAGTTGAGCATATTAAATGGACTCCCACTGGCAACCTTGGCGGCTACAGACAGGAATTCAGCGTTCATGCTGGCATCACGGGTAGAATTGAACACGATGGACTCCTTTAGCTGAGGGTTTACATAACACCAGGGCGTTCCACGCCGAAACTGGTATTTCAAGGGAATGGTCAAATTGAATCAATAGGGCGATCGCCCCTCTTAGCCAGACTGGCAATAGCGAACTGTCTTACGGGTAAATACAGAGGGATTCCCTCCCCACGCGCCCTTATCGTTTAGGGTGTTGCGTTAGGTCTAATGGATGGGATGGGGCTGTTTCAAGCCCCTTTGTCTTACAGGTTCTACGTCCCCTGTTGCGAGATTGCATTGTAGCAATCGAACATAAGATAATCGCCAAGATTATAAGGGGGTCTCTCCTGATCAGTTTTCCAGTACCACGGGAAAAAATAATACCACTTTTGTCTCGGTCTCCACCATAAAAATAAGATAAAGTCTCGGTCCTTTTTTCCAGCCAAACCAAGGCCCTCTAAGGACCCTGTTCGTTCACATTCTGGACTCTGCAATCCTCATCGCTGTGACTCACCAGGCATCGATCGGTAATCCGGAACCTGCAATGCGATCGCCCTCTTCTGGGGGTCCATCTCTGTGGGATCTCCCTCCCCGCGATCGGGCTTTCATCTCACTTTCATTCGGTTTAAGTTGTAGTGAATGATCCCCCCCCTGGTATCGTGGTGCTGGGTGGGTGGGATTGATGGCTGAACGGGGAAAGAATGATACCCCGACTTTACCCAGGGAAGAGGACCCGAGGTAGCAAAATCCGCTTGGAGGGTAGGATTGGCGGGGACCAGAAAAAACCCCTCAAGTCGTGACTAAAAACGGTTAAACCCTTACCAGTCCTCACGGCGACGACGAATCGTCGTCCAATCATCGCTGGAGGTGTTCGGGGGTTCCGGTGTTGGCAATTCTTCCGGAGTCGGTTCAGCGATCGCCTGTGGAGATGTTTCCTCCGGTGGTTTTTCCATAGAGGGGGGTGGGGTGACAATTCGGTAGTCTGCATCGTAGGGGGAGTTGCTTGTGTCACCGCTAGACTCCCGTTTCTGATCATAACTATAGGAATAGCTGGATCCGACCCAAGACTCGGCAACGGGTTCGCGAACCACTTCGTAATTGTAACCCTCGCTGTCCCTGGATTCTTGAAAGGATTGAACATTCGGTTCGTCCATGAAATCCTCATCTTCATCAATCCAGTTTTCTTCTTCCAATTCTCTAGGATTGGGAACAGGGATGCGATCGCCCCTTTCCCCCGTTCGCGAGAACCGACTCGGGACATCATCCTGAATCACCGTGGCGTTATTGCGTGATAAGGGAGGTTGGCTGGGATTTCCCCGAGGCGATGGGGGAGTCATGGGCTCCAAAGGGCGTTGGGGTCTGCGGGGTCTGGGGTTGCGGGTATCCCAGTGACGATAAAGTCCGAAGAGAGTGGCGATCGCAATGGCTGTAACAACACCCAGGGCGATCGCTGCTAAAATCCACACCGACAAAGGTAGGGCGATCGACCTCATGCCTAAAAACACCAAAGACAGGGAGGGCGACGTATTTTGCAGAGCAAAAATAGTCAATCCCCCCAAAACCACCAACAGCAGTACATTCCAAATTTCACGCATATTTTATTTTCTGATTCATTCATCCCGGCGAGGGATTCCCACAGTATCCCCGCGTCCCCGGACTTATTTTAGCATCTGAAATTAGTCTTTGAGCCTCCTGAGAGCTTCAACCCTGTCCTTCCCAACGCCGAATCGGTACGCAATCAATGTCGAATTGATCCAATGCCCGGGCGATGGTAAAATCAACTAAATCTTCAATCGTTTGCGGTTTATGATACCAAGCGGGAATCGCTGGAACAATTCTTGCACCAGCTTCGGCCAAGGTCGTTAAATTCCGCAAATGAATCAAACTAAAGGGCGTTTCCCGAGGGACAATCACCAATTTTCGGCCTTCCTTGAGTTGAACATCTGCCGCCCGTTCTAATAAGCTAGAACTCAATCCCGTGGCTATTTTAGCAACCGTACTCATACTACAAGGAATCACCAACATTCCCAAAGTCCGGAAGGAACCGCTGGCAATGTTTGCACCCACATCTTGCCAGGGATGACAAATGAGTTTACCGTCCGTAACGCTTCCCGCGCGATCGCGCCAAAATATCTCTTGTTGTGTCGGTTCGGCAGGCATTCTAACATTCTCCTCAGCTTGCCAAACCATATAAGTTGATTTCGAGGCCACCAGTTCAATGCGATAGTCTGCTTCTAACAAAAATTTAACAGTTCGCACCGCATAAATTAACCCCGATGCGCCCGAGACTCCAAGGATTAAAGGTCTGTTTTTATTGTTGATAATAGTCTCCTTTTCCTCTTAATTAAGAGAAGGGTTAACAGGTAAAAAGTTTAAAGCCAAATTTCAGAATAAAATTGACTGGCTAATATCTTATCATCCTGGGTAAAGTTTGTAAATAGCCCGGGAGTGGGGTTAGCCAATCCTTTGAAGGACGAGCCAATCCCGCCTATACTACCAATTTCCAAATCATACGAAATTCGGTTCTTAAAGGGCTGTTAAAACCCATACCGTGAAGGGTGGGGTTGTTATAAACCTAGACCCACCAGATTTGGTATAAATCCAGATATTTTATCCTTTAAAAAATTCACCCCTTAAAAAATTAAGCCCGCGATCAGGCGGGCTTTATCCATTGTCTGGCCGAATTTTCATCTCGGATCCAGTAATGATAATTAAGCGATTCAAGGCAGACTAAATATCTTCCTCGTAATCATAATAATTGCGTTCACGTTCGCGATATTCAGTATAGTCTTCGCCACTGGCTTCGCTGCCGCCACCCACTGCTACCAAGTCGATTTGTTGACGGTAGTAATCCACGCTTTTAACTTGAACTTCGACGATATCACCTAAGCTGTATTGCTTACGATTTTTCCGACCGACGAGAGTTTGTAAGCGAGAACGATACTCGTACCAATCATCTTTGAGGGAGGAAACATGAACGAGTCCTTCCAGACGCAGGGGAATTCCTTCGGGTCCTTCCACTTCGATTTCCACAAAGAATCCGTAGGATTGAACGCCGGTAATTAATCCGCTGAAGGTTTCGCCGGTGCGCGCCTTCATCAGTCCAGCTTTTTTCAGTCCTTGCAGGTCCGCTTCAGCTTCTTGGGTGAGCTTTTCGCGATCGCTTAAATGACCGACGACGGTAGCAAAATGACTCTCAAATTCGCTGTGAGTCGTCGGAGGCAGAACGTTCCAAGAGATTTCGCCGTGACTATGACTGCTATGCAGATCCACATATTCTTTAGACCGAGCCGATTTGCGATCGCGTCCTTCTTCAAAGACGGTTTTTAACAACCGTTGGACCAACAAGTCAGCATATCGCTGGACGGGAGAACAAAAGTGAGTATAACCCGTATTCAATGCCAATCCGAAGTGAGAACCAGGCGTTGTACTATAACTAGCCGGTTTTAAGGTATCCTCCAGCAAGTAGGTGAGAACTCGCTCACATTGAGAGGCTGCAAACACCTCAGTAAAGTCCTGGAAGTCAATAGGAGTCACTTCCTCCGGATCATCAAGCAGGACTTCTACTCCCATATTGCTGGCAAGTTTGATTAGCTCATCGACTTGTTCCAGGTCGGGAGCAGCTTGCACACGGTAAATTCCGGGAACTCCCAATTGCTGCAAGTGAGTCGCAACCAGTTGGTTAGCCAGAATGGTAAATTCACATAGCATCCCTTGGGGTGTAATGTGAGAAGAAAGGGAAATTGCTCCCTCTGCGCCTTCATCATTATAAACCGAGGGACAAATCCCATATTGATTCGGCGGCAGATTCAGGTCAAATCCTCCACGAGCGCGCCGCCAGTTCTGCATAGTATAGCTCAACTGGAACATTTTTTCCAGGGCTTGAGCGATCGCCGCCGGTAGAGGTTCAGGCTCTTCCAGGGATTTTTGACGTTCTCGAAACTCCAACCACCAAGCGGGGATGATTTCTGGATCAAGGTGTTTTTCTTGCAATTTATCCAGAATCGGTTGGGCTTGGCGATCGCTCACTTGATAATCAACCTTGATGACACTGGGTTTAATTTCAAAATCAACCACCCCATCATCATCTAAAATGACCAATACCGACAAAGTTAGACGGTCTTCCCCAGTCAGCAACGAGCAGGAATCCAAAGCCAACTGTTCCGGAATAATCGGCAATACCATATCCCCCAGATGTGCCGAAACCGATCGCCTGCGAGCTTCGCGATCCAACGCCGTATCTGGCTTGACATAGTGGGCCACATCTGATACGTGAATTCCCAGACGCCATTCGCCACTTTTGAGAGTTTCCAGCGTAAACGCTTGTTCCACCGTCGGAATGGTACTCCGGAGTCTGGATGTGGGCATCAAGGCAATGGTTTGGAGACTGCGCAGGTCCAAGCGCCCTTTAATCTCAGCCTTGCGCAGGGGTTTAGGTAAATCGGCGATCGCATCGAGAACGACTTGGGGGAAAGCGCGAGGCAAGTCATGCTTACAGCAAACAATATCCAGATCATTGGCATCTTCTGCATCTGATCCAAGGATTTGTGCGACACGCCCGAGAGGGGGATTGCTGCCGAGAGCATAACGCAACACTTCGACATGAACCAGATGTTCGACCGCATCCGCAAGGGAAATCCCATTTTGTTTGAGGTCGAGTTCAAATAACAAGCGATCGTCTAAAGGAACGGCTAAATAGCGATTCCCCGTTTGCTTGACTCTCGCGAGTACGGACGGGTTGGCACGTTCCAGGATTAACTTCACCTCGCCTTCGGGAGAACGACGCCGAGAGCCTTCTTTAATGATATTCACCAACACGCGATCGCCATTCCAAGCATTACTCAAATGGCATTCACGGATATAAATATCCTCAGTCCCTTCCGTATCCTGAATCGCAAAGCAAAACCCCTTGCTAGAGCAGCGCAGTTTTGCTTCTACGAGACTTTCTTCCCAAACCCGCCGATATCGACCTTTTTCCTTGACAAGCACGCCGATTTTTTCCAACGCATCGAGCGCAATTTGTAAGTAGCGCGTGCTTTTTTCATCCTGACACCCCAGTTTCTTCTCCAAGATCTTGGGAGCGACCGATTTATCATCGGTAAAATTTGCCAGTAGTGTAGCGATTGAAAAGTCCATTCAGAGATCGATCCTTCTTTTATCCATTCGGTTCTCTTTCCAGGCATCAAATGTCTGGTGTTGCTGCTTGTTCTCTATCGAGTCGAGCCTCAAAGGTGACGCAAATGACGAATATCCCCTTATTGAACTCGTTTGACTTCAGACAAGCTATAGTGATGCCAACTTTCAAGCCAAAACAGTTGCATCGCGTCAATCCCCTGTCAGTTTTCAACGGAGGTCGTTATCGTATCATACTCCCCGATCGACCCATCCGAATTAGAACTTCCAGACTCGCAAAGCGACGCGTATCGTGCGACTTTTTCAGCATCAGCGTCAAGTTTCCAAGCAATTTGAGCCAACAGTTGGCGAATGCTGGGGTCACTGACGGACTCCTTACCGAGAAAAACAGGAGGGTTGACCCACGCGAAATGCATTGAAAGGCGATCGCGCTGACATCCCTAAAGACAATGAAGAACACATACCCGATGCCGGGGTAGACTCGCCGGTGATTTATTAACCCGATCTATCCCAGGGACATTAGCCAAAGCGAAGGGGCGGTTGTTTGGTGTTGAACCCCCTCAAACTAGCTTGTCATGCTTGGGGATTGAACAGAGTTAGGATCTAAAGACACTGGAAAACTCTAACGAGTTGGTGCCGTATCTGTTAGATATCCCACTCATAAAAACGAGTTGTTGCTTGTTCTAGCGGCATGGTTTCTGGCTTTTCTCCCTAGGAAATTGATAGTTGCCGCTCTTCGTAGCTCTCTGGCGATCAATCGCGAGGGCTGTACTCAAAGGCGGCGGGTTTTGTCCTAGGGTCTTTCACAAGTGACCTGTTTTCTGGCATTGTAGCATTGAATGGCATTAAAATTCCCCGAAGCGAATTTCCCTCATTAACTACTGGGGAGTTTGAGGGGTTCTAAGTCCCGCGCTGTACCAGAACGGTCAGCATCGGGATACATGGACCCCTCAAGTCAGTTGAAGGGTACTGCTGCGCCCCAAGCAAGCTACGATACCCTGAAAATTGAAAATCCCACTGATTGTCATGCTATAATATTATCGCAAATTATTTTTATGGTAATGCTGAGAGCGACCAAGTGCAGAATTTACCCAACCACCGAGCAAAGACAACACCTTGCTCAGAGTTTTGGTTGCTGTAGATTCGCATGGAACTACGCTCTCAATCTTACCAACGAAACCTACAAAGCTACAGGGAAGGGTCTAGGTCGCTTTGCCATCCAGAAAGAGATAACTAATCTCAAGAAAGAGTATGAATGGATGAAAGAACCTTATTCCCAATGCTTACAGGTTGTTGCCTTAAATTTGTCTAGGGCTTTTATCAACTTTTTTGAAGGGAGGGCTGATTATCCTCAATTCAAATCAAAGCACCGTAACCAATCTATTAGTTATCCTCAGAATGTCTTGATCGTAGAAGATGGCATCAAATTCCCCAAAATGGGGATTATTCCTGCCAGACTGCATAGACCGATTGAAGGGGCAATCAGAACAGTTACAGTGTGGATGAATGCTAATAGTCAATACTTTGCCTCGGTTCTAGTCGATGATGGGAAAGATATCCCAGAAAAAACGAGCGAAGGTAAAGCAGTCGGTATTGATTTAGGCTTGACTCATTTTGCTATCACTTCCGATGGGTCTAAGTTTGACAACCCCCGTTGGTTAGCTAAACATGAAAAAAATCTAAGAGCCAAGCAGAAGCGGTTGTCCAGAAGACAAAAGGGTTCTAACAACCGCAACAAAACCCGTAAGCAGGTAGCGGGGGTACATAACAAAATATCTCGATGCCGGTCAGATTTTCACCACAAACTGTCACGCAGGATGGTAGACGAGAACCAAGTCATAGTGGTGGAAAATCTAGCAGTTAGGAACCTGGTCAGAAACCACTGTCTCGCTAAAGCAATCAGTCAGGTGGGATGGGGTCAGTTCTGTACCATGCTGAAGTACAAAGCAGAGCAAGAAGGGAAAGTTTACCTTGAAGTAGACCGATTCTTCCCTAGCTCCAAAACCTGCAATGTTTGCCTCAATCAAGTCAGAAGCCTGACCCTTGAGGTCAGGACTTGGCAGTGTGAAAAGTGCCAAACGAAGCACGATAGAGACATCAACGCGGCTAAAAATATCAGAGATGAAGGACTGCGGATTTTATCCTCGGGGACCGGGGAGTTCGCCTATCGCCCAGGTGTAAGTCGAGATAGTAGAGGACGCAAGAAATCTACTATTTCGCAATCTGCTGGGTAGGAAGCCGACGGTGTAATCTCTGATTCACCGTTCGGTAGTTCACAATGTTAAGTATTGATACTACCCTCACCCATCATGTTGATTGAATTTCGCTCTCGCTATCCAACCGCCAGTTTAATTTCTGAATTACTCACCCTTCATCAAGGACTCTATGTGGTGCGGACCTTGGTACAAATGGATGGGGTGACCCTTGCGACGGGGATGGCGGCTGAACCGACGATCGAACAAGCGGAAGATCGGGCCCGAACTCGGGCGATCGCGGTTTTAGGTACATCGGGTTCTGTCTCTGAAGCTACTGCTTCGCGCAACATCTCAGAGTCTCCGGTAACTGCACCGGCATCAGCTCCGGCTTTTAATACGCTACATTTAGGACAAGGCAAAACCCGTGCTAGGCCCTCTTCAACCCCCATGAGTTCCCCCGGGTTGCCCGAATCTCAACGCTCGACTCCCTCAGAAACGACCCCCGCATTCCCAGAGATTGAAAAGTCGGGTCCGAGTCCTGATCAATGGCTATCAGGGGCGGGATATTCGCCGACTCCTTCTAGCCAGAGCGAATTCGCCCCCCAGAGTTTACCTGAAACCTCTGGGTTTCCAGACAGTCCCACGCGGGAAAATGCGGATCCGTTCGGTGAGTATAAATCTCCCGAGGAACCCCAGTCCGGTCTTCCGAGTGATTATGGGGTCTCCAGTTCTTCAACGTTCCCAGAAACCGCCGTTAACGCTACCCCATCGAGTTCCGTAGATTTATCGGATGCGATCGCCCAAACCACTATTGAGATTAAACGCTTGGGCTGGACTAACGACCAAGGGCGCAACCATCTGAAACAGCAATATGGAGTCCCCTCCCGTTCTCTGCTCTCAGAAGACCAATTACTAGACTTCTTAACCTATCTCAAAACCCAGCCTAGCCCTTAGATAGGGATTGTCACTCCAAAATTTGAGGAGTTAGAGGAGAAACTTGGACTCTTTCCCATTTCAACTCTAAAATTTTTGGTGAATTATTTGGTGAATTATATGGATTCAACTCCCAGATAGACCGCTACCCCAACTCTACAAAGCCCCCCTTTTGCTCCCACCCTGAGTAGGATGGGAGCAAACACAATCAATGTTAGGTCCAAGGGGCAGCCAGAGGTATAACAGTCTGTTCACCAGGGAACCTAACCGTGATTTAATTCACGGCTACGGGACGGTTGGCAGAGGGACGGCGATCAATGACCAGATCGATGAGTCCGTAATCTACAGACTCTTGGGCGGACATGAAAAAGTCCCGTTCTGTATCTTGTTCAATCCGCTCAAGGGGTTGACCTGTATGCTCCGAGAGCAAAGTATTTAGGCGTTTTTTGTGGTATAGAATCTCTTTGGCTTGGATTTCAATATCTGTCGCCTGCCCTTGAGCGCCGCCGAGGGGTTGGTGAATCATGATTCGAGAATGGGGTAAGCTCATCCGCTTGCCTTTGGTACCGGCACTTAATAAGAAAGCGCCCATGCTGGCGGCTAATCCCAGACAAATGGTACAAACATCGGGGCGGATGTGGTTCATGGTATCGAAAATTCCCATGCCTGCGGTCACCGATCCACCGGGGGAGTTGATATAGAGATAGATATCTTTTTCCGCGTCTTCCGCTTCTAGGAACAGCAACTGGGCAACAATCAGGTTCGCTAGGTCTGCGTCCACCTGTTGTCCCAAAAAGACGATGCGATCGCGCAGGAGGCGGGAGTAGATATCAAAGGCGCGTTCACCACGCCCAGATTGTTCAATTACGGTAGGGATCATCTAGCTTGCCTGTTTACGTTACGTTTCTTAAATTTTACCTAAATCAGCAAGCATCCTCCCAGGTTCTCTGGAGGTTTCTACTCCCGGACCGAGTTTCCCGCAAGCAGGTTAAGGGTTCTGAACACTCAAAGTGATGGATTGAGCTGCTTTGCAGTTGCGCAGACCCTTGGCCTAAATATAGAAAATTGGGCAAACCGTTTGGTTAGCCCTCCGCTTTCTATTTGAGCCGTTTTTGCTCATTCTATTGATTAATTCTCTAGTTGGGACGAGCACCACACTCCGACCGGATAGTACCTTGAGGAGGTACGGTTTTCTCTCTGGACCCGATCGCCTTCCCTTCGGTTTAATGGCGATCGCTCCTGGAACGCGATCAGCTTTCAATCGCTGTCTTAAGTTCTGTCATGAGGAAGGGAAATGACTGAAAAAATGGCAGAATGCACCCTGAAATGAATTCCGGAGTTGCGCTGATGGATGAGCGCGCACTCCATAGACTGTCATGACTTTTGGCTTCAAACTGGCGTCGCTTCAGGTCTGTGTCGAGGGTGACCTGGGACGGATAAGCGCGATCGTCAATTGGGCGATCGGTTGGGTTCTTATCGTCCACTTCCCCGATGATCCGGTTCGGTTCCACGAGCAACATCAGCGCTGGCAATTTGACTATTTGCATGGGAGTTATTTTCTTTTGAAGTAAGATATTCAACGCCTGCAAAATTGGCATTAATCCCTAATAAAAGCAGGCTAGATAACACCAAGCATTTGTAGATGCTCATAGATAAATTCCTTGTTTGACTGTTATTTCTTTCTACGGAATATCTACAAAACATCCGGCTATTTTTTAAATTATTTAGGGTGAAACCCTCTCGGGGCTAACGCTCCACCATCCGGAACATTTCGGATTTAAGTTCGTCTCAATTCTTTAATTATTCAATCCTTGTAACTCGGATTTAACCCCAATCCACTTGGCTCCTAGTCTCGTCATGCCCAGGGGGTCAAGAGGGATACAAAAAGACTTCAGTTCCTTGAGTTCCCCATCGGGGGACAAAACTATTCTTTTGGGAATTAAAAAACAACGGGACTGGCCCGAATCCAATGGCAGTCTCTTGTAAGGTCGCTTGTCTCCACCCAGGCAATGGCGATCGGTTCTTTTCTTCAAAAAAATTGCTGAATCGGAAGAAAAGTTAAGCATCCCCTATTATCCAAGCCACTATCAAAGTCACCATGAGTCGAGGGGTTGTTGAAAGCGGGGGAAGATCTAAATCTATTCCCAAATTTACACAATGTGAGGAATAAGAGGCGTCAAGTCCTGAACTAACTTAGACCCAAGCGATCGCGCTAGGCAGAGTCTAGGATTAAAAATCAAGTTTTAGTCTGCAGACTCTTCGAGTTCCAGTCTGTAGAAATGGGGAAAATTTCGGACCCCAACCGATGTAACGTTTCTGGTAAACAACACAGACTAAATTTTTTTCATCGGGATAAAAATTCGGGAAAACCTGAGAATTCCCTCAATTTTCAATAAAATTAAAGTCCCATCCTTAAACCCTGTAGGCGAAGGAAAGTAGAACAAAGACCCAACCGACCCTCATCAGAACGGAGGGCAACGAAACCAGGACCCCTATTCTTTGGCATGAGGTCCCTCTAGGGAGAAAAAGGTAGAGAATTTTCGCAGGTCCTGAATCCTTTTTGCCCCGTTCTCAACAAAGTCTGTATCAATTCATGCAGCCTAGTGTGAAATGAAGCGTTAGCATGAGATAATTTATCACCAAATTCAGGTTTGAGATTAGAAAGTTTGTCTGCACTGCTCAAGAAATCGGAGTTTCCAGGGAATATCGTAAGGCTGGCGAATGGATTAACCGTGATTCACCAACATATCAGCGCTACACCGGTGGTTGTGGTGGATGTGTGGGTTAAAGCAGGTGCAATCCGCGAACCTGACACCTGGTCAGGAATGGCTCATTTCCTGGAACACATGATTTTCAAAGGGACCTTAATCCAGCCTCCGGGTGCCTTTGATTGTCTGATTGAAAATCGGGGTGGGATGACCAATGCCGCCACGAGTCATGACTATGCGCACTTTTTCATTACCGTTGCTGCACCCTATTTAAAAGAAAGTCTGCCTGCTTTGGCGGATCTGTTGCTGCATCCGGCGATTCCGGATGATGAGTTTCTGCGGGAACGAGACGTGGTACTTGAAGAAATTCGCCAAGCGGTGGATAATCCCGATTGGTTGGGGTTTCAAGCGATGATGGAGACGATTTATCACCAGCATCCTTATCGACGCCCAGTCTTTGGCGAGGCGGAGATTTTGATGGAGCGATCGCCTGAAGAAATGCGAATGTTCCATCGCTGCCACTATCAACCGGAAAATATGACCGTTGCGATCGTGGGCAACGTCACCTTAACCGAAACTCTCGACCTAGTACAGAACGCCTTCAACAGTTTCCCCACCCCAGGGGAATGGCAGGACTTCAAACAAGAAGCAGAACCCCCCATGACTGAAATTCGGCGTCGGGAACTGCTCTTACCCCGTTTGGAAGTAGCAAGGTTGACTCTTGCTTGGACGGGACCCGGGGTCGAACAGTTGCAAGATGCCTACGGTTTAGATTTGCTCGCCGTAGTCCTGGCAGAGGGGCGAAATTCCCGTTTAGTCCGAGAATTGCGGGAGATCCGGGGACTGGTTCACGGCATTGGGAGCGATTTTTCCCTCCAACGGGATTCCAGCTTGTTTACAATTGGGGCATGGCTCGATCCAAAACATCTGGATTTGGTCGAAAATGTGATTCTCGATCGCATCGATGAGTTACAAGCTCAACCTATTAATGCTGCTGAACTCGCCCGGGCGCAACGCCTGCTCTGTAATGATTATGCCTTTTCGACGGAAACCCCGTCTCAACTGGCTGGGTTATATGGTTACTATGAAACTATTGCTGAGGCCCCGGCAGCGGTAGCCTATCCGGATTGCATTCAATCCTATGATGCGGCAGACTTGCAACGGGTAGCGAATAACTATTTATGCCCCAAATATTACGCAGTCACCGAACTCAAACCGCTAGACTGAGTTAAACACCAGACGAATCCATCTCAGACGACTACAAGGAACCTAATTTTCGTGACACAGAACGTGACGCAATCGCTACAGAAGACAATCCATCGCACGGTTTTGAAGAATGGCATGGTGGTGATTGCCGTGGAAAATCCCGCCGCTGATATTATTGCTGCCCGGATTTTTATCAATGCCGGGAGTTCTTGGGAGTCCCCAAACCAGGCGGGATTGTCGCATCTGCTGTCGGCGGTGTTGACGAAGGGGACCGAAAAGCGATCGTCCCTAGAGATTGCTGAATTGGTGGAGTCGGTGGGTGCGACCCTGAGTACCGATACAACGCCAGATTATTTTTTGCTGAGTTTGAAGACGGTTTCGGGGGATTTCCCGGAGTTGTTGCGGCTGTCTTCGGAACTGTTGCGATCGCCTACGTTTCCCGAGTCTGAGGTGGAACTAGAACGCCGTCTGACCCTGCAAGGCATTCGCTCTCAGCAGGAACAACCGTTTACCATTGGCTATGACCAGATGCGGCGCGCAATGTACCCAGATCACCCCTATGCTTGTTCGGTTCTGGGAACGGAAGCGACGGTCTCTCAGTTGACTCGGGATGATTTACAAACCTATCATCAGACCTATTTTCGCCCCGATCGCGTTGTGATTAGTCTCACGGGTCGCATTTCCCCCCCAGAAGCAACAGCATTGGTGGAATCGATATTTGGCGATTGGCAGGCCCCTTCTGGGGTAGTCCCCCCGTTGGAATTACCCCGATTAAAACCTAATCCCCGCTTTCTCAGTTCTATCCAGGATACTCAACAGTCCATCGTGATGGCAGGGTATTTAGGGGCTTCAGTTCTGGGAAATGACCCCTTAAATCCTAACCCGAGGGATTATGCCATCCTCAAGTTGCTTAATACCTATTTGGGAAATGGATTATCTAGCCGGTTATTTGTGGAACTCCGGGAGAAACGGGGTTTAGCGTATGATGTTTCGGCATTCTATCCCACTCGTCTGCGGGAAGCAGCGTTTGTGGTTTATATGGGGACTGCTCCTGAAAATACGGCGATCGCCCTAAAATGTCTGCAAACCGAAGTAGAGCGTCTGAGCACTACCACCCTACTTGAGGACGAGTTACAAGCGGCCAAAAATAAGCTCCTTGGTCAATATGCTCTCGGCAAGCAAACTAACGCTCAAATCGCGCAAGTCTTTGGGTGGTATGAAATTTTGGGCCTGGGTATTGATTTTGATACTCGCTTCACCGAAGAGGTTGCCGGAATTTCGCCATTGGAGGCCCAGGAAGCCGCCAGTTGCTATCTGACTCAAGCTTACATCTCTCTAGTCGGACCCTCAGAGGCGATCGCGCCGTTATGTGAATCCGTTGCCTATTAATGTCACAAAACGGACGCCAAATGTTAAGAAAGGCACTGAAACCCGTCATAATTTCCCCCGGATCACCGGCTAAAATCAGCACTAAATTAGTCGAGTAGGAGGCTAGAGACATTGACAGAGGTCGTATTTAATCCAACGGGCTGGATCCGGTCCACCGCCAAACTCATCGTATGCAGTTTATCCCTGGTTTTGAGTTCGGCGCCGATCGCGGCGATCGCCCAGCAGACCCCTTTCGTGCAGCGATCAACCTTGCAATTCGGGACCCAAGGTCAAGAAGTCACCGAACTGCAAGCGGTCCTCAAACTGATGGGATATTACACGGGCCCTGTGGATGGCATTTACAGTGAAGGCACAGTCCAAGGCGTTTCCGCATTTCAGCAGGCAGCCGGGTTAACCCCCGATGGAATTGTCGGAGACGGAACCTGGAATCGCCTCTTTCCGCCCTCTCCTGGCGCGATCGCCTCCGGTGTCGTAAATCCCGGATCGGTCCCCTTTATTCAATCCTCCCGTCCCATTCTGCGAGAAGGCATGGAAAGTGATTGGGTGGCGCAACTCCAACAGCGCCTCAATCAACTGGGCTTTTTTGAAGGGTCCCCTACCGGCGTCTTCGGTCCGCGAACCGATGCTTCGGTCCGCGCCTTACAACGCCGCTACAATTTAGACCCTGATGGTATAGTGGGCCCCTCCACTTGGTCCATTCTGTTTCCTTAACTGCATCTGTGTTTCCCTCGCCTTGCTCAGGCGAGGGCTTTCGGAAGGCTAACTCTGGAAGTAATTATGCTTATCAAAATGCCTATTTGGGGTGAATTGCTAACAAATGTAACAGAAAAGATTGCAAGACGTAAAACTCTGTAAAGTTTGTTAAACAGAGGGTTGCGCTCTAAAAAATTTGTGGTAACTTATAAATATGACGCGAGCAGGAAATAAAACTTCAACGCCAAACAAGTTTTTTAGATTAGAGTTTTGCGTCATCCCGCTCTAATCTTCCCGTAGTGAAGCAGCGGCGAGCATCCCAGCCAAAAGGTGGTGCTTCTGTCTAATAAATATTTAGAACGAGAAGCCAAAACTTGGAGTCTGGTATAGACTGAGTGGATGCCAACACCAAAAACTAACTGCGTGTCGTGTGTAAACCTTAGTAATTGTTAACTTCACTGTACATCAAGCTGAAAATTCATTTCGTCAATTTACAGATTAAGAGGGTTTAGTCGCCGCCGACTAGACCCTCTTAATTTGGTCATGGGTCATGGGTCATTAATGAGCAACAAAAAATGACCCATGACAAGGGGATTAACTGCCGGTAACTAAAGCAGGCATCTCCCCACAAATTCCGGCTTGTTTGAGGCGATCGAGAGCAACACCGAGGCGATCGCATTCCTGAATTAAACTAATTCGCACATAGCCTTCACCGCCGGAACCGAAGGCATTCCCTGGGGTTAAAACCACACCGGTTTTATTCAAAACCGACTCAATAAACTCTTCTGAACTATTGCCAAAGGGACATTTTGCCCAAACATAAAATGTCGCTTCTGGATTCTTCACACTCCATCCTAATTCGCGCAGTCCTTGCACCAAGAAATCGCGCCGCGCCCGATACCGCGCTTGCACCTCATGAATATAAACATCAGGCAAGTTTAGTGCTGCTGCTGCCGCTGCTTGGACGACAGCAAACATTCCATAATCCATATTGGTTTTTAAGCGGCGTAAATTCTTAATCACGCTAGAATTACCGACCGCAAAACCCACCCGCCATCCTGCCATATTGTAGGTTTTAGAAAGGGTATGGAACTCGACCCCAATCTCTTTTGCACCGGGAATTTCTAACAAGCTTGTCGGATGATAGCCATCGTAGGCTAATTCTGCATAGCACATATCATGGACTAGCAAGATTTCATGGCGACGCGCAAAGGCGACTACTTCCTCGAAAAATTCCCGAGGTGCAGTGGCAGTGGTGGGGTTGTTGGGATAGTTGAAATAGAGAATTTTAGCCCGTTTTGCTACCTCGTCGGGAATTGTCGTCAAATCAATCAACCAATCGTTTTTCTCAGACAGAACGATTTCATGAATTTCACCCCCAGCAATTAAGGGACCCCGGAAATGGGCGGGATAACCGGGACTGGGGACTAAAATCAAGTCTCCCGGATTGACGTAAGCGAGGGCAAAGTGAGTTAATCCTTCTTTGGAACCGAGAACCGGCAGGGCTTCAGTTTCAGAATCCAGGGACACATCGTAGCGACGGTTGTACCATTCACAGATGGCTTTCCGAAAACTATCGGTGCCACCTACGGGAGGATAACCGTGGGTTTTAGTATCTTGCAAGGCAGCGATCGCGGTTTCCACCACAGCAACAGGGGTGGGTCCATCGGGGTTGCCCATGCCTAAATCGATTAAGTCAATTCCTTGCGATCGCGCCCCGGCTTTCAGTTCATCAAGACGCGCAAAGACATAAGCCGGAAGTTGCTGCAAACGTTGAGCCGGTTGGATCCAATCTAAAGTCATGGGCGTTGTGCGCGGAAAAACCGCGATCTCCTTTTGTTGCAAAAAAAAACTACAAGTAGACATTTAATCGCCAAACGGTCACCAGAGATACAGAATTTAAAAACTAAACTCTCTTCCCCATAGATCTAGGTTCAGGCTTGGCGGTTCTCTCCATTCAATTCCCTTAGACAGTGGCTGTATCCAGGATTTCTGAGGTATCGCTGACAACTCCCCCCAGATCTACCCCGCTTCGCCGAGATTCTACGGGTGCAGTTGTGGAAACCATTGCTGCCATCAGTTGTTCCGGCACCACTGTAAAAGGCAGCCGATGAATGTCTGAATTGGCTGCACAAGCAATTTTAGCAGCATGGTACAGTTCTCCCAAAGTGACCGCTTCTAAGCCTAAATCCATTAAGCTTTGGGGTAAGCCAATCTCTGAATAGAACTTTAAGAGTTGCTGCCTTGCGCTGGCAGCTAATTGGTTGCCTTGGAGCATTTCTTCGAGGCGCAGTTGCACCAAAATACCATAGGCGACTTTTTCCCCATGCAGGGTATCATGAGCGGCTAACAGGTGAGTTAAGCCATTATGAACCGCATGGGCGGCAACGGTGCGGCATTGCGCGCCACCCAGTCCCCCGATGACTCCGGCGAGTAACACCGTCGCATCGACGACTTCCTGCCAGACTTCTGCACCTGGATTAGCAACTGCCTGGGCGGATTTTTGAAACAACAGGTCCCGCAACACCCGCGCTTGTTGGACGGCGGCGATAATTAGGGTTTGTTCGGAATGTCCGCTACTGACTGAGGCTTCATACCATTTGGCGATCGCATCCCCAATGCCAGCAACTAAGGTGCGTTGCGGCGCAGTTTCAATCAAGTCATAGTCCAGAATCAGGACATCGGGACATTTGGGGAGGGGGACATCGTAGAGAAATGCACCCTCCTCAGAATAGATATTGGATAAGGCTGTCCAGGCAGCACAGGTGGCGGCAGAAGAGGGAATGGTAACAATCGGTAATCCACAGCGATGGGCTAAAAGTTTGGCTGCATCGAGGGATTTCCCGCCCCCAGTGCCGATAATGAGATCCGCTTGATGGGTAGCGACAGCTTCTTGCAGTCGGCTGAGACTGGCTTCGCTACAGTCGGGGGTATAGGAGGCGGAGGCGATCGCCAGTGGATATTGAGCAACAGCCGGTTTTAAGCGTTCAGTCAGCAGTGTATTAGAGCAGTCGCCCCCCACAATCAAGGGACGATGCCCTAATCTGGCAATCATTGCGCCGGATTGTTCCAAACAGCCCCGAGCTCGAATCACTTGGGCAGGTGCTACATTAAGCATCGGCAGTACAGCAGTTGGATTCGAGTTCGCAGTCGAGGAAGCCAAATTCTGATGGGGCATACAGTTCTACGGATGTGTTGCTGAAGTTTTCCTGGAATGAGTATTTATAACTCTACTGTATTCGGCGATTCCCGATTGTGGCGGGGATTTTATTTAAATTTCGGGATTGCACCTACAGGTCCCAGGGGGGATTACCTCTGGGATATCTTAAATTTTAAGGGATTTCACTCTAAACTTGCACGCCAGATTGAGCGATTGTCAGGGAAACTTGTGCTTAAACAGAACTTACGCCTCAAACTAGGTTTAAAGCGTAAGTCTTTATGCCTTTAGAAAAATTGAGAAGACAGAACGAAAGATACTCTAAAAATCTCCTCAATTATCCATTTTCAATTATCAATTATCAATTGTTTAGGCGTCCTTAGCTGCTAGTTTTAGTTTAGACAGTTCCGAGAATTGATCAGCATAGATTTCGATTTCAAGATTTTCATCATCACGAACTGCCAGCGATCGCTTCACTTGACCCAAAAACAAGGGTTTAGAAAGTCCCGGTTCAGGATGAACGATGGTGCGCGCACGGATGGTTAATTGGTTTTCGCCAGCGGAACTAAAGCGACCCTGAGAAAACAAATCATTCGCCGCTTGACGCAGGGTTAATTCTAGTTCAGACTCGGTAATTGTTGGGGGTAAAGCAATCACGGTTTGACTGCCGCCATTGTCGTACACCCTAGTGTAATGGACTGCACCGGGGACTTGGACGCGAGTCAGAGGGACTAAGCTGAGGGCAAATAAACCGCCGGTAAGGACTCCCATAAAGCCGGTAATTCCTACCAAGCGAAAGCGGACTCCCCATTTGAAGAGAAATCCTAACAAACTCAGGACTCCACTAACCAGGGTGAGGATGCCTGCCCACTTAAAAGCAACGAAAAATTCTGCGGTTGTTAGCATATTGGTTTCTGGTGTAATTGAGGAGTAGTGTGGGTGAGTTCCATTCAGATTTAAGATTCCGCTTCATTACTGACAAAGCTATCGGAGTCAGGGTTCGCTGATTCGATCGCCGCTTTTAGAGTATGCCAGCAGAGGTTGGCGCACTTGATGCGAACCGGAAATTGAGCGACGCCTTGCATGACATTGAGTTTGCGCTGTTCTTTTGGAAATTCTGCTTCGCCTTTCATCATAGACTGGAAGCGCTGTACCATTTCCAGCGCTTCATCGGTGGATTTGCCGCGCAACGCTTCAGCCATCAGGTCAACCGATGCCATCGAGATAGCACAGCCTTCCCCGTCAAATTTTACCTCTTCAATGCGATCGCCCGCCTCGTTCAGCCGCAATGTCAGTTCGATGGTATCCCCACAGGAAGGGTTATGTCCTCGCTGTCGGCGATGCACCGGATCCGTGACACCCCGATATTTGGGAGACTTGTAACGCTCCAGAATGACTTGCTGGTAGAGGTCGCGCAGATTGCTCAGAGACATGGTGGTAAGCAGGAAGAACTTAATTAATCTTTAATTTAGATCCTATCAGCACTAGCACCTTTTGTCGTGGGTTGGGAGTTATGGGTTCTTTAGAATCGCGCGCAAGGCAATCTAAATCTTAAAATATCCTTCTTACTTAAATAAGTAATTGCAAATTTTATGAGTTTATAATCCCACTTTATAAAAAATTAACAAATTTAAAAACTTTAGGATTCAAATGCTGTGATTTCACTGGGTTTAAAAACTAAATATAGCTTGTTGAATGTCACCGATTTGATTGCCATACTGCCGTTCACCGAGGTATGCTTTTATCATCGATTTAAAGTCAATTAGGAAATAAGCAGTGAAGAGTTTGAGGGAAAAGTCCCTGGGATGGAATATCACCGAAACAGAACGAGCCATTTACCGAAACCGTTCTCAGGCATCGAGTGCGGCGAAGGCAAAGGCATTGCGGGGAGAGGGACCGCCACCGATTCACGCAATTAATGTGCCGAAGTTGCATCCGGAAGACTTGATGCCGCAGTTGCCCTTTCATGGATTGCGATCGCTTTCGTTATTCAGTGGCGGAGGGGGTTTGGATTTAGGCTTTGATCGCGCCGGTTTTACTCATGTTGCCAGCTATGATATTCTCCCTGATGCCGGTAAAACTTTAACTCAAAATCGCCCCCATTGGACGGTATTTGCTGGGGAAGCTGGGGATGTCACCCAAATCGATTGGCGCAGTTATCGTGGGTTAGTGGATGTGATTCATGGGGGTCCTCCTTGTCAACCTTTTTCCGTGGCAGGTCATCAAAAAGGAAAAGCGGATCGCCGGGATATGTTTCCCGAATTTGTTCGGGCTGTTTTGGAGATTCAACCCTTAGCATTTGTTGCAGAAAATGTGACGGCACTACTGGGTAAAAAGTTTAGTTCATATATAGAGGAAGAAATAGAAAAACCCCTCAGTCAAACCTATCATTTAATTAAATTTATTTTATCTGCACCTGATTTTGGGATTCCTCAAATTCGCAACCGTGTTTTTTTTGTGGGATTTAAACCTGATAAAATTGCTGCAAAATATCAGCCACCTCAACCGACTCACTACTGGAAAAAAGAGGAAGAGAGTAGTATCAGGCAAGCCATTCAGTTAGATTTATTTTCCCCGAGAGAGCCTTCGCAACTCCCTCAATGTATGGGGATTCGAGAAGCGTTGGGATTACCGGATATCGGCTTTGATGCCCTAGCACCGACGATTAGAAGTGGGCTGACTGGACCTCGGCATACCACCTCGGTGTTGAGTAGTGTTTCCGCTCAAAAGAACTGGGAAAAACTACAAATTTGGCCCAATGGAGTGGCGGCAAATCGAGAACAAGCACATTTATTTGTGGCAAACAATGGTCATTTTCGACTGTCGGTAGCTGACTGTGCAATGATTCAAGGATTCCCTGAATCTTGGAGGATTGAGGGTGCGGTTTACATGGGATTAGGACAAATTGGTAATGCTGTGCCTCCACCTTTAGCCTATCGAGTGGCAGAATCGATACAAGTTTCGGTTCAAGCTGATATAAATTCAGGACACGGCTGCTGCCGTGTCCTGAAAGTGGAAGGTCAGAAATAAGGGAAATTTATCCCGCAATTCTGAGCAGTTCTACGTCAAAAATTAAGGTGGCATTGGGGGGAATAACGCCACCGGCACCGCGTGCGCCGTAGCCTAATTCTGCGGGAATCACTAATTCGCGACGTCCGCCCACTTTCATGGTGGAGAGTCCTTCATCCCAACCTTTGATAACTTGACCGACTCCGAGTTTGAAGGAAAATGGCTGATTACGATCGCGGGAACTGTCAAACTTTGTGCCATCTTCTAAGGTTCCGGTGTAGTGAACTACAACGGTTTGCCCTTTTTGAGGGGTTGCGCCGGTTCCTTCGGCGATTTCCGTATATTTCAGACCCGAAGGTGTGGTTACCATAGTTGTCGTTGTCTCCTGTTGTGTGGTGTCAGCGCTGGCGATTTGCGTCTGAGCGGTCAAGCGTTGTGCCAGCAGGGATTTGCTGGGCGTTGGTACTTCAGTTGTTGTTTGAGTGGGCTTAATGTTGGATGCGATCGCCTCACTGGAGCGATCGGTAAATTGAGCGACCACTAGCACCAAAACGCAGGCCAGCATCACCCCCAAGCTGATTAAAATTTCTCGCAAAATCCGTCCTCCTGAGTAGCCTGTAATGGCTCCAATCGTTGGGCTAGAAATTGACAATCCAGCGATTGTAGCCTGATCCCTACTCTAACTCCAAATGTCCCCGGGTGGTCCCGGATTTCTGAATTGAGTATCGGAGGGTGGGAATAAACCCGCCTAGCGCCATTGCTTATTTTCTAAGTCGCGAATTTGACGTTCTAGGCGATCGAGGCGTCCTCTGAGTTCGTCCATTTCCGCTTGGCGCGGTACTCCCAGGTCTTGCATAACGTTGCGGATCTGGCGCTGGACCTGGGTTTCAAAATTCCCTTGTTCCGATTTCATCTGCTGCATGAGATCGTCTACAAAATGTTTCGCTTGGTCGGGATTAAGTTTGCCGTCTTGGACCCACTGATCACTCACCTCTTTGATTTTCTCGGCGACTAGAGAGGTGGTGCCAATGCCGATTAATAGCAGTTGCTTGAGCAAATTATTCGCATCCATATTGTTTTATTGTTTTCCTCTGATTGGGGTTATGAAAATATCATCTACGATAGCGCGGGCCTTCCCAAGGGTGCAGTCAGGGTGCGATCGCTGGCTCTATTTTGGCCCACTCTTCTATTGTGGGATATCCTATCCTGATTCTGCGGCTGCTCTATCTCATGGGTTGTAGGGTTTCCATTCTCGGGCAGTCTGCCTTTAGCCCAGATACTTAGGGTAGGATGAAACCAAGGGCGGCTCTAGGAGTGAGGAAACCCGCACTCCTAGAGCCGCCCCTTACTGGATCAAACCCCCGTTTCCCATCATGTCTGACTGTCCGCAGTGCCATCAATCTGTTGATGATCAAGCTATCAAATGTCCTTATTGCCAAACTCCCCTGAAAGGATTTGGTCACCCAGGTATTCCCCTGCATCAGGCTAACTCAGAAGAGTTTTTATGCGAGAGTTGCACCTACCATGAGGACGATACCTGCAACTATCCCCAGCGACCCTACGCCAAAACCTGTACGCTTTATCACGATAAATCTCAACCCCTGGTCCCGGTGATTCAAACTCCCTATTCTCAAGCGGGGTTTTTTTCAGGTCTGAATCGATGGGTGAGGAGATATCCTGGGGCGATCGCGGTGGTGGCGATCGCGCTGATTAGTTTGTTCCTGGCACTTCTATAACCTCCCCGGCAATCTAAGCGCGATCGCCCACTTCTGCAATCAACTGGTCCAAGGATTGTTGCATCTGACGACAGACCAACTGATAACATTGATTGACATACTGATGATCGCTGGCTGCCTCTCTTCCATACCGCTCAAAGGCGATCGGGGCACAAACTCGGGTATGAATCTGCGCCGGTAGGGGAAAATTCGGCCAAGGTCCAAAGGCAATCCCCCAAGGCAACCCCAAATAAATCGGAAACACGACCGGATCAATTCCAAATAACCAAGGCATCCCCCACTCTTCATGCAACTGGCGCATTTCTTTGTAAATATCCGCCATCACAAATAGGGTGTCATGAGCGCCATAGGAAATAATCGGTAAAATTGGAGCATTTTCCCGCAGGGCCAACTTAATAAACCCTTGGCGGCCCGCAAAATAAATTTTATCCCGGAGGTGATGGGGACGAAACACATCCTCGGGACCTCCTGGATAGACTAATACCGTTGCCTCTTTTTGTAGAGCGGCGATCGCCATTTTCGGATGCGCCCGCACGGCCCCACATTGGGCCGCTTGGCAAACTACGATTTCAGGAAAAATATCCCAAACCGTAGGATGCATCAGTCCATAGGTCAAGCGATCGAACCCTTGGCGACGGAACCAATCATACATAAACATAAACATATCCGGTGTCGCGAGTCCCCCATTGTGAGAACCCACCACCAGCATTTTACCCTCGGGTAAAACATGATGCCATCCGTCGCTTTGTACGCGAAAATAATGGTGATATGCCCATTCCCACAGGGGCATAAACGATTGAATCACCCGGGGGTCACGCTGGTCTAACGACCAACCATCATAGGGATGGCGATCGCCCTTTCGTGCGAGCAACTCAGGTTTAAAGAACGATTCGAGGTTGTCAAACAAAGCCACTCCCAGCCTTTCTCTAGCAGAATAGCGCTTACCCGAATATAATCTGGTCTGCACGCTCTTGACAAATTTAGCAACTCTCTCGCCCCCCCCGGTTCCTAGTCCCTCATCCCGATCCACAACCCTGCGATATGCTCGTCACATCCTCGTCATATCTGCCTTTTACATTAAGAATAGTCAGCCCTTTAACCCGGTTGAAACGATCTCAACTGGTGCTGATGCGGGTCTTGACTTGATGCTAGAACGGTCTATAAAATAGCGAAGCTAGACTCTTGAGGAAGTCTGAGGCCCTTCTCTCTGGGTCTAACCCAGATCTAAAAACAGGCCGCTTTTTCCTAGATTCTTCCCAATGGGTTGCGATGCGCTATATTATCCCGACTGCAAGCAAGAAGGCTCGATTTTTAAGGTAATGCAGGAGTTTTGCAGCAGGAGTTATCCCGAATGAAAACAACACAGGATCAGTTCAATACCCCCTCAGAACCATTGAAGCATTCTGCTCATCAGGGGTCGGCCCCCGGTTGGCAAAAACCCCTTACCTATTTTTCTATCTTTCTTCTCGGCGCGAGTGCTACTTGGTCCGCGACGCAATTTCTGAATGGACCCACCCTGGTTTCACCTCCGGTTAGTGCTGCCTCTCCCACTCAGGTGCAGACTGCAACCCCAGTGGTTCAGGCAAGATTGCCGATCGCGGATACTAATTTTATTACCCAGGTGGTTCAAAATGTCGGTCCGGCGGTGGTCCGAATTAATGCCTCGCGTACTGTGACCACTCAAATTCCCGATGCCTTTAATGATCCATTTTTCCGGCAATTTTTTGGGTCCCGATTCCCCATTGAACCTCAAGAGCGCGTAGAGCGGGGGACGGGTTCTGGATTTATTATGAGTAAAGACGGCCAAATTCTCACCAATGCCCATGTGGTTGCGGGTGCGGATACGGTGGAAGTCACTCTCAAAGATGGTCGCTCGTTTACCGGGCAAGTTCTGGGGGCCGATCCCGTTACAGATGTGGCGGTGATTAAAATTGAGGCAACGGATTTACCCACAGCAGTTGTGGGAGATTCTGAGCAATTGCAACCGGGTGAATGGGCGATCGCGATCGGTAATCCCCTCGGTTTGGATAATACGGTTACTGTCGGGATTATCAGCGGTACTGGGCGATCGAGTTCTCAAGTTGGCGTCCCGGATAAGCGGGTGAATTTTATTCAAACTGATGCAGCAATTAATCCGGGTAATTCCGGCGGTCCTTTGCTCAATCAGCGCGGTGAAGTCATTGGCATGAATACCGCGATTATTCAAGGGGCCCAAGGTCTGGGATTTGCTATTCCGATTAATCGCGCTCAAGATATTGCTCAACAATTGATCGCGAATGGGGAAGTTCAACATCCCTATCTCGGCATTCAAATGGTGCAGTTGACTCCAGAACTCAAAAATGAAATTAACAATAATCCCAATGCCGGGTTAACAGTTACTGAAGACAAAGGGATTTTAATTGCTCAAGTCATGCCGGATTCTCCGGCGGTTCGCGGTGGACTGCGCGCCGGTGATGTGATTGTTTCAATTAATGGGGTACCGATGGCGGATGCCAATGCGGTACAACAACAAGTGGAACGTAGTCGGGTTGGGGGCGAATTGCAAATGCAAGTGATTCGCAATGGTCAACCGATGACTTTGGCAGTACAACCGGGTGCTTTCCCTTCCCAAGCTAGTAATTAATTAGCACTCTGTTTAACGTATTCCCATCATTTTTATTTGGCTCTGTTGTGGAACAGTTTACAAGACTTCCTAACAGAGCCAACTTTTTTTTAGTCTACATTTGGTAGGTTAAATAGGGTCACTAGGGAAATTGTTGTTCAAACCCACAGGAAGCGCTCCAATGGTGCTGGAACAGCATTTAATTGACAATTAACACTGATCTTTCATGTTAAAATATCGCGGTTGCCCCATGATTCGTTGTATCCAAGCTTGGATTGCAAGAAATGGGGTTAAATCGAATCCGCCTTCTGGGGCGACGTGGGTGTAAGCGAATAAACCAATGTCAGCAATGGTGTAGCGATCGCCTACAAAAAAACGATTTTTTTCTAAGTGTTTTTCCATGACTCGCAAAGCGGCATAACCGGGTTCTTTTTTTTGATGAAGAGCCTCGCGATATTCGTCAGCTTTTCCTAAAAGAGTAATCCAATAGCGAGAAGTAGCGATATAGGGTTCGTGGCTGTATTGCTCGAAAAATAGCCACTCCATGACTTTGGCTTGCTGCCATTTATCCGCTGGAAAAAATTCGGTGTCTTGACTGAGGTAAAACATAATGGCGTTAGATTCTGCCAAGAATTTACCGTCGGGCGTTTCTAAAACTGGAACCCGACCGTTAGGGTTTTTGACTAAAAATTCTGGGGTGCGACTTTCTTGTTTTAAAATATCAATTTCAATGATTTCAAAAGGAATTTGTAATTGGGTTAAGAGCAGACGAATTTTATAACAATTTCCTGAATAATTCATCTGATAAAGTCGGAACATATTTTTTGTAAGGGTTAATCAGTAGGAGATTTACTTGGGGCAATATGGGCTTTCCTTCATTTGACTTCTTAATTAAAATGACTGTTTTTAAACCGTGGCAATCACCACGCGATCGCGTCCTTGAATCTTTCCCTGATAAAGTGCTGAATCTGCTGCTTGCATGAGCTGGTGTCCAGTTAACCCATGTTGGGGAAAAACCGATACCCCCACGGAAATACTGACCGGAGGAAGGTCTTGATCTAAATAAGTTAAGGTTAGGCGTTTAACCTGTTTGCGTAAATGTTCTGCCTGTTGCTGAGTCTTTTCTAAAGAGGCTTCGGGTAAAATAACCATGAACTCTTCTCCCCCATATCGACAAGCAATATCAAGAGCACCACTTTCCGTTTTGAGTAACCATCCCAGTTCGCGTAAAACGACATCCCCTGCCTCATGTCCGTAGCTATCGTTGAAGTTTTTAAAATGGTCAACATCTAGCATAATTAGACCGAGCGATCGCTCGGTTAGTTGAGCTCGACACAGTTCCCGTTCTAAAGATTTACCTAAATACCGACGGTTAAATAGACCCGTTAACGGATCGCGAATACATTGTTCATGTAATAATTCTTCCATCAGATCGGAATGTTGGACGATCGTATCAAGCATGATTTCTAGGTCAGCTTTTTCTCGCAGGAGATTGGTTACCAGAAACTGGTATGTAGATTCAGTCTGCTTGCGATCGCGCCGTTCGGCTTCCAATTTTTGGGTCAACTCGGAGACTAAAGCGCTTAGAGTCTGTGTTTGGAGCATCAAGGTCTTTTGGGTGCAGAGTAGTTTGGCTTTTTCTTGCTTAAATTTATCAAGTTTTAGGCGCAGTCTTTCCACCTCCCAGAGTACAGAGGGGTCCGGTCCTGGCTCATCTTCATCGACTTGATACAATTCGGTCTTGACACAAGTCAGGTTTCTTGATGGCTCAATTGTCATGACGCGATACTCCTTGAAACTTTTCTATTATATCTCCACTCTAAATCGAGTGTCATCCTTTTGACAGATGCAACTTTTTTAAGGATAGGGTAAGGGTTTTAGTTCTGTTCGCCTAATTGCCCTTTCGGTCCTTTAGGAACATCATAGTGCGGGTAGCCGTCAGCGGTTGGTATCTTTTGAATCCCTTGATCAAATTTTTTAGGAAGTTTTGGGAAGCGGTGACGAACTGTTCTAGGATTACCCCTGTTTCCACTGCTCAACTTCCGTTTAAAAACTCCGTTGATAACTTGTTGCCTTAAGTCATAATACAACCCTCTGAAGCTGATTATCTTCCATTCCGCTTGGAGGGGTTTTATCCGAAGTAATTAAGCGGAATACAATTCTCAACGGTGTAAAAAAACTAGCAGGCTGAAGCCTGCTGGTTTTTTTAGACTGACTCAAGCTAAAGGAAGGGAGAACTGAAACCGGCTGCCTTTTCCCACTTCACTTTCCACCTGAATTTGACCTCCTTGGAGTTCCACTAAGCGGCGAGAAATGGCTAATCCGATGCCGGTGCCATTGCTGCCACTGGACCCACGCCAGAAGCGATCGAACACATGAGGCAGTTCAGTTGGAGGGATGCCGGACCCCGTATCAATCACGGCAATCCACAGATAACCGGCAGTGGTCCAGGTTCGCAGACAAATGGAACCCGTCGCGGTATGCCGCAAGGCATTTCCCAGAAGATTGACGAGCACTTGTTCTAAGCGATCGGGGTCCGCCATGACCCAGGGGAGTTGAGGAGGACAGTCTAATTGCAATACAAGGTTTTCTTCCACTATCCAATCGGAAAACCGTTCAATTAAGGTTTCCAATAAAGGACGTACATTCATCCGCTGCAAATCAATGGGTAAATAACCTGCTTCGGCTTTGGAAAGTTCCTGCAAGTCATTGACTAACCGTTCCAGACGCCGAGTTTCTTTGGCGAGACGGTGATAAATATCTGGATCGGGTGGCAGGGTACCATCTTCGAGTTGTTCTAAATTGCCCCGAATAATGGTTAAAGGGGTGCGCAATTCATGAGTTAAATCGCTAATCAGTTCCCGGCGTCGGTGTTCCACATTTTCGATACTCGCTGCCATGCGATTAAAGCTGGCGCTAAGGCGGTTAAGTTCAGGAATTTCACTCGCAGGCATTCGCTGATGGAGTTCTCCGGCAGCAAATTTTTGGGTGACTCGTTCCATGAGAGTCATGGGTTTTGTAATCCGTTTGGCAACAAAGTAACTGAGTAAACCTGCGCCGGTTGTTCCCACAATTACAGACCAAAATGTGCCACGGTTCCAGGTGGTTTCAAAGACATCGACTAAAGAAGTGCGAACGTAATGAAGGTTAAATCCTTTGCCTTCAAGTTGTTGAAGGTGAACGATAAACAGGCGGGGGGAGGAGAGTTTGCCGGTAATGACGAGGACGATTACCCCAACCATTAAAACGAGGAGATGGGATAAAAATAAACGCGATCGCAATCCTATCTTAGCCATTCTTAGCCATAGTTTTGAGTAACGGTCACTCGATTTTTGACCCCAATTATGCAGGGTTTGCACGTTGATAGGACTTTCCCTCTGTTGCGATATTTGTCGGTACAATTCGCTTGGATGGGCCTCTAGGTGTTCATCCGAAATTCGGTTGTTATGGGTTTATAAAAACCCGCACTCTGAAGGGTGGGGGTTTTTCGGATATTTTATTTGAGGGATTTCCCTTAGTCCTGACAGGGTGAGTTATCAGCGCCCCTCCCCTGGTGACTGGCGATCGCCTTGGGATGCTATTTTAGCAGTTTTCAAAAAAGCCGATGGCGGGATTTGAACCCGCGACCGCCTGATTACGAATCAAGTGCTCTACCACTGAGCTACATCGGCATGACTGACATTAAATGATTGTAGCAGGCTTTTTTTGAGTTGGCTAGAGGGTTTAGCAGATATTTTTCAGAAATTTTTGGAGGGGTCACTAGGATGCTGGGATTGTCAAGGCAAAACCCCTGTTGAGAAACCGGGTGCCTTCACTTTTTTGGTGAGTGGTGGCAAAAAATACGGCAAGAAACGGGTTTTCTGGTCCCTGACTCCCGTTGAAGGCAAACCTGTTTTGAGGGAAATCCTCCAGAAAAATTCGGGTTGAATTCAAAGGCGATCGCCTCAATGGTAGGATTTGGTCTAACCCAATCCCACAAGTTTATATCTTGCTGTTGAGCCATTGCGAATGTTGACCTTAACCCACTGCTTGCCACCGGATCCCGAGGCGGCGATCGCGTTGACCCTTTCCCTTACCGCAGACGATCGCACCCGCAGTCGCCATCGATTTACAACGCAGGAAGGAAATGAGGTTCATTTGAAGCTACCCCGAGGGACTGTCTTAAGTCATGGCGATCGCCTCACCGATGACTCGGGAAATATTATGGTTCTCGTTACCGCTAAACCGGAACCTACTCTGATGGTTACAGCCCCCTCTTCTCTGGATTTATTACGCGCTGCCTATCATTTAGGAAATCGTCACATTCCTTTAGAAATTCAGCCGAATTATTTACGTTTGACGGTTGACCCGGTTTTAAAAACTCTGATAGAACAATTAGGATTAACTGTTCAAGAAGAAATGGCTCCCTTTCATCCCGAACTAGGTGCATATCATTCCCCTCATGGTCATGAGTGATGGGATTAGTTTATAAGGTTTTGTTCAGATTTTAAAACATAAAAATTGCTATACCACGGAATTTATAAGTTAATTGATGGTTACAAATTTTTCATTATTATCTTTGTTGCAACTCGCGAGCCCCGCTTTACCTGTTGGAGCTTATAGCTATTCTGAAGGGTTGGAGATGTTAGTGGAACGGGGGATTGTTAAGAGTGCAGAAACCCTCCAAAATTGGATTGAGTGGGAATTGCAAGAAGGGGCAATTTCTTTAGATGCCGCTGTGATGGTGAGAGCTTTAAATGCAGCCAATTCCGGAACTTGGGAGAAGGTACAGGAGTGGAATTACTGGTCATCGGCTACCCGAGAAACGGAAGAGTTGCGGCAACAAAGTTGGCAAATGGGGAATGCGTTACTACGGTTAGTGATGGCACTAGGGCCAGTAGAAGATCGAGTGGAAGTCACTGTGTTGGGTGAGGAGGAGTGCAATTTTGCAATAGCCTTTGGGGTGGCTGCTTCTTATTGGCAAATTCCCCCGGATGTGGCTTTGTTGGGGTATTTACACAGTTGGGCTTGTAATTTTATTGGGGCGGGGGTAAAACTGATTCCCCTGGGTCAAACGGCGGGGCAACAGCTATTATTTAATTTACAACCCAAGCTAGTAACGGCAGTTCAAACAATTTTAAGGGTAGAAGATGATGATCTCAGCAGTTGCACTTGGGGGCTCAGTTTAGCCAGTATGCAGCATGAAACTCAATACTCTCGATTGTTTAGGAGTTGAACTGATGTTGCTCAATCACCGATAACGTTAAACTTTAATCTGATTATGAGTTCATTTCGTGTTGGAATTGCCGGTCCCGTTGGTTCAGGAAAAACAGCGTTAGTGGATGCTTTGTGTAAGGCAATGCGCGATCGCTATAATTTAGCCGTCGTGACGAATGATATTTACACCCAGGAAGATGCTCAATTTTTAGTGCGATCGCAGGCCCTTGAAAAGGAGCGAATTATGGGGGTAGAAACCGGAGGTTGCCCTCATACGGCGATTCGAGAAGATGCCTCGTTGAATTTAGCGGCGATCGCCCAACTGGAACGGCGGTTTTCTTCCTTAGATTTGGTCTTTGTGGAAAGTGGCGGCGATAATTTAGCGGCGACTTTTAGCCCAGAATTAGTCGATCTCACGATTTATGTAATTGATGTCGCTGCGGGGGATAAGATTCCCCGCAAGGGAGGGCCAGGAATCACCAAATCCGATTTATTAGTGATTAATAAAATTGACCTGGCCCCTTTAGTCGGGGCAGATTTAGGGGTGATGGAACGGGATAGCCAAAAAATGCGCGGCAGTCGGCCCTTTACTTTTACCAATTTGAAGACTCAAGAAGGACTGCAAGCGGTGATTGATTTTATTACTGCTAATCTGGTTTAAAAATTAGCACTTTTTTGTCGGTAATGTGGCGCTATTTCACCAGGGTTCAGGGGGGCGATCGCTTCAATTGCGATCCAACCCCTGGAGTGAGGCATCTCGTAATTAGGTGCTTAGAGGGTAGGTTAAGGACCATAAAGCTAACGTTACCCCTCGACCTCACAATTGTTAGAAATCGCAACATTGTCACAAATTGGCTCAGACTAAATATTAGAGGTCTAAGCTTTGAATGCCTAAAATTTTTCTGTATCGATAAATACAATTTGTTCCCGAGAACATCGCTTTAATATCAAGGCTCTGATAGGAGCTAGTTTATACCCGTAGGAGTGAAAAAATAGGATGACCCATCGACTTGGACGGCGTAAATTTTTGCTTTATGGTACCGCTGCCCTAGGAAGCAGCATTTTACTGAAAGCTTGTACGGAGGCTAATGTACCGGAAACGACGGATGCAGCAACTCCGGAGGCAGGTGGTGGCGTAGATACGATTAAGGTAGGAATCCTCCATTCCTTAAGTGGGACAATGGCGATTAGCGAACAAAGTGTTGTTGATGCCGAACAGTTGGCTATCGAAGAAATTAACAACGCTGGAGGGGTTCTGGGCAAAAAAATTCAGGCGATCGTTGAAGATGGGGCATCAGATTGGCCGACCTTTGCAGAAAAAGCTAGAAAATTGATTGATCGGGATAAAGTGGCGACGGTTTTTGGCTGCTGGACATCCGCCTCTCGCAAGGCAGTTTTGCCGGTATTTGAATCGAGTGGTCATATGTTATGGTATCCCGTGCAGTATGAAGGGCAAGAATGTTCTAAAAACATTTTTTATACCGGCGCAGCGCCCAATCAGCAGATTGAACCCGCAGTGGATTGGCTGTTAGAAAATAAAGGCCAGCAATTCTTTCTAGTTGGGTCGGATTATGTGTTTCCCCGCACGGCTAATACGATTATTAAGGCTCAACTGGAAGCCAAAGGGGGACAAACTGTTGGAGAAGATTATATTCCCCTCGGTGGTACAGAAGTTACCGCAATTATCACCAAAATTCAAGCCGCTTTACCCGATGGGGGTGTGATTTTTAATACCCTCAATGGAGATAGCAACGTTGCCTTTTTCAAACAAATGCAAGGGGCGGGATTGACGGCGGACAAATATCCCACTATGTCGGTAAGTATTGCGGAAGAAGAAGTGCGGGCGATCGGGACCGAATATCTTAAAGGTCATTATGCTGCTTGGAATTATTTCCAATCGGTCAATACCCCGGAAAACCAAAAGTTTGTGCAAGCCTTTAAGTCAAAATACGGTCAAAATCGGGTGACGAATGACCCAATGGAAGCCGCTTACATTATGGTTTATCTGTGGAAACAAGCGGTGGAAAAAGCCGGAACAGCGGATGATATTGAGGCAGTCCGTAAAGCCGCTGTGGGACAAACATTTCAAGCGCCCGAGGGTCTGGTCACCCTCCAAAACAACCATCACCTATCAAAAATGGTCCGCATCGGTGAAATTGCCGAGGATGGAATGTTTAAAATTGTCTCCGAAACCCCTGCGCCAGTTGATCCGATTCCTTGGAATCAGTATGTGGCAGATACAAAAGGCTATTCCTGCGACTGGTCAGACCCCGCCAAAGGTGGCAAGTACATGATGTAAAGATTGCCCAGATTTGGCAAGGGTAACGTTTAGAGTTTAAAGGGGAAAGACAACTAAAAATAATGTTTTATTTACCTGTTTAAACTCTAAACTGTTACCAATTTCCGAAAATTAAACCCTTGGTGGAGATACTTTAATTTAACTATAATGGCACTATTTTTACAAAGCCTCTTTAATGGTCTTAGCATTGGTTCGGTGTTGTTAATGGCTGCATTAGGATTAGCCATTGTTTTTGGCATTATGGGTGTGATTAATCTCGCTCATGGTGAATTGATGATGCTAGGAGCCTACACGACATTTGTTGTACAAAATGTGTTTAGAGGGTTTGGAGAACCCTGGTTTGGGTTTTATATTATTGCAGCCCTTCCTTTAGCATTTTTAGTGGCGGCAGCAGCCGGTTTACTCCTAGAACGTGGGGTGATTCGTTACCTGTATGGCCGACCTTTAGAAACCCTTCTGGCAACTTGGGGCGTGAGTTTAATTTTGCAACAATTGGTCCGCAGTATTAGTGGGCTGATGTGCCTTCAAATTGGGGTATTTTGTTTGCTATTTTTTGGCGGATTGTGGGGGGTGAAGCGGCGTCCAGATTTTGAGAGGATTCGCAATTGGGCGATCGCCATTTTACTGCCTCTTTCTGCGGGAATTACGGTAGCCTTGGGTATGATTTTAGGCAAATCCGCTGGATTAGCCCTCACTCAACCTTGGTTTGGCGCACAAGGGGTGGATGTGACGGCACCGGGTTGGTTGCGCGGGGGGATTCCTATTGGTACGTTTCAACTCCCTTATGTCCGGTTATTTATTATTGCCTTAACGATGGTTTGTGTGGTCGGAATTTACCTGTTTTTGTTGCGATCGCCCTGGGGATTGCGAATTCGGGCCGTGACCCAAAATCGCAGCATGAGTGCTTGTCTGGGAATTCCCACCCAAAAAGTGGATGCGTTGACTTTTGCGATCGGGTCTGGATTAGCGGGAATTGCCGGTTGTGCGATTAGTTTACTCGGTTCTGTGGGACCGAATACAGGCCAAAACTACATTGTAGATGCATTTATGGTGGTGGTTGTGGGGGGAGTCGGCAAAATTATTGGAACTGTTGTAGCCGCACTTGCCATTGGATTGGTGAACTACATTATTGGTTCCGGAATTTTCATTTCTATGGTTTCCCCCGACAGTGCTTTGTTTGATTTTTTGACTTTTTTCGCAACCACCAGTATGGCAAGAGTTATGGTATTTGTGCTGATTATTCTGTTCTTACAACTCCGTCCAGCCGGACTATTTCCTCAGAAAGGACGCACGGTTGATGCCTAGATTAAAAGGTCAGTTAAACGAGGTTAAAAAATCTGCATGAACAATGATAAATTTCCAGAAGAATGGGAAGAACTAAAAGGCAAAGAAAGTTTAGAGAATCAGAGTTGGATTGAGCGATTTCTTCAAGTTAAGAACCAAATCAATCAGGTGGCGACGCAAAAACCGCGATTATTTGAACTCTCGGCAATCGGGGTAGTGGCGTTAATCTTGATTGCCGTCATGCCGCTTGTCTTGTCAGATTTTCGCTTGGATTTGTTGCATCGGTATTTAGCTTTGGCAATCGTTGCCTTGGGGATTGATTTGATTTGGGGTTATACGGGACTGCTGAGTTTGGGACATGGGATATTTTTTGCCCTTGGGGGATATGCGATCGCCATGCATATCAAATTACAAATTCCTGAAACCGCCAGCAGTCAACTTCCGGACTTTATGGGACTGTATGGCGTGACGGAATTACCTTGGTTTTGGGGACCTTTTTCATCCTTTCCCTTCACGGCGATCGCCATCTTGTTAATTCCGGGTCTCCTCGCCGCTTTTCTCGGATATCTCGTCTTCCGCAACCGCATCCGAGGGGTTTACTTCTCTATTCTGACTCAAGCTGCTACCATCGTCTTTTTTAACTTCTTCAACGGACAACAAAAACTCTTCAACGGCACAAATGGACTCACGGATTTTCAAACCTTGTTAGGATTTCCCATTTCCAACTCAAAGACTCAATATGGGTTTTATGTCCTCACCGTCATCCTATTAGCAGGTTCCTATCTCCTCTGTCGCTGGTTAACTTCGGGACGCTTCGGACGCTTACTCATTGCCATTCGCGATGATGAAAGCCGCGTCCGATTTTCCGGTTACAATCCCACGGGATATAAAGTCTTAGTTTTTGCAATTTCCGCTGCTTTAGCTGGACTTGGCGGCGCATTATTTACCCTCAGAGCCGGTATTATTTCTCCTAGAGCAATGGATATTGCCTTTTCCATTGAAATGGTAATATGGGTTGCCGTGGGTGGTCGAGCGACCTTAATTGGAGCCATCCTAGGAGCCTTATTAGTCAACTATGGAAAAAGTTTATTAAGTGAACAATTTCCTGAAATTTGGTTGTTTTTCCAAGGCGCACTCTTCCTGATTGTTGTTTTAATTCTTCCTAATGGCATCGTCGGCTGGTTGCGGACTGAAGCGGGTAATTTCATTCGCACCATTACCGGACATCCGCAATATGTGATTACCTATCCTAAGTTAGCAGAAGACCCCGAAATTCAACGGGAGCGTGAAACCCTGGAGCCTTAAACCCATTGACTCCTGATGAGTTGAGTGGGGAAATAGTCTAGTCATCAAGTCTCAGAGAGAGAGTCCGTGAACGAAAACATCTTAGAAATTGAAAATTTAACGGTTAGTTTTGACGGATTTAATGCCCTTAACAACTTAACATTCACGATGAATACGGGAGAGTTGCGGGTCATTATTGGTCCTAATGGTGCGGGAAAAACCACCTTTTTAGATGTAATTACAGGAAAAGTCAAACCCACCCAAGGAAAAGTTTTTTTTAAGGGACGAAACCTCCGGAAATATTCTGAAGATAGAATCGCTCGGTTTGGCATTGGTCGAAAATTTCAAACTCCACGGGTTTACCTCAATTTGACCCCTCGGGAAAATTTAGAAATCTCCTGTAATCGGAATAAAAATGTATTTCAAACCTTATTGAAACCCACCCCAGCATCGGAGCATAATACGGTCAAAACTCTACTGGAAACTATTGGTTTAATCGCCAAAGCTGACATTGCCTCTGGATTACTTTCCCACGGGGAAAAGCAATGGCTAGAAATTGGGATGTTACTGGCTCAATCTCCCGATTTACTCCTTGTGGATGAACCTGTGGCAGGATTGACCGATGAAGAAACTGCCCTTACCGGGGAATTACTGATTTCTTTAGCCCAAAGTCATTCGATTATTGTGATTGAACATGACATGGAATTCGTGCGGCAAATTGCCCGAAAAGTTACCGTATTGCATGAAGGGTCGGTACTCTGTGAAGGGAGCATTGAAGAGGTGCAAAATGACCCTAAAGTGATTCAAGTTTATTTGGGAAGTCCCTCCGAACAAGAAGAATA